>CAZPDS010000015.1:0-43316 GCA_964585485.1 uncultured Bacteroidales bacterium
GGCATTGTCAATGATAACATCAGCAAGGCCGTGATAAAACGTACGATTGTGTTCATAATAATCAGAATCAATATGTTTATACTTTATTAGCATTCGGCTTACCACCACACATGACAGCAAACACACCTATACCATCAGCCGTGCGAAGCAACACCGCTCCTGCTACTTTCTGGAAAAGAACCTCTTTCTTATGTTTACTTGCCTCACGGTTGGCGTTATTTTTATTTTGTCTAAATTAACCTAAGGAATTCTTAAAAGCAAATTTTTTACGGTCTTTTTTTTGAATGTTTGATAAAATTGCTGATCCAAGGTATGAAATTTCGGCCGATCAGAATGTTCGAAAAAGAACTTATATATCTGTTTTTCTGCTTCTTAACTTCATTTCGCTGATCCCACCTGACCAAGCACATCTTTTTCAAACTATATGTTAACAAAACGAGGCTTTTAGCATTTCGTTCACTTTTTTAACATATGCTGTCTTTTACAAAACTGACGACAAACTTTCGGAACAAGGGGCGCCCGAAAAGGAGAAAAGACTAAATTTGCAGAAAGCAAATGAGCACATGGAGAAATTCAGTGGCAGCCTTAACTCGAAGTTAGCGGGGTTTGGAACAAGTATTTTTGCGGTTATGTCGGCCCTTGCAACAGAGCACAAGGCCATTAATTTATCGCAGGGATTCCCGGATTTTCCGGTTTCGGAAAAATTGATTTCGCTGGTGAACCAGCACATGAAGAAGGGGTACAACCAATACGCGCCCATGCCGGGGGTTCCGCTGTTGCGGGAAGCCATTGCGCGCAAGGTAGAGAGTAGCTATGGCGCGATCTATAATCCCGACACGGAAATTACGATAACAGCGGGCGGCACCCAGGCCATTTTTACGGCCATTGCCGCGCTTATACGTGAAGGGGATGAAGCTATAGTTATTGAGCCGGCGTACGACTCGTATGTACCGGCGATCTTATTGAACGGTGGTATACCCAAGTACGCCCGTCTAAAACATCCGGAATACACGATTGACTGGAATGACATAAAAAAGTTGATCACGCATAACACGCGAATGATCATCCTGAACACGCCGCACAATCCCAGCGGCAGCATATTGACGGCGGCCGACATGAAGGCGTTGGAGAAGATTACGCGAAAGACGGACATCATTATTATCAGTGACGAGGTGTATGAGCACCTGATTTTCGACGGGCAGGTTCACGAAAGCGTATGCCGTTACGCGGGTCTGGCCGAGCGAAGCATAGTAATTGGTTCATTTGGCAAGACGTTTCACGCCACGGGCTGGAAGATGGGATATGCCCTGGCTCCGGCGAATCTGATGACGGAATTCCGGAAAGCTCATCAATTCGTAGTATTCACCTGCAATACCCCGATACAGTATGCACTGGCGGAATACATGAAAGAGGCTTCGCATTGGGAAGGCCTGCCCGATTTTTACCAGCAAAAACGCGATTATTTTCAGCGGCTGTTGCAAGGTTCCCGCTTTGGCATCATCCCCTGTCACGGCACCTATTTCCAATTGTTGGATTACAGCGCCATCAGTCAGGACGACGAAATACAGTTCGCGCGATGGCTCACCACCGAAAAGAAAGTGGGCAGTATTCCGGTATCCGTTTTTTATCACAAGCCGATTGACAACAAAGTGCTGCGGTTTTGTTTCGCCAAAAAAGAAGAAACCCTCGAAAAAGCCGCTGAAATCCTATGCAAGATCTGAATATAGTTCTGTGTCAAACCAATATTCGCTGGGAGGAGCCCGCGGAGAATCTGGCCTTCGGTGATCAATTGCTGAACAGCCTTTCCGCTCCTGTCGATGTAGTGGTTTTCCCGGAAATGTTTGCCACGGGTTTTTCGATGAACACCGCTTTCGCGGAAACGGAACCCGGTCCCACGCTGGCCTGGATGCAGGCGGCGGCCGCCCGCCTCAAGGGGGCACTCTGCGGGAGTGTGATGGTGCAGGAACAGGGCCGCTATTTCAACCGGCTGTATTGGGTTCGGCCCGACGGCACCTATGAGAAGTACGACAAAAGGCACCTTTTTCGTTTCGGGGGCGAGCCGGAACAATACACCTCCGGGGGCGGGCGCCTTATTGTAGAACTAAAGGGCTGGCGGATTTGTCCGCTGATCTGTTACGACCTCCGATTCCCGGTATGGGCCCGCAACCGTTACCATGAAAACCGTTTCGAATACGATGTACTGCTTTATACCGCCAACTGGCCGGCGCGGCGCACGCACCACTGGGAAAGCCTTTTGCTGGCCCGTGCCATTGAAAACCTGAGCTATTGCGTGGGCCTTAACCGGGTGGGTTGCGACGGCAACGGGCTGGACCACGCGGGCCACAGCCGGGTATGCGATCCCACTGGGAAGATCTACCAGCCCCTGGAAAGCGGAGCAGAAGGTCTTATTCAAACCACGCTTAGTGCACAGGGGCTGCTCGATTGGCGATCGAAGTTCAACACCGGGCCCGATTGGGATCCCTTCACGCTGGAGGGAGTGTAACAAAAATGCGTAGCTTTGCATCCTGAAAAGCGATGAAAATCTCCGCCTCCATATATTCTAACACCGATAAGGATTTGCCTTCACTGGCCCGGGAGCTGGATGCCTACAATGTTGATTATTTTCATGTCGACTGCATGGATGATCCCTCGGTATTTAGTGATATTGGCAGACTTCGCGAACTGTCCTCCACCCCGGTCGACCTGCACCTGATTACCGCCGAGCCCGAACTTTACTGGCCGCTGATCCGCGAACACCACGTGGAATATGTAACCCTCCAACACGAAAACCTGTGCGCAAAACCGGAGATTCCGCTGAACCTTGCGGCCCACCTGGGGCTGGCCATTGTTTCCGACACCCCCGTTGAGGTTTTTGCCGACTACCAAGACCTCTGCAGTTTTGTGCTGTTCATGACCACCACGCCGGGAAAAAGCGGCGGCACTTTCGACAGCGGCACCTTCCGCCGTATCCGTCAGTTCCGCGCACGTTTCCCGCATGTACGAATTCATGTCGATGGGGGTGTAAACGAAGAAGTATCGTTCATCCTGCGCAACATGGGGGTGAACACCTCCGTGATCGGATCTTACCTGTTTAAGGGCGACTTCATCGGATCGGCCATGATGAAGCTCCGCAGCGACGAGGTTCCCTCCCACTACCTGGTGCGGGATTTTATGTTGCAGTCGGATGAAATTCCCATCCTCCATTCGGGGGAGACCAACTTTCGCGATGTTCTGCAAAGCATCGAAGACGCGAAGATGGGGTTTACGATGATCGCCAATGCAGAGGGAAAACTGGAGGGCATCATCACCAACGCCGATGTTCGCCGGGGCTTACTGCGCAACATCGATCAACTGGATCGTCTGGATGCAAACAGCCTGATTAACCGGAACCCTGCCTACGTATATGAAGACATGGAGGTATCGGCCCTGCTGAATTTTGTCAAGAACCTGAGTTTCCCGGTCATGTTTTTACCGGTGGTCGACCACGACAAGAAAATTGTGGGCACTATAAAATTTAATAACCTTATCAAGGGGGAATCATGATTCTTCACCTGAAAAATCCGGCGATGCCGGAAATGATTGAAACGCTGGCCCGGGCCTATGAGGCAATTGTGCTGGAAAAGTCCGGAACCACGATACTGATTACACCCTCGCGCTTTCGTTCGGTAGACCCATCCCACGAAGCCTTCATTGAAAAAGTGTTTATATCCGACAGCGACATTCAATTATCCTCAAAAAAATACCGCAGCGAGAAGGCGAGTGTTCAGTTTGGCGAGCTAGTGCTGGGCGGAAGCGAACGCAACTGCGCGTTGATTATTGGTCCCTGCGGAGTAGAATCGGAAGAACAGCTTGAGCAGAGTGCCGCCCTGATCCGCGAGCATGGACTGAAGTCGTTGCGGGCCGGCGCTTTCAAGCCGCGCACCTCCCCTTACACTTTCCGTGGAATGGGTATTGACGGCCTGAAGTTGCTGGCGAAAATGCGCGACAAATACGGCCTGGCCATTATTACGGAAGTCCGCGACTCCACTCACGTTGATGAGGTTATCGCTTACGCGGATGTGATTCAGGTTGGTGCCAAAGCTATGTACGATCACGGTATTCTTTACAAATGCAGCAAGGCCAACAAGCCGGTGTTGTTGAAACGCGGCTTTGGCAGCACCTTGCAGGAGTTTGTTCAGGCCTCAGAATTTATCCTCTCCGGGGGCAATGAGCAGGTAATCCTTTGCGAACGCGGCATACGTACGTTTGAGAACAAGTCGCGCTTCACGCTGGATCTTTGCGGTGTAGCGTATTTAAAAGAATATACCAACCTGCCGGTCATCCTCGATCCCAGTCATGCCATGGGCTACGCCTACGGTGTACCCGATCTGGCCCGGGCCTGCATGGCGATGGATATTGACGGCTTGCTGATTGAAGTGCACCCCAATCCTCCGGCCGCCAAATCCGATGCCTCTCAACAACTCACCCACGATCAATTCCGTCGGCTGTATGAAAGCCTGAAGCCCATTGCTGCCGCCGTTAACCGAACCATCGTATGAGCCATTTCGCCGCCAATCTGGCCGTGCTCCGCAAGGTGAAAAACCTAAGTCCAACCCAGTTGGCCAGCATGGCCCACCTCAGCCCTCAAGCCCTGCATGCATTTGAACAGGGGGATGCCGAGCCCGGCACCGATGAATTGATCCGCCTTTCGGATGCGCTGAATGTCAGCATCGACTCCCTGGTGCGGGAAGATCATGCAGCCCGGCGCAAATACATCAACGGCTTTCAGTTTCGTTTTCTGGCACTCGACATCGACGGTGTAATGACCGATGGCGGGATGTATTATACTCAAGGTGGGGATGAGTTTAAGAAATTCAACACCAAAGACGGGATGGCCATCATTAAGCTCACCTCGGCCGGATTTCCTGTCGGCTTCATCAGCAGCGGCATCAACGAGAACATCATCCGGGATCGCGCCCAAAGGCTCGGTGTTGAATATGTTTACGTAGGAACCTGGAAGAAACTGGATATCCTTCAGCAGTGGTGTGATCAGTTAAACATAACCCTGGCAGAGGTGGCCTATGTCGGCGATGACATCAATGATCTTCCGGTGATAACCCAAGTTGGGTTAAGTGCCTGCCCTTCCGATGCGGTAGAAAAAGTGCGCGCCACGGCCAAGATCGTATTGGAAAATAAAGGTGGTGAAGGCTGCGTCCGCGAATTCATCGAGAACTACCTTCACCCGGTCGAATAAACCGCTTGCGGGATTCTATTTGATGGTTCCCCTTGTCTTTTCTGCCTGTGCTTTGGACAGGTTGACAAAGCCCGTGGTTGCCGCATAATTTTGCCCTATCGTCAGCACCCAGTCCAAAAACTCCTGCATCACTTCCGTGGATGGTTTTCCTTTGGTCACCAGGAACAATTCACGGGCGGGTGGACGCGGCACTTTCCCCGCGATCAGGGCGGAGGATATCAGGGTAAATTTATCATAAAACTGTTCGGCGTCTTCGATATGACCGTTTGCATTGTAATCCACCGGAACAATGTACAATCCGTCCTTGCGAAATCCGGTCTGCATATTATAAGCGTCCATGATGCTGCAATAACCGATAGCGCCCTTTTCAAGCCGTACATGAGCCAGCATTTGTTCGGGCGACTGCAGTCGCGTGGCCTTGTGTTGTCCTTCCGCCAGGCCCAGAAACTGATTCCAGGTGCGCGCCGTTCCTGTACTATCGCTGAGTGCGTACACCTTCACCGGCTCCGGCGCATTGCGTCCGGTCACGGCACCCCAGGTTTTCACGGAGCCTTGATAGATTTGGGTCAACATCTCACGTTTTATTCCGTGCATCACCAAGGGCTGAATCTCCGAATTGTCAAAATTAATAATGGCTACCAGGGCGTCCAGTGCGACCGGTGCCACCCAGAGTCCCTGTTTCATCTCCTCGTCGGTGGGTTTACACGACACCATAGCCATGTCCGTTTTCCCCGCCAACAGATCGGCCAGGGCCCATTGTGATGCCTGGCTGCTCACTTCAATTTTCACCTTAGGATGATCTTTCATAAAAGCCCCGGCCCATTTCGCAGCCAGGGGGTAGAGCGTCTGCGAACCCTTAATCTTAATGGTTCCCGTAAGGTTCATGTCAGGGCTGTTTCCCGTGGTGGAATTTTTTTCTGAACCGCCCCCACAGGCGCTCAGCAAGAACAGAGCCGGCATCAGCCACCAAAAAAATCGTTTCATGTTTCAGGGATTTTAATTTCCCTGCAAAGTTACAAAATGGGGGCAGATGCACGGCGGAAAAGAAAAGAAATTGCCTGAGTCATCGGAATCAGCAGCAAATTTGTAATTTCGCATGATTAGCCGGCGAACCGATCTTCGCCGCGAACTTCACGAAACTCTCCAATGATGAAAAGAATCGCCTTACTTCTGATCCTGATGCTCAGTGCGGCCCTTGCCCCTGCTCAGACGCAGATTCTATACGAAACCAACGAAGCCAAGTCGTGGCTGCTAACCTATCTTCCGGGCACGGCGGAAGAAAGTCAGCGGGTGATCAACGAAATGCTGGACGTAATCGGCAACGCTCAGCCCAAGCCCATCAACCAAACCAAAGCCACCTTCACCGTCAGCGAGAACATCCGGATCACACGAAGTCAGCAGACCGTAAACGTATTTGTGGCCTACGGTAACCTGGTCATTAGCGGGGATGTTTTTTACCGTGGTTTTGACATGACGGACGTGATGGTGCCCTCCAAATACGAATTTACAGGGGCCTTATACCGCGACAACAACCAGTTGCTGGCCAGTTTTAATCAGGCCCGCACGGCCTTCACGCCACCCTATAGTGAAGTCCGGTTTCAATACACCGACACCGCGGCCTTACCGAAGTACCGTTTTCTGGTCAATCCGGTGATGTTTTATTTTGACCATCAGGGGCGCGACCGCTTTCGCGGGAAGGTGCAGCAGGTGGATCTGTATTATCAGGCCGAAACCGATTTGCAGAATACGCATTTGCGGATGGACGTTATTAATCCGGCCTTGTTTGAACAGCTTAGCAGCACCAATGCTCAGCTTGAGGACATCAAGCGGAGCCTGGATCAGATTGGCGGGGCCAGCTTCTGGCAGGCACTGAACATCGCGGCCTTCGACCCGCGCCAACTCGGCGCCCGCCAGGCCGAAGCGCTCACCCGCTGGCAGGAACTTAAAACGCGTGTAGACTATGCCCAATCAATACTTCACCAGTCATACTACGATAAGGGGGTCACGCTTTTCGCCAACGGACAGAAGGCGGAAGCACGCCGGTGTTTTGAGCAATCCCTCTCGTATCAGCCCACCTACGGACCCTCCCAGTTGTTTCTGATTCGCTGCGACTATGACGCCGGGCAGTACGAAACGGCCAAACAACAGATGATCCGGCTCTTTACCTTTCCCAAACTCGATGAGGGAACTCACCGTTCGGCCCTGGCCTTCTGCGATGCGCTGGAATGGGTTGATATGGATATGGCCGCACGGCAACTCACCGACGGAAAATACGTTGAGGCGCTGGCTTCCGTAAAGAAAGCCGAAGATTTCTGCAAGGCCATTCCGGCCTATACCTGCAACGATACCATTGAACTCATCCGGCGCGACTGTCATAACGGCCTTTACCAGAAGGCGGTTCAGCAGGCCGAACAACAGTACCGAAGCAAAGCTTATCAGGAGGCTGAAGTAAAGATCAACGAAGCCATCGCCTACCAGCAGCAGCATCCCACCTACATTCCGGATGCAAAAGCAGCGCATGCACTGAAAGAAAAAATCATGGCCGGTCAGTATGAAGTTGCTGTCAGGACCGGACGGGAAAAGCTAAAAAGTGGCGACTACCGGTCTGCGTTTGATTTGCTGGCCCTGGCCCGCGACATCGAACTGGCCTGGTCCGTTAAAAAAGATGCGCAGTTAGCAAGTTTGCTCCGCTCGGCCAAGCTCGAAGTGATACTGCTGAACCTTGACGAAGCCGAAAAATCTGTTACGGCCAACCAGTTGCCGGCGGCCCGGCAACAACTGCTGGGAGCCATTGAGGATCAGCGTGCGTACAACCTGCTTGGCGAACAGCGCCTCAATACCCGGCTGGAGGCCCTAAAACGTTCCATCTTCAGCCAGGAATGCGCAAATGCGCAGAATGAGTACGACGCTCATTTAGCTTCAGCGCGTAGCCTGATTTCCGCCAATGATTTCATCGGTGCTGAAGAAAAGTACAAAGACGCCCTGCAAACGGCCGAAAGCAAGCGCGACTGCGGTATCGACAGCGAAAGTGCCACCGCCGGCCAGCAGAAAATGGCCGATCCGGCCACTTACCAGCGATCCTTAAAACAGGTAGCCACCTTCGTCAGTTGCGATCAATATGAAAAGGCCATTAATGAATATCTTAAGCTCGGCGAATTCTACAGCTCACGTTCGCTGAGCAGTTTCGGACTGGTGCACCTGCCACTTCATCAGTATATGACCACGAAGCGCTATGAATTCCCGCTCTACGGGATCACCTGGGAGCTTAGCAACAATCAACCCGACGCGGCCTACTTTCTGCTTCAGCACCTGCGCAAAATCAACCTTCATCCCAAACTTACCAAACTGCAGCAAACCTCACTGGCCCGCAGTATGGCGCTGCGCGATTTTAAATCGGAACCGGGCATGAACGTAAAAATGAGAGTGGCCGAATACACCCTGGGTGACAAGTGGTACAATGTCTTTAAAAAAGAATACCTCAAGCAAATCAAAGCCATCAGGTAAGTTCTGCGGATGAAAAAATTTCTGTGTCTGATACTGGGGGTGATGTGCTTTCCCTCTGTTGCGCAGCAAGCGCTTTACAAAGATCCGCGGCAGCCCGTGGAGAGCCGTGTAGAGGACTTGCTGCAACGCATGACGCTGGAGGAAAAGTTCTGGCAACTCTTTATGATTCCCGGCGATTTAAGCGATGGCCGGGATCGTTACAAGAACGGTATCTTTGGTCTGCAGGTCGCGGCCACAGCCGGCGGACATGGTATAGAGAACCAAGGACTGCACTATACCGCCGGGGTTCCCGCCCGGGAAGCGGCGGAAAATATGAACGACATTCAGCGGTATTTTGTTGAAGAAACGCGCCTCGGCATACCCTTGATTTTTTTCGACGAAGCGCTGCACGGCCTGATACGGGAGGGCGGCACACTGTTTCCGCAAGCCATCGGTCTGGCCTCCACCTGGGACACCGTGCTGATGCATCAGCTTGGGCAGGCCATTGCACTGGAGAGCCGATCCCGGGGTATACGGCAGATCCTATCGCCCGTGCTGAACATTGCCCGGGACGTCCGTTGGGGTCGTACCGAAGAAACCTACGGCGAAGATCCCTGCCTTACCGGGCAAATGGGCCATGCCTATATTTCCGAGCTTCAGCGGGCGGGCGTTATAGCAACCCCCAAGCACTTTGCCGTCAATGTGGGCGACGGCGGGCGCGACAGTTATCCGGTCGATCTGAGCGAACGCCTTTTGGAGGAGGTTTACTTTCCGGCCTTCCGCATGGCGGTAGGGCCGGGTGCTGCAGGATCTGTGATGGCCGCTTATAATTCGCTGGATGGGGCACCCTGCTCCGCCAGCGACTTTTTATTAAACCAGAAACTTCGCGACGAATGGGGCTTTCAGGGCTTTGTAGTATCAGATGCCGGGGGTACCGGGGGCGCTAATGTATTGCACATGACGGCCGCGGATTACGCCGAAGCCACGCGCAACGCGCTGAACGGCGGACTTGATGTAATCTTTCAGACATCGTACGATCACTACCCCTTGTTTTATAAAGCCTTCGAAAGCGGGATGATACCACAGGCTGTGATTGACCGGGCTGTTCGCCGCGTCCTTCGTGCCAAATTTGAACTGGGTTTATTCGAACATCCCTATGCAGATCCGCAGGAGGCAGCGAAGTACAGTAATCCGGACGACCACCGGGAGCTTTCGCTAAAGGCCGCAGAGGAGTCGTTCGTTCTGCTTAGGAACGAAAACGCCGTGCTTCCCCTTTCGCCTGGCATAAAGCGCATTGCGGTCATTGGGAAAGACGCTGCCACACTGAAGCTGGGCGGGTACAGCGGTCCCGGATACAACAATGTCTCCATCCTCAGCGGACTCCGGCAGTATTCAGTCTCATCCGGCCTGACCGTCGATTACGCTGAAGGCACCGATTACACGCGTGATTCCCTCCACCCACTGCCGTCGGACTACCTGAGTGTAAGCCCGGTTTCCGGCGCGGAGAGCGGGCTGCAGGCCTCCTACTTTGCCAACCCTGAGCTGGCCGGGGAGCCCGTTGTGGTTCGCCGCGAAGGTCAACTAAACGGGCAATGGACCTTGTTTCCGCCCGATACCGCACTGTTGGCGGGCTGGTACTCGGCCCGTTGGACCGGCGTCCTGCGTGTTCCAGTCAGTGGCACCTACCGTATCGGGCTGCGTGGCAACGACGGCTGCCGCCTTTATATAAACGATTCACTCATTGTGGACCGCTGGTTCAAAACCTCTTATAATACCAGTGTTGTGGCGCTGCATCTGGAAAAGGACAGCGCCTATTTCCTGCGCGCTGAATATTACGAAAACAGCGGAAGTGCTCATCTGTCGCTGGTTTGGGATGGCGGCGGCGCCGATTCATCTGGGGTGGCCATTGCAGAAGCCGTGAAAACAGCACAGGCAGCGGATGCCGTCGTTCTGGTTGCCGGCGTTGACGAGGGTGAGTTTCGCGATCGTGCCAGCCTCAACCTGCCCGGGAAACAGGAAGAGCTTATTGCAGCGCTGGCGGCCACGGGCAAGCCGCTTATCGTGATCCTAAACACCGGCAGTGCCGTAGATGTTACGCCCTGGATTGATAAGGCCGATGCGCTGCTGTGGATCGGGTACCCCGGATGTGAAGGGGGAACAGCGGTGGCAAATCTTCTTTTCGGCGATGTCAATCCTTCCGGACGCCTACCTTTCAGCTGGCCCCTGGAGGAAGGGCAACTGCCGCTGACCTATCTCCATAAGCCTACCGGACGCGGCGACGATTACGTGAATCTAAGCGGGATGCCGCGTTATCCTTTCGGTTACGGACTTTCGTACACAGGTTTTCAGTATTCGGATATGGAAATCACACCAAATCCTTTACGAACGGGCGATTCCGCGACGCTCACCTTCACGTTGACCAACACCGGAACGCGCGATGGCGCTGAAGTCGTTCAGTTGTACCTGAACGATGAGCTGGCCTCGGTGGCGCGCCCCTTAAAAGAGCTCAAAGCATTTCGCCGTGTTTTTCTGAAAGCCGGTGAATCGCGAACAATCACCTTTATCCTGCGTTCCGAAATGTTCTCGCTCTTGAATTCAGATCTTAAGCCGGTTATCGAACCCGGTGTTTTCCGGGTCATGATTGGGGCCTCCAGCGCCGATCTCCGTTTAATGGAGCGACTGGTTCTGCAGTAAGCAAAAATTAGTAATATTCAATCTTCCGAATGATAACGAAGGTGGGTCTTTCGGGAAGATCGACCCGGGCTTTTTTAATGAGTGTGGATTTCACCCAGTTGTTCTGGTTGTCGTATTCGTACTTTTTCAACTCCTTACCCATAAAGTTACCGTCGGCATCGTAGCTGATGAATTCGATTTCGTTGTTTTTATCATCGTAACGATAGGTATTTCGGCTTTTCGTGATAAAATCAAGTTCTTCCACCACGTTACCTTTGTCGTCGTATTTGTACACCTGCTTCCAGTCGAGGGTTCCGTTGCCCGTGTAGTAACAGATTTCGACCGGATGGCCCTTGTCGTCGTATTTGTAGGTATTCCGCGAACACAGCTTCAATTCCGCGTTGTAGTCGCTTTCTTCCACCACATTTTCCTGCTCATCGCGGCGTTGGGTTTCGATCCAATAGAGCTTTCCGTTGGCGTAATACTCGCTTTCGCGAAGATGATTCTCCCGTTGAAAATATTTATAGGTGAAGCGGTGATAGGCTGTACCATCGGCCAGGAACTTATTGTCTCCAATTTTCTCATTGGCCTCGTTGTAGCTATACTCGCGCCGCCAATCCAGCCCACCGTCGGAACGGAAAAATTTACTCTCCGTTTCATTGCCCCGCTCATCGTAGGCATAGGTTTGTTTCCAGCTCAGGCTGCCGTCGGCGTTATACACATGTTCTTCGAGGGTCTGCCCGCGCTCATTAAAAATGTAGAACATATTATCCACAATGGAACCGCGCTGCACTTCGTTGGAGCGAACGACGGCCATATAGGTTGTAATGCGCAGCGTTTTTACCTTCCCCCGCAGGTTCATCTCCTCGTAGTCGGTCTGGTCCTGGGCCGTGGAGAGGAGAGGCAGGCCGAGCAGAACTAACAGCAAGCCCCCAAGACAGAGGAGGGCGCGATGCGCAAAGCCATTGATATTGATTGAGGTAATCAACAGGTTGGGGAGTGTTATCTTTCGATAGCAAAGTTAAACAAAAGGATGACAAATCCAATTTTATTCGGCCCGATGGATCCGCCGTTGAACAAGAGCTTATTCCGTGGCGATGCGGATCACAAAAACGTACTTTCCGGGTGCTCGTGACCGCAGCCTGGGCGGAAAAAACACCCTAAAACCCTGCTCATGGTTTTCCCAGCGAAGGCGCTGGTTGCATCCAAGCAAACATAGTTGGGACGAGGGTTCCAGTGGGCCTCCTTCACAGAATACGTGGGCGGGCAGGCCCGGTGCATTTTCTTTTTCAAGGATAAACACATAGCGGCTGCCATTCTTACCGCGGACGTAGGCCAGATCCGGATTTGAACTATTAAAGAGGGGTGAGGAACCATGCACGGCTTCCCCGTTTACATTCATCCATGCACCGATTTCGCGCAAGCGGTCGTAGGCTTCCGGGGCCCATTCGCCGTCGGGGGAAGGAGCAATGTTCAGCAAGAAATTTCCTCCGCGAGAAATGATCTTACAAAGCACGTGAAGTATTTCGCGGGTAGATTTATAGCGATCATTTTCGACATAACTCCAGGACGTGGCCATGGTCATGCAAGTCTCCCAGGGATAGGGCAAGAGGGCGTCGGGCAGGCTTTGTTCGGGGGTCAGGTAATTCTGTTGCGGCCCCTCCACTGCGCGGTCCACAACAATGAGCCCGGGTTGGCAGGAACGCGCCATTTTCGCCAATTCGGGCATGTCGAGGTCCTGGTGTACCGGGGCTTTGCCCCAGCGGGGTGAGGTAGCGGTCATGGGCTGCACCCAGCCGCCGTCGAGCCAGAGGATGTCAATCTTTCCATAAGCGGTCATCAGTTCGTGAATCTGCTCGAAGGTGAAGCTTTTAAAGCGGGCCCATTTCTCCGGGTGCTTTTTCAGGTCATAATTGGGATTGCGGTCGTAGGGCGGAAAGTACGGATCCCAATAATCCGGATGATGCCAGTCAGGTTTTGAGAAGTAGGCCCCGATCATGAAACCTTCGTTCCGGAAGGCCGAGAAGATTTCCTTTGTGATGTCTGCCCGGGGATCCGTTGAAAAGGGGCAATCGGGGGACGTGACGCGATAATCTGTTTGCGCAGTATTGAACATGCAAAATCCATCGTGGTGCTTCGTGGTGAAAACCACATAGCGCATCCCCGCCTCCTTGGCGGCTTTCGCCCATCTTGTGGCCTCGAACTTCTGAGGATTAAAGGTAGTTTGCAGCTTTTGATACGCTTCCCGGTAACGGAAATAGTCCCCGGACCAGGGACCGCTGCGCCGGCACCAATCTTCGTCTTCGGGGCAAAGGCTCCAGCTTTCGACGATACCCCATTGACTGTATGTACCCCAGTGCATCAGCAACCCGAAGCGTGCGTTGCTCCACTTCGCCAGGTTTTGCTGCACCAGGGAATCCTCAGGGGGAAAATACTGTTGATCATGCTGCGCGCGCAGGGCTGTTGGCGTAGAACCAATAAGCAGTAAACACAAGAGGGAAAAAGCGAAAGGCTTCATGCGGGATTTTTGGCAAAGATACAGAATTGTGAAGCACCTGATTTCGCTTCGTCCGGAAACACCGGGCTGCATAAAATCTACGTGGACCGATAGAGTACAGGTTAAAAATGTCCTAAAAATTTGTATTTCGTCGACGTATATTCTAAATTTGTGAGGCTATATGTTCTTTTCGTCGAAAATAAGTTGAACATCCTGAAGAATGGCCGGGTAGCTCCCATACTGCCGCCATTGCGAAAACCGACTTACTACTGTTGTCCCCGGATCTATTCGCGGCGGGCCGGTCATGTAAGTTCAACCACACTTCTTACGATCCCGGAATCCCTGCGCTGATGACGCCGGCAGGCCAACGAACGACTGTTTGAACGGCCTGGAACCATCGACCATCGACTATCGACTATCGACTATCGACTATTGACTATTGACTATCCTGATGAAACGATTACTCTTTTTACTGATTGCACTGGCCCTTTCAACATGCGTTGCGGCGCAGATTCCGGCGGGTTATTATGACAATGCCGGCGGCAAGACGGGCGATGTACTGCGGGCTGCGTTGCGGGATATTATTACCACAGGGCACCAGCAAATCCCATATACCAGCACCGCTTTCGACATATGGGATGCGTATTCCTTTACGGATGTGCGGGCCAACGGCACCACCATCTGGGACATGTATTCCGATATTCCATCGGGGACGCCGGCCTACACCTTCACCCTTTACAGCGATCAGTGCGGAACGGCTTCCGCCGAAGGTGATTGTTATTCGCGGGAACACATGTTCCCCAACTCGTGGTGGGGCGGCACCCAGGATATTCAGTATTGCGATCTCCATCATTTGCCGCCGGCCGATCAGTACGTCAACAACAAAAAAAGCAACAACCTGGTGGCGGAGACCACATCGCCTACGTGGACATCCACCAACGGCAGTCAGATCGGCCCTTGCGCGCTCAGCGGATTCACAGGTACGGTTTTCGAGCCCATCGATGAATACAAGGGCGATTTCGCCCGGGCCTATCTATACCTGGCTACGCGCTACATGAACGAACTGAGTGACTGGGTGAACACGTATGATTACTACGATTCGCAGTACATTATCACCACCAGCGGCGGCAACTACCTGCCGTGGTATATTGATATGCTGGTACGCTGGCACCTTAGCGATCCCGTGAGCACCAAAGAAGTAAACCGTAACAACGCCATTTGGTACAACACCCCGCAACACAACCGCAATCCCTACATCGACCATCCGGAATACGTATGCCTGGTCTGGACTTCGTCGCAGTGTTCCAGCCTTCCGGAAATTACGAACGTAGTGCACACTCCGGCTTTCCCGGGCACGACCAGCCCGGTCAGCATTTCGGCGGATATTACTGATGATGTCAGTATCAATTCAGCCTCGGTGCAATGGTGCACCGATGGTGTTACCTATGGCAACAGCATCCCGATGATCCTCAGCGGAGCACCGCATTACGTCAGCAACGCGAGCATCCCTCCGCAGGCCGCGGGCACCGTGGTTTCTTATCGCATAGTTGCGGCCGACAACGCCGCCAATATTATTACTACCGGTGCGTACAGCTATACGGTGCAGAAAGGGGAACCCTCTGCGCATCCCGCCACCTTCGGGTGCGGGCTATGCACAGGCAGCGCCATTACGGTTAACTGGACGGATGCCACGGGCATCGTTGTGCCCGATGGCTATCTGGTCAAAGCCAGCGCCATCAGCCTGGCGGCCATCAGCGATCCGGCTGACGGTATTGCGGAAGCCGACGGCTCGTTTACCAAAAACGTGGCACCGGGCCTGCAGGCCACTTCCTTCTACGGTTTAGCCTCCTCGACCGCATACTTCTTCAAAATCTATCCTTACACCAACAGCGACAGCAACATCAATTACAAAACCGGCAGTTCCGTGATGAACTGCAGTTGCACTACGGCGGTAGCCGGTACCGGAGGCTGTGCCGATGATCTGATCATTTCGGAATACGTAGAAGGATCGGGGTACACCAAATACGTGGAGATTTACAACAACACCGGCACTGCCGTCGATTTATCGGATTACAAATTAAGGCTTTTTACCAACGGTTCAACCACGGCCACCCAGGATCTCACTTTGTCCGGTATGCTGGCGGATCAATCGGCCAAGGTTTACTCAAATCCTTCTGCGACAGCCTATACGGGCGACACTACGATGTCGGCCATCACTTACCTGAACGGCAACGACGCCCTTGCTCTGTACAAAATCTCTACGGCTTCCTTTGTTGATATTTTTGGATGCATTGGGGAAGATCCGGGCGTATCGTGGACCAGCGGCACCTACTCCACCGTGGAACACACCCTGGTACGGAATGCTGAAATCAATAACGGGGTGAGTGTAAACCCGGCCGCCGGTTTCCCAACGCTGGCTACTGAATGGACACAGTACAATCAAAACACGGTCACCTACCTTGGTGAGCACACCATGACCTGCGGTTCTTCCTGTGCTCTGCCGACGGTGCAGGTGAGCGGGCTGAATTGTTCCGTCATCACCGACACCTCACTGCTGCTCAGTTGGACCAATGGCAGCGGCAGTGCACGTTTGGTGGTACTGAAAGACGGCGCTGCGGTAAACGGAACGCCGGTAGCCGGCACCACTTACCTGGCGGCGGCCCATTTTGGCGGTGGTGACGTTCTGAACCCCGGCGAATATGTGGTTTACGACGGCTCCGGAAACAGCACCTTAATAACAGGCTTAACGCCGGGGCACACCTATCATATCGCTATTTTCGAATACAACTGCAGCGCGGGTTCACAGCTTTATTTTGTACCCGGTGCCACGGCCAGTACGCAAACCTACTCGCTGGAAACTTCATCAGCTTCGCTGCCGGCTTACTGTGTTACAGCCACCACCGGCGCCGTAACCAACATTGCCTTCACCGCCACCGGGGTCTTTTCCGCCAACACCTATTCAGCCCAACTTTCCGATGCCAGTGGTTCATTTGCTGCGCCGCAGATCATTGGAACACTGCTGAGCGATGCCAACAGCGGCAGTATTTCCTGCACTCTGCCTGCCGGCACACCCTTCGGATCGGGGTACAGGATTCGCATCACCAGCAGCAGTCCGGCTTACACCAGCGCACCCGGAGCCACCTTCACCATATCCTTATACAACCCTGCGCTCAACCTGGGCGGCGACCTTGTCCTCTGTGCTGATCAATCGGTGGTGCTGGATGCTGGCCCGGGCTATATTGAGTATGAATGGAGCGACGGTTCCGGCCTGCAGACACTCACCGTGGATTCGGCCCTGATCGGCACCGGCACCTCGGTCATCATTGCCCTGGCCAGCAGTCTGCATGGATGCGTATCGACCGATACCGTCCTTGTGACCATCTCCGCCTGCACCGGCACGAATGAACCCGACGATGAATCCTCGCTGCAAATCTGGCCCAATCCGGCGGGGAAAAACCTGTATATTGCTTTCCGTGAAAAGCATGAGGAAATCGTGCAGTTAGCCTTGCTCGATTGCACCGGTCGGGTACTGATCTCAAAAAACTGTGCCTCTCCACGCAGCGGACAAAGCGAACACTTCGATCTGCAGGCCTTGCCCGCCGGGGTGTATTTCCTTAAAGCATCCAGTCTCCGGGCGGTACATGAATATAAGATCATTCATTTCTGAGGCCCGTTCGGGCCCCATTGTGTATCTTTGATCCGGAAAAAAGAAAACGATGCAAAATCATTTTGACCAGGTGGCGTCTTCGTGGGATATGAACCGCATGCACCATGAACGCACCAACGCTATTGCCACAGCAATGATTAAAGCCGGGGTATTCAGGCCAGGGCAACGGGGACTGGAATTCGGTGCTGGCACCGGCTTACTGAGTATTGCCCTGAAGGACTATTTCGAAACCATACAGCTCCTTGACAGTTCGCCTGAGATGGTGCGTGTTACGCAGGAAAAGCTCGACACACAGGGGATACAGCATCTGACACCAATTTGTTTAGATCTGGAAACCGCCGATTTTACGCAGGGGTTCTTCGATGTTCTGTTTTCCCAAATGGCGGTGCATCACGCGGGCAACATCAGGCTGCTCCTGGAAAAATTCCACGCCCTGCTGAATCCGGGCGGACAGTTGTTTATTGCTGATTTATATGCCGAGGATGGCAGTTTTCATGAAGGTGCCCCGGGGGTTCATCACGGCTTTGATCCGGAGGAATTGGCAGTATGGTGCGCTGCGGCAGGCTACATCAACATGCAACACCAGACGGTATTCACCATGCACAAAACCGCGGCTGACGGCAGTTTAAAGACCTTCCCGGTATTTCTGTTTCAAGCGCTGCGACCCTAAGTTATCCACGGAAGTGGAAGAACAAGGCCAGGGGACGATAGAAAGCGTGGGCAAATTTCGAGAACGCGAACAGCAGCACCAATTCCATGGAAATCACAGTGTGAATCAGGAACACGAGGTGATTCACCATCACATCGCCATCGAAGGCCACGGCAATTTCCAGCCAAAAACCGGTGATACCAGCCAGTAGCAGGAAAACCAGAAAGGACCAATCGGCGAGTGTGGCAGATCGGTAACTGAAAGTTGGCTTACGGATCCGGTAATACAGTGCGATGGAGGCACCGTACATCATGAGGATACCGGCCCCTGTTCCCAGGATGCGGGATGGCCACCATATATCCGTAGCGGGATCTTTGAACATGAAATCAAGGATGGTGGCCAGCAGTAATCCCAAAAAGCCCCACATCACGCTCCAGTGAACAAACCAGGGCCGTACGAACCAGGCTTTCTTCATCCAATAAGAATTCTCTTCGGTATCACAACTGCGGTAGCGTTTAAAGGTGCCCAGTTCATTGGCTACGGCCATAAGGACTTTCCATACGCCGGTTTTCTTTTTGTCCGTTTTCTGCACGTTTTTTCGAAGGTGCAGGATCATGCTGATCATACCCCAACCCACCACCAGTCCGGTAATGCTAAAAATCACGAGGCCCATATTATGAATCACGTTATAGGGAATCCAGTTAAAAAGCCAGCGGGCCACTTCGTTTTCGGGCTTCAGCGTAAACAGGAAAAAGCCGAGCAGGACGGCGAAAAACATCGTGATCACGACAAAGAGGGGGTTGCTTTTGAACATCATCCGGGTGAGACCGGTGGGCTCGTAATGCGCGATGGCGTAGCGACGCAGGGCTGCCATGTACTCTCCGGGGGCGGCCTGGCGTGGGCAGTTCGAGGAACAATCGCCGCACGCATAGCAAAGCCAGAGCTCTTTGCTGTTCAGGATTTCCTGCTGCTGTCCCAGCAAACCGTGGCGAATGAAGATGCGGGGGAAGTTCGCTTTCTGCTCGGTTAATCCGCAAATGGCCGTGCAGGTTCCGCAGTTATAGCACGCCTCAAAATCGCGGGCACCGTATTTTTTGATATCGGAAGCAAAATCCGTAGTAAGCTTCATCGCTATTCGTTTTTCAATTTGTACATAAAATACGCTTCACTATCATCCAAGCCATCGGCAACAACCGTCCCGAATTTATTCATGGTCATGATCAGCCAGGTCACCTCGCGTGCAGGTTTTTCCATGCGTTTTGTAAGTTCGGGAATACTCATCGGACCCTGCTGCAGGATAGCCACCGCTTCTTTCCAGTCTTTCAGGGAGACGTTGGAGGGCCGGCGCCGGGTTGGGGTTTCGGAGGTGAGGTCGGTGGAGCTTTCACGGATAACGACATCACGGGCAAAACCGTCAATCATACCTTCGATTTCTGCATTGGTAAAGCGGGCCAGATCAATGGCGTCCACCGGACAGACCGGGGCGCAGATTCCGCAACCGGCGCAGGTAGCCTTATTGACCACGGCCACGGTCTTCCCATTTACCTCTTCCATGCTCAATGCATCGTAATCGCAGGCTTCCGCACATTTTCCACACCAGGCGCACACGTCCGGGTTTACCCGGGCCACGGCGGGATCAAGGGAAACCGTATCGCCCCCCAGAAACGCATTCATCTTCGCCACGGCTGAGAGGGATGACTGCACCGCTTCGCTGATGTTTTTAGGACCCTGGCAGGCCCCGCCAATATACACACCCTTGATGACGGTTTCCACCGGTTTCAGTTTGGGATGGATCTCATTAAAGAAACGATCGGCTCCCACCGGAATTTTAAAAACCTCAGCGATGTCTTTGCTATCGGCTCTGGCCACAGCGCCGGTCACCAGCACCACAAGATCGGCCGGGATTTCCACTTCCTTTTTGGAGGTCAGGTAATCCTTCACTTTCAGGTTGAGTGTATCGTTTAGCAACTCCACCACCGGTGGTTCCTTTTCATCCCAGCGAACATAAATATCGCCCTGTTTCGATGATTTCTCGTAGAGAATCTCCTGTTTACCATAGGTACGAACATCCCTGAAAAGGTGAAAATTAATGACGTTCGGAAATTTCTCCTTCACCTGCAGGGCCGTGTTAATAGCCGCCGTGCAGCACATTCGCGAGCAGTACTTATTTTCTCCTTTTTTCTGACGGTTGCCCACGCAATAGATGTAGGCTATCCTGCGGACCGGTTTGTTATCGATCAAGGGGGAATCGCCTGCCTTCATTAGCCACTGATCGAATTCGGGCAGGGTCATGATGCGCGGTGAGGTTCCGTAGCCAAACTCATTTTCAGCCGGATGATACGTATCCATGCCGGTAGTGACCAACACGGCGCCCACATTCAGTGAAAGCTTTTCCGATTTCGTGGCGGTATTTACCAAGACCTCCACCAGGAAATTCCCGAGACTTCCGCCGGTTTTTTCCACGGAGGCATTCGTGAAAACCTTGATATTACTCAATTTTTTAATTTCATCGTGCAATTGCTCAACGAGGTTTTTCCCTTCCTGACCACTCATAAAAACCTTACCGGTGTGGGCGACGCGGCCACCCACGGTGTTTTCCTTTTCGACAAGATACACTTCATTGCCCAGTCGCGCCAGGTCAATGGCGGCGCGCATGCCGGCCACGCCGGCACCAATCACGAGGGCGGCGCGAACGACGGGTATTTCAATATTCGTCAGCGCTTCTGCGTGCCGTACCCTCAGAATACCGGCGCGAATAAGTCCCGCGGCTTTAACGGTGGCTTCCCTTGGCCGGTCGGAATGCGGCCAGGAACATTGTTCACGAATGTTAACCTGAACGTAATTAGAGGGGTTCAGCCCCGCCCGTTCGGCCACCCCCTGAAAGGTGTGCAGGTGCAATTTTGGTGAACAGGAGGCCACGACCATAGCGTCGAGTTTCTGTTCCTGAATATCGGCCACCATTTGTTTCTGGCCGGCGTCGGAACAGGCAAACATGACATCCGTCGAAATCACTACGCCCTGCTCCGAGCCCATCATACGGCCCAACTCTTCCACGTCGACATAATCGGAAATATTGCCACCACAATGACAAATGTATACGCCAATTCGTTCTCTCATGTGATTACTCTTTAATGATACGCATTTCAGCAATTTCTGATGTAGGCTGCCGCTTCAGAAGCCGCCGCACCGGCGGAAAGTATAGAGTCCGGAATATCTTTGGGTCCGGTGGCTGTTCCGGCCACAAAGACACCCTCAATGGTGGTACGGGATGGGTGCAGCAGCACATCCGGCTGTTTCACGTAGCGATAGGGGTCCAATCCCAGCGGATCCGGAGAAAAAAGACCGGGGGCCGTTGGATTCGGGAGCACGCCAACCGAAAGCACAACCAGGTCGTGTTTGGCTTCCTTCACCGTTCCGGTAGCAACATCCTCGTAACGCAGCAGCAGATCGCCATCGGGATTATCATCCCGGGCGCGGATCTTCGCTACTTTTCCTTTAATAAAATTCACGCCCATGGATTTTGCTTCCTGGAAAAATTCTTCGTAGCCCTTGCCAAACGCACGGATGTCGATATAGTAAATAGAAATATCGGCCATTGGCAAAGCACCCATCAGCAGTTGCGCCTGCTTGATGGAGTACATGCAGCAGATCTGCGAGCAAATCGGATTGTTGGCACATTCGCCGGCACATCCCCGGTTGTTTTCAAGACTTTGATCCCGTGAACCGGTGCATAAAACGTAGGCGATGTTATCGGGAATTTTGCCATCCCCCGGGCGCAGCACGCTGTTGTAAGGGCGTGTGGGGGCGATCAGGCGATCCATTTGCAAGGCATCCATCACGTTCGAAAGTCGCCCGAAGCCCAGTTCCGGCTTGCCCTGCGCCGGAAAGAGTTTAAACCCGTGACTCAGGATAACGGCCTTCGCCGACAAGGAAAACTGCATTTCCTTTTCCTCGAAATCAATGGCCTTAGGTGCGCATACTTTGACGCAACGTTTACACCCAATGCAATGGTCGATGTCGATAGCGGCGATTTTCGGATTGGCCAGATTAAAGGGGATGAAGATAGCTTTCCGGCCGACCATCTGGTGGTTATATTCATCCTGAACCACTTGCGGACAAACGGCTTCGCATTCCTGACAGCCCGTGCACTTAACCGGATCCACAAAGCGCGGATGGCGGATCACGCTGGCCAGAAACTGTCCGGCTTGCTTGGTAATCTTTTCAATTTCGCTGTTCAGCAAAAGGGTGATGTTCGGATGCCGGGCTGTTTCCGACATTTTTGGGGTGGTGATGCAGGCCGCACAATCCAGGGTCGGAAAGACCTTGGAGAGCTGGATCATTTTTCCGCCAATGGACAGGTCTTTTTCTACCAGCAGAACCTTGAAGTTCATAGCGGCCAGGCTCAAAGCAGCTTCCTGGCCGGCAATTCCGCCACCTATGACCAGGACATCGTAGCTATGTATTTTTTCTGACATTCCGTATTTGCTTTAAATAGTCGTTCAGGAAGCGGATGAAGGAAGATCGGTGCTGACACTACCGATTTCCGAAAGGATACGACTGAAATTATCCATATGACTAACGAAGGGTTCGGCGCAAACCGAGCAGATGGCCGCCATGCGGATGCGTTTGGGGTTGATACCTTTCTCCCTCATCAGGTCCTGGGCCTGGTTGATGATGGTGTTGGTGCGATCGGGACAGGAAGCAGAAAAAGAACACTCGTGCCCGTCGGCCGCGATAAACACCCCGTCGAATCCCTGTTCCAGTGCATGCAGAATCCAGCGGGGTTTGATGCCCGAGGAACAGGGGAGCGAAATTACATAGACCGAGGGGGAATAGTGAATTTTGCGCAAACCGGCCTGATCGATACCGGGATCCGATATCTTATCCGTCGAAAAAACGAGAATTTTGGGTTTGAAGAAATCTGCTGACATAGTCCAGGTTTTCAGGTAAATAAAAAAACAGGAGGGCGTATTTCTTCACCCTCCTATTGTGCAGGCTTGCTTCAGGCCTTCTTCAGAAACAGTCTGGAAAAGCTGTCTTCCTCCAGAATACCCAGAAACTCATGCTCCATTTTCTCACACCACTTGGGAATATCATGCTTGGTTCCTTCGTCGGACGAAAGGATTTCCATAATATCTCCGGATTCAAGATCCCCGATTGCCTTTTTTGCGGCCAGTAGTGGTCCGGGGCAGGCCGTTCCGCGTGCATCAACCTGTTTGGAAGGGGCCAGTGCTTTTAATTCGTCTGTTGTCATTGGTTTGTAAATTATTGATTGATTAAATAAAGAGTTGAACTTTCGATTCGCTGGCGTCGGCAATATACGTGGCCACACCAACAATTTTCACGTTGGGATAGTCGATCATTTCTTCTTTTTTGAAGCCCATGAGGTTCATCGACATTTCGCAGATATTGATTTCAACGCCCAGTTCGGCGGCCGATTTGAAGAGTTCCTGGAGGGACGCCACTTTGTGCTTGTTCATAATTCCCTTGATCATAGAGGTTCCCATTCCGCACATGTGCATTTGGGAAAGTTTGAGTTTCCCGGCACCTTTGGGCAACATCATACCAAACATCTTCTCCATAAAGGACTTTCCGCTCACGGACTTTTTTGGGTCGCGCAGGGCGGCCGTTCCCCAAAAGGTAAAAAACAACTTCACCTTCATATCGTAGGCTGCTGCTCCGGTGGAAATGATCATGGCGGCGATAATTTTGTCCAGATCGCCGGAGAAGACTACCATCGACAATTGATCCTTGGTTCCTTTTTCAATCTTACCGAGGCGTTTCTGCAGGTCGGCCAATTGAAGTTCAAGTTCTGCGCTCATAATGTTTGATTTAAGATTTTCACAAAGATATCCGAACTTCAGCGAAATCCAGCACCCCGGACTGTGCATTATACGTTTTGATTTTGTGACATACATCACAGTATTCAAAAAACGCTTATCTTTACAAAGGTTCCAAATCCCCGGTATGAAAACAAGAAAACATCACTGCCAGCAGTGTCCGATGAAATCGGCGGCGGCGGAATATTTAACCCAAGATCAGCTAGAAACCCTGGAGAACAAACGGGCGGAAGTCCGTTTTAAAAAAGGGGAAATAATTTTTCGTGAGGATGCGCTTTCGCTGAACATTGCTTACTTGCAGTGCGGCATTGCCAAGTTGCACATGCGGGGCCCGGCGGGGGAAAAAATTCTTCGCATAGTGAAAGCCCCGGCCTACCTGGGTATTCCGACCTCTATTGGCGACAAGGTGAATCAATTTTCCGCCACGGCGCTGATCGAAACGACAGTTTGTTTTATTGACCTTCAGCTTTTCCAACGTTTCATCTTTCAGAACGGGCGTTTTGCCTACGAGATCATTGCTGAATTATGCCGCAACGAATTGTTTGATTACCGGCGCTCCACCAGTCAGTCGCAAAAGCAGGTTCCAGGCATGTTAGCCGAAACCCTGTTGTGCTTCTCGGAGCATATTTACGAAGCTGATCAGTTTGTGTTCCCGCTCACGCGCAGTGAAATCGGCGATATGGTGGGTACTTCGCGGGAAAGTATCAGCCGGGCCATGAGTGATCTGGTGCATGAGGGCATTATTGAATTCAACACACGGGAATTGATCATTCGGGATAAGGAGCGATTACGTAAGATCAGTGACAAGGGGTAATCAGGTAGAATGAATATTGTTATATTATAAGTATAACTGCCCGATTTTTTTGAGAATTGGGGTAACTTTTCGAGGGAATTAACGTATTGTGTTCATTGGATTTTGTGTGTAACTTGCGCCAATGAATTTTTTGACCCTGCTGTTATATCCTTTTGCACTTCTATACGGGCTGGCTGTTTTCATCCGGAATGCCTTGTTCAATGCCGGTGTTTTCAAGCAAACCGGCTTTGACGTGCCCATCATTAGCGTTGGGAATCTTTCGGCCGGAGGTACGGGGAAAACGCCGCATATTGAATATTTGATACGTTTGCTTCAGCCTCATTTCCCACACTTGAGTACGCTGAGCCGCGGTTACGGGCGTAAAACCAAGGGATACCGTTTGGCGGAAGCGGGCAGTTCCGCGGCCGAGATCGGGGATGAGCCCTGCCAGTTTATAAAAAACTTTACGGATCTTCGTGTTGCCGTTGACGAACAGCGGGTGCACGGCATCCGGCAGTTGTTGACCCTGGAGCCGCCGTCTGACTTTGTCTTGCTTGATGATGCTTTTCAACACCGCTATCTGAAACCGGGCCTCTCCATCCTGCTGACGGATTATTTCAAGCCGTATTACGAAGACCATCTGCTTCCGGCGGGGCGCCTACGAGAGCAGCGCAGCGCGGCCATCCGTGCCAACATCATTGTTGTAACCAAGTGTCCGGCCATCCTTTCGCCCATTACACGCAACAGCATACTTCACAAAATTAACCCTGCGGCGCATCAGCACGTGTACTTTTCATATCTGCGTTACAGTCCGCTTCGGGCGCTGAATCCCGACAATCATCCGGTGCCCGAAAACGATCGCAAGTATTATGCGATTCTGCTGGTAGCGGGCATTGCCAACCCGTACCCCTTGGAAGAGCACCTGAAACGCAGTTGCATTGATCTGGAATCCTGCATGTTCCCCGATCATCACAATTACAAGCGCGAAGACCTTCGGATGATCCGCGAAAAATTTTGTAATATTGTAGGCAAAAACAAGATTATTGTCACGACGGAAAAAGACCGCATGAAGCTGGAAGTGCCGGAACTCAGGGACATTATCAAGGACCTTCCGGTGTTTTATCAGCCGGTCGAAGTGGATTTTTTCAAAGAGGACAAAGCTTGGTTTGACAAACAAATTCTTGAGTATGCTGGAAAAGATCAACGAAAGCGTTAATTACATCCGCCAGCGCGCGGACTTCACCCCGGAAGTTGGAATAATCTTAGGCACCGGTTTGGGTGGTTTGGTTAACGAAATAGAGACAAACTTTACAATACCGTATTCTGAAATTCCGCATTTCCCGGTTTCAACCGTTAAGGGTCATAAGGGGCAATTAATCTTCGGTACCCTGGGCGGAAAGAAGGTGGTTGCGATGCAGGGGCGGTTTCATTTTTACGAAGGGTACACCATGCAGGAGCTCACCTTTCCCATCCGGGTGATGAAATTCCTGGGTATACAATTGCTGGTGGTATCGAATGCCAGCGGTGGTATGAATCCATCCTTCAGTGTCGGTGATATCATGTTAATCAGCGATCACATCAACCTAATGCCCACCAATCCGCTGATTGGAAAAAACTACGATGAACTTGGGCCTCGTTTTCCGGACATGCACGAAGCCTACGATAAAAAACTACTTGAAAAAGCAAGGAACATCGCTGAGGCGAACAAACTCAGGGTTCAGCAGGGCGTGTACGCGGGTGTTTCGGGCCCCTGTTTCGAGACCCCGGCCGAATACAAGTATTTCTGGACCATTGGTGCCGACTGCGTTGGAATGTCTACCGTACCGGAAGTTATTGTGGCGCGGCATATGGAGATACCGGTCTTTGCCCTGTCGGTAATTACGGATTTGGGCGTGGTGGGACGTGTTTGCGAGGTATCGCACGAGGAAGTGCTGAAAGCCGCGGCTGACGCTGAACCCAAGATGACGCTGATCTTGAAAGAGCTGCTTCGGGAACTCTAAGCAGCTCTTTTCTACTGGTCGCTATTCGCGGCCCCAGCCATCATAATTGTACAAACCATCCAACAACCGCTGCTGCTTCTCCTCCGTGCTCAGATTATTATAGGCCGCCTTTTCCTTTTCAATTTTCTGGCGTTTTTCCTCTTCCACTTTATGGATTTCTGCGAGATATTTTGCTTCGATTTTACCTTTCAGAAAATCCGTGGCCACCGCAGGAAATAATTCCAACAGCAACTCTTCCTTCTCATTCTGCGCCAGTTTCACATCGCCATATTCCGGGAAAACGGGATTATCCTGCTTTTTATAATTCCTGGTATCATAAGGCGTTTCTTCGTAAACGCCGGCGATTTTATAGCGAAATTCCGGATCCACGGGGACCGGTGTTTTACCATAGAGGCCCTTCACCAGGTTGACGAACTGTATCGATTTGTTGGTATAGAAGGGCTGGCCTTTGTTTTCGTCAATCACACAGTTCACGGCCTGAACGCCCACAATCTGACTGGTGGGGGTCACCAGGGGCGGGCAACCGGCGGCCATACGAACCGTCGGAATAACCTCGAGGGTGCGCGGAAGCAAGTCCTCAAGCTTCAATTGCTTGAGCTGAGCCAGCATATTGGTGTACATACCCCCGGGAATTTCAGCCATCTGAACGGCCAGGTCGGGGGCGGGGAAATTGAAGTGCTTTTCGATCGCCTGACAGGTTTGAATCAGCTCAATTTCTTTATCTTGTTTGGCCAGGTCAATGGCCATATCAAACATATTATCGATCACCGTGGGCAAGCTATCCCTGGTCAGATCAAAATCAATGGGGAACAATTTATACGAATCGAAATCCGCCATTTCGGAGCGGATGGCCTTCAGTTCGGCGTTGATTTTCGCCACGGCTTCCAGGTTAACCCCTGTATCAATGCCCAGTTTGGTGCAGAAGATCTGAATAATCTCAAACGAAGGGGCGGCCGGACCGCCGGCAAAACAACCAATAGCGGTATCCAGGATATCGACCCCGTTCATGATCGCCATCAGACTGGATGCGAGGCCATATCCGGGGGTGCAATGCGTATGAAAATCAATCGGGACCTTTGTTTCCTCCTTCAGCATGCGCATGAGTCGTCCGGTTTTGCCCGGAGGAATCAGGCCCGCCATATCCTTAATGCTAATCATGTCGGCGCCCATGGCTTCCGCTGTCCTGGCTTTTTCCAAAAAATACTCCTTAGAAAAAATATTGCTCTTCAGGCGGCGACCGTGCAACAGTGCCTTAAACCGATCAAGGGCAGAAAAATGGGGATCAACCGTATAACAAACCGTTGCGTCGGCAATTCCCCCGTTCTTTTTTACATACTGGATGGTTGAACGGATGTTATCCATGTCGTTCAGGGCATCGAAAATACGCATGATCCCAATGCCGGATTGGACGGCATTCCGGTTGAAGCCTTCAATGACCTCTTCAGGATAAGGATTATAGCCAAACAAGTTCCGTCCGCGGGAAAGAGCGGTGAGCTGAGAAACGTCGCCCACGATGGCTTTGATTTTCTCCAGGCGCTCCCAGGGATCTTCCTTTAAATAGCGCATAATTGAATCCGGAACGGCACCGCCCCATACTTCCATTGCATAAAAATGTGCATCCCTGTACAACGGCAACACCCTGTCGACCTGCACCTGGTTCATGCGGGTAGCAAACAGCGACTGCTGGCCATCCCTCAGCGTAACATCCCGGATTAAAAGTTTTCTGCTCATCAAGCTAAAATGTTAATATAATGAAACTTACTTTTGTTATTTGATTCACAATCAGTGGCGTAAAATTAGGTAAATAGTTTCATTTAAGAATCATAACTTAAAAAAAAACTGCCGGTAGAATAATTTTATAATTTTGCTCAAAAATCCCAGCATTATGAATCCACTTCCCCGCACCATCAGTAATGTAAATTTTAAGAATAAACGGGTACTGATCCGCGTAGATTTTAACGTCCCGCTGGATCACAACCGTCAGATCACCGACGACACCCGAATCAGGGAGAGCATCCCTACCATTAAAAAAGTGTTGAACGACGGTGGCTCCGTGATTTTGATGTCGCACCTGGGCCGTCCCAAAGGTGGGTTTGAGAACGACTATTCGCTAACGCCCATTGTTCCTCGCCTGACGCAGCTTTTAAACAAAAACATCATCTTCACGCGTGATCTTTTCGGGCAAAAAACCAAGGATGTATGTTCTAAGCTGGCCCCGGGCGATGTGGTATTATTGGAGAATCTTCGTTTTTATCCGGAAGAAGAAGGCGCCTCGGAAAAGTTTGCCAAGGAACTGGCCTCCCTGGGCGACGCCTATATTAACGATGCGTTTGCCACCTCGCATCGGCGGCACACCTCCACGGCTGTCATTGCGAAATTTTTCCCAAAAGCAAAGTATTTTGGAATGTTGATGCAAAGCGAACTGGAGAATTTGGATCACATTTTACAGGAAACCGACAACAATGCGCCTTTCACGGCCATCATCGGAGGCGCCAAAGTTTCCACCAAGATTATGATTTTGAAAAACCTCATTGACAAGGTGGACAACATCATTATTGGCGGCGGCATGGCTTTTACCTTTATTAAGGCCCTGGGCGGCAAGGTAGGCGATTCGCTGATTGAAGAAGACCGCCTGCCCGAAGTAAAAGAAATGGTGCAGACGATGATGCTCAAGGGCGTTAATCTATATTTGCCGACCGACGCCATTATTTCCGATGCCTTTTCCGACGAGGCAAATATTAAGGAAAGTGCCGCCGATAATATCAAGGCCGGATGGATGGGGCTGGACATCGGCAAGAAAAGCTGCAAGCGGTTTGCCGAGATCATCAATAAATCGGAAACCATTTTATGGAACGGTCCGATGGGTGTTTTTGAATTATCGCATTTTAAACAGGGCACCAAAGCGGTAGCCATCGCGGTGGCCAGCGCGACCATCAGCGGATCCTACTCGCTGATTGGCGGCGGCGATTCGGTGGCGGCCATCAATATGTACAACCTCGCCGATCAGATCAGCTATGTTTCTACCGGCGGCGGTGCCATGCTGGAATACATTGAAGGACGGGAATTGCCTGGTGTTAAAGCCATTCTGGAATAAAAAAACAGATTAGAAAAATCTAATTTTCATCACTTTAACATTTTTTAAAAGAAATCCGGTGACGTATCGGATCATATTTATATACCTTTGGCTACTTTTTCAAGCTTTTTGGGACGAAATGACAATTGTGCTTGACCATATTTACGGCTAAAAATAACCACCTATGAAGGTCGGAGCGTATCCGGTTTTCATAGGCTAACTGTTTTTAAAAACCACAAAAAAACCTGTATATGTCATTAAAGCAAAAAACCCTCGATTTAAAAAAACGCATGTCCGGTGCGGTTCAGGGGGGTGGTGTAAAAGCCATCGAGAAACAGCTATCCATGGGAAAACTCACCGCCCGTGAGCGCATCCTGGCCTTGCTGGATCACAATACCTTTCACGAGTACGACCTGTTCGTTGAACACGCCGGTCGTGATTTTGATATGGACAAGAAATATCTCCCCGGTGACGGAGTAGTGACCGGAACCGGCACCATCAATGGCTATCCCATCTGCATTTACGCGCAGGACTTCACGGTAGCCGGGGGCTCGCTGGGGTATATGCACGCCAAAAAGATCACCAAAATCATGGACCACGCTATGAAGCTGAAGGTGCCCCTGATCGGGATCAACGATTCGGGGGGTGCCCGTATTCAGGAAGGCGTGAACTCCCTGGCCGGTTACGGTGAGATTTTCTACCGCAACACCCAGGCTTCGGGGGTTATTCCGCAGATCTCGGTGATTCTTGGACCCTGTGCCGGTGGCGCTGTGTATTCACCTGCCCTGACCGACTTTGTTTTCGTGGTGGACAAGATCTCCAAGATGTTCATCACCGGCCCCGAAGTTATTAAGACAGTTTTGGGTGAAGAAATTTCCATGGAGGACCTGGGCGGAGCTCGCGTTCATTCGGAGATTACCGGCAATGCACATTTCTTTGCTGAAAGCGAAGTGCAATGCCTTGAGCAGATCAAGCAACTGGTGAGTTTCATCCCCTGGAACAACACCAAAAAGGCCGAGACTTTCCCGGTCAAACAACCCAAATCGAAGATTTATAAAATTGAGGATATCTTCCCAAACGACGCCAAGCAGCCTTACGACGTGCGGGATATTATCAAATCCATTTGCGACGACTCTGATTTCTTTGAAGTTCAGGAGCTTTTCGCTGCTAACATCGTTATCGGATTTGCCCGCATGAGCGGACAAACGGTTGGCTTTGTGGCCAATCAGCCCATGGTACTGGCCGGCGTTCTCGACGTAGATTCGTCGGATAAAGCCGCGCGCTTTATTCGCTTCTGTGATGCCTTCAATATTCCTCTGGTTACCCTGGTCGACCTTCCGGGTTACCTGCCGGGTATTGACCAGGAACACGCCGGGGTTATCCGCCACGGTGCCAAAGTGCTCTATTCTTACAGCGAAGCAACCGTACCCAAGATTACGGTCATCCTTCGGAAAGCTTACGGCGGAGGATACATCGCGATGTGCTCCAATCACCTGCGGGCCGACTTCGTGCTGGCCTGGCCAACGGCCGAAATCGCCGTTATGGGCCCCGAAGGCGCCGCCAACATCATTTTCCGCAGCGAAATTGCCGCCGCTGAAAATCCCGATGACGTACGCAAGAAGAAAATCCAGGAATACAAGGATAAGTTTGCCAACCCATACGTGGCCGCAGCCTACGGCTATGTCGACGCGGTCATCGAGCCGGCCGAAACACGCCGCTTTATCATTCATGCCCTCGAAATTTCGAGCCAGAAAAACGAAACCCGTCCCAATAAAAAACATGGTATTCCGCCCTTCTGATACGATCAATTATGGAAGATAATAAAGATACGAGTCCCGCCCCGCTTGTCGTAAAATACGACAGCCTGGATGCCAGCGATGGCACCCGCTATAAAACCCTGCTCACCCGGAAATACAAAGAACGTAAGCCTTACTCACCACCGAATCCGGCCATCATCAAATCCTTTATTCCCGGCACCATCCGCGAAATTTTCATCAAGGAAGGACAGTTGGTTGCCCAGGGAGAAACCCTGCTGATTCTGGAAGCCATGAAAATGCTCAACAATCTGGCGGCTCCTATCGATGGCGAGATAAAAAAAATTCACGTGGCGGTTGGCGATGTTGTTGCCAACAAACAGGTTCTGGTGGAACTTAAACCCGTGAAATTAGAACGCAAACCGGCGAAAAAGACCCTGGCGAAGGCGAAGCCCAAAACTAAGGTAAAAGTTGCTGCGAAAGAGAAAGATAAGGCGACAACGGCCAAAAAACCGTCTGCCAGGAAAAAGTAATCCGGACAAACCGACTTTTTTTGAAGGTTTTATACATTTCGTACGATGGCATGACCGACCCGCTGGGAGGTTCTCAGGTTATGCCTTATTTGCTGGAATTAAGCAAATTAGGGCACGATATATCGCTTCTGAGTTTTGAAAAAAAAGATCGCTTTGAAGCAGGGCAATCCCGCCTGCGCGAGCTGTGTAATCAACACAATATCGACTGGTTTCCTGAAACTTACACAACAAAACCGCCTGTCTTATCCACCCTGAAAGATGTCCGAAAAGCCCAAAAATCAGCCGTTAAAATACTGATTGAAAAGCAGATACAAATCACACATTGCCGCAGTTACATCGCTGCCCTCATTGGGCTCGCCCTGAAACGAAAATACCAGATTCCCTTTCTTTTCGATATGCGGGGCTTTTGGGCTGATGAACGGATAGAAGGTCGCATCTGGAACCCCAGCAACCCACTCTTTCGCATAATCTACAAGTACTTCAAAAGAAAAGAGACACAGTTTTTCAACGAAAGCACCCACATTATTTCGCTAACGGAAGCCGGAAAATCCATTATCCTGAAACGGGACTATAAAACTGTTACGGCAGAAAAAATCTCGGTCATCCCCTGCTGCACCGACACCACGCTGTTTGCTCCGAAAATCCCCGAGGCGGTCGTCAATGAATATCGCGAAAAGCTTAATCTCGCCGAGTTCCACCCGGTAATCAGTTACCTGGGATCGTTCGGGACCTGGTATATGGCCGCTGAAATGCTGGATTTTTTTAGCCTATTCCTCAAAACCTATCCCAGTGCCCTGTTGTTGATTATCACCAAAGAGGAGGCGGATCCGATTTTCCAGTTGGCCCGGGAGCGGGATGTATCGACTGATCATCTGCGCATTGTGCCGGCAGAACGGGAAGAAGTGCCCGTTTTGCTATCCTTCAGTCAGGCCAATTTGTTTTTTATTCGCCCCACGTTTTCCAAAAAAGCCAGTTCGCCCACCAAGATGGGTGAAGCCCTAAGCATGGGCATTCCGATTATCTGTAACGACGGTATTGGCGATTGCACGGCGATATTGCAAAAGGCCCATGCCGGACTCATCGTGAAGGATTTTTCAGCCCCCTCCTACCAACGCGCCATCGAAGGTTTTGCCGCTTTGCTAAAAAGGCCGCCGCATCAGGTTCGGGCATTGGCGCAGGAGGTCTTCGATCTGCAGCGCGGCGTTGAAAAATACCATCAAGCCTACCTTTTAGCCGAAAAAAACCGACCATGATATTTCCGCTGCAATTTGAGCAAAAAACAGGATTTAACCGTATAAGGGCCGAAATTTCAGGCCACTGTCTGGGCGATGCCGGTGCCGCGGAAGCTGAAAAAATGGCGTTCTCTACCGACTTCGATATTGTTCTGGAAAAATTATCCGCTTGCGCCGAAATGCTGGCAGTGCTGATGTCGGGCCGTAACTTTCCCGCCCAGGACTATTATGACCTGCGACCGGTCCTAAAGCGGCTAACAATCCAGGGAACAATCATCGAACTTGAAGATTTGGGTGCGCTCCGGGCGTCCATGCGAACCTGGCAGGCGGTGTACGAATTTTTCCGGCAGGCCCCCGAAGGCCTCTACCCCGTACTTTGTAGCTGGATCCTAACCCAGCCGTTTGACCCTTACTTACTGCAGGAAGCGGATAAAATTCTCGACGAAAAAGGCGAGATAAAAGACAGTGCCTCTGAAACTTTGCTGGATATTCGTCGTCAACGTAGCCAGAAAAAGAACCTGGTTGAGAAGCGCCTGCGCCAGGTGTATTCGGCCTTAAAAAAAGAAGGCTACACACCTGACGAAGCGGACATTACAATACGAAATGGTCGGAGTGTTATTCCCCTGCCGGCCGCCAATAAACGGGTAATTCGTGGTTTTATTCACGATGAATCGGCCTCAGGACAAACGGTTTACATGGAACCGGAGGAAGTCTTCGAAATCAACAACGAACTCCGTGAACTGGAGGCCGCCGAGCGGCGGGAAATCCTGAAAATTCTGGCGCTATATACCGACAAAATCCGGCCGGAGATCCCCGTATTGGATCATGGCTTCACCCTTTTGGGGCAGATCGACTTTACCCGGGCCAAGGCGGTCTTTGCCCGTCGCATCAGGGCGGTGCTGCCAAAAATTGAAAACCGGCCCGGTCTGGATTTCCGGCAAGCCCTGAACCCCAACCTTTATTTAAAGGAATTACAGCAAGGAAGCCGGGTGGTGCCCCTGGACATCCGTTTAAATCAACAGGAACGGATACTGGTAATTTCCGGACCCAACGCCGGCGGGAAATCCGTTTGCCTGAAAACCGCCGGGGTGTTGCAGTACATGCTGCAATGCGGTTGCCTGATCCCGGTGCGTGAAGATTCGGAAGCCGGCATTTTTGAAACTATTTTCATTGAAATCGGGGATGAGCAATCCATTGAGAACGACCTCAGCACCTATAGTTCGCACCTGCGGAACATTCGTACCTTGACCGAAGTGGCCGACGGCAATACCCTCTTTTTGGTGGATGAATTTGGCAGCGGCACGGAACCCCAGATGGGGGGCGCCATTGCCGAGGCCGTTCTGGAACGGCTGGCCAGCCAGCAAGCCTTCGGGATCGTGACCACCCATTATATGAACCTTAAACTTATGGCCGGGCGGGTCGACGGAATTATCAACGGCGCCATGTTGTACGATACCCATAAGATGCAGCCCCTTTATTCCCTGCTGATTGGTAAACCCGGCAGTTCCTTCGCGTTTGAGATTGCCGCAAAGACGGGGCTTCCCGACGATATTCTGAAAGCCGCCGCCGAAAAATCCGGCGCCGCTTCCTTTGATTTCGAACAACAGTTGCAGGACCTTGAAGTGGAACGCCGTGAACTGGAAAAGCAGCGTCAGGAATTCGGGCTGGCGGATGAAATGCTATCCGGCTTAATTGATCGTTACAACGATCTGAATGCAAAGCTGGACGCATCGCGCCGGCAGATCCTTGATCAGGCGAAAGTCGATGCCGCGGCCTTACTCCGGCAATCCAACGCGCTGGTTGAAAACGCGATTCGGAAAATCCGCGAAAGCGAGGCCAATAAAGAAGTGAACGCCGCGGTGCGTGAAGAACTTAAAGAATTCACCGCCAAGGTTATAGAACCATTTACTGACGAAAAGAGCCGACAAGAGCCCCTGAGACCGGTAAATGTCAAAAGCAAGAGCCCGCGACCACGCAAAACAGAAAAACCCGCGCCCCCAGTCCCTGTCAGGGAGGGCGGTTTTGTCCGCATAATTGGCCAAAACACGGTTTACGACCTTGAAAAGATCAGCGGAAAAACCGCCACCATTTCCTCAGGCAACATCCGCCTGCGCATTCCGATCGATCAGTTGGAAAGTAGTCGCAACGAGCGGCCGCCGCGCAGCGAACGCCGCAGCGGAAGCAGTTTCAGCGCACTGACCGCTGATCTGGAGAAAAAAATCAGTTCGTTCAAAACGACCATTGATGTCCGCGGCCAGCGCGCCGAAGAAGCCCTGGGGACGCTTCAAAAATACATCGATGACGCCTTGCTGTTAAGCATCTTCGAAGTCCGCATCCTGCACGGTAAGGGGAATGGCGTTTTGCGGAACATCATCCACGAAATCCTGGCGGGCATGAAGGAAGTGAAATCCTTCCACGACGAAAGTCTGGAGGCCGGAGGCCACGGCGTAACCGTGGTGCATTTCCGGTAAGCCGGCAGGCGCTTCTCTGCAATGCCCTTGGCCATGTGCTGTACCGGCAGGCAGTATACGGACCCGAGGCCCGGATTGCCCTGGAAAAATTCACCCCCGGCGTCTATTTCCTGCTGATCCGCAGGGAATCCGAAGCACCGGAGGTGATACGTTTTATTTGTGAATGAGGCTGCGCTTATTTAAACGCCTTCTCCAGCAAGGCATTTCCTTCCGGACGGAGTTCATGAAAATAATCCGGAACGCTTTTGCCTAACAGATCGTCAACATAGAGTTTGGCCAGGTACTGACCCAGCATAAAGCCTTGTCCCCGTAAGCCGAGGAAGAGTCCTTTTCGGGAATCAATGACCATACGTGGCTCAATATAATAACCCGCCCAAACGGCCTGGAAGCCCACAGAAGAAAGCTCGGGCACCCAATCCACAAAGACTTCGGAGACAATCTCCAGAAATTCACGGGTGTTAATCTTCAGGTTTTTCGCGGTTTCCAGATGTTCTACCTGGGGCGAGGCACAGCCAATGATCTGCCCGGTTTCGGCCAACTGTTGTCCATACACGGCCACAAAGCCTTTGTATTTCCGGCGATCGATCAACATATCCAGCGGCCCCCCGTTTAATCCCATCATGGGCAAACGACGCGTGATGAAGGCCTGATGTTTCACCGGGAACAGTCCGGTTTCGATACCCAGTCCGCGGGCAAATTTCTCGCCCCCGTCACCCAGGGCATTCACGAAATGTTCAGTGTGAATCTCAACGTACTGTTTTTCGTGACCGCGCACCAACACCTTGTACATATTCCCTTCCTTCGTTACATCGATCAGCTGACAGTCTTCCATTACCGTGCCACCGGCTTCAATTCCGAGGCGACGGATCAGGTCAATTACACGGCCCGGCGTGGCCTGCCAGCAATTGCGGGTAATCATAGCCGCCTTGTAGGTTTTGAGGTCAGGGTTCATGAAGGGCGAAATTTCCGTGCGGAAGTCTTTCGGATCTACCATGTAAGCATCCGACCACGCCATGGAATCAACACAGGCCTTTTGCGTAGCTTCGTCGTGAGCAAAGGTTACATAGCGCGTTGAACGAAAATCAATGGGCTGAATTTTCTCCAGTTCCTTGAAAATTTCCAGGTTGTGTACGGCTATATCAGCGATCTCCGGAAGGCTGAAGGCGGGCCGGCCTCCGGCAATATTGCGCCAGGATGAGCCGCGGCCATAATTCAGCAAAAGTGGTTTCATTCCGGCCTCGGAGAGGTAACGGAACAGGGCGCTGCCCCCAATACCACCGCCGGCCACCACCGACTTCGCTTCGATGATCCGGACTTTTTTCGAAAGATCCGGAATAATCACTTTTTCGTGAGCCGGCCGCGGATACACTTCCCCGATACCAATCTGATTCGACAGCGGACCGCGCGGTGTAGCATCGCCCACAATGCTGATCCCGCTTCCGCGAAGCGTGGTCTTCAAACGGCGTATGCAGCGCTTTCCGCGACAAGCGCCCATCCCTAAACGGGTGGTGTGTTTAATTTCGTCTACCGAAATAAACTTGCGGTCGCCGATAGTTCGCATGATTTCTTCGATGGTCACATCGTCGCAATGGCAGACATACGTAGGCGATTCCATTTCCACTTGCGTAGGTGTAAGCACATTGGGTTGCGGATAATTCTCTTTCACTATAAAACCACGGATGCTGGTAAGCGCTTCCCCGTGAACATCCAGGGCCTTGACGCGGGCCACGTTGGTTTTATTGGGCTTTTTCAAAATCTTTTCGATGATACCCGTGCCTAGTTTCCGGCCCTGATTATCCACCAGGAAGACTTCGGACTGCTCCGCTGCTTCGTACTCGATCGGCAGGAACAACCAGTCTTTGCTGGTGTTGTAGCCAAAGATGGCCAGCCCGGGGCACTGATACACGCAATCCATACAGCCTACACATTTCGCAAAATCAATCTGCGGAACCGTGCTGGTGCTGGTTTTAGTAATGGCCCCGTGCGGACAGGCAAATTCGCAGGGGTTACAGGCAAACCCATAAAGGCAGTCGATCACCACAAAACCTTTGGCATTCATGCGCTCCACGGTGGGCATGAACGGCTCCTGTATGACCCTTACCGGATGTTGCTGACTGTCGATATAATCCTTGGAGGTCGCCAGGTATTCTTCATAATTGAAATTCTCATTCATTTCCTGAAGAATTTCAAAGGCCACCTGCTTGCCGCGCACCACGGCACTGGTGCCCTCCCCGATACGAATAGCATCGCCGGCACCAAAGCAATTGCGGCCAAACACCTCGTTCCCTTTAATGATCAGCTGATCATCGGGCACAAGACCCGTGCAGATATTAATAGCATCAATGTTTTCAAAAATCATTTCCGTTCCCGGGATGGGCTTGAAGTTCTCGCACTTCGCAATGACCGCTCCGATAATCCCAGTGCGATCCTCGTTGGGCAAGGCTTTCAATAAAATATGCGAGGTCATGACCGGAATGCCCAAACGGCGAACACGGTTGGCCTGGACCGGGAAGCCACCTTCGTGGGGCAGGGCTTCGATAATGGCTTTGACGTTGGCGCCAGCCTGCATTAACTGATAGCTGGTAAGGTAACCGATGTTACCCGCACCCACCGTCAGCACGTTTTTTCCCAATAGGGTGAACTCGTTGTTCATCATTTTCTGCACCACGGCGGCCGTGTAAACGCCCGGCACATCATCGTTTTCAAAGGTGGGCATAAACGGGACCGCTCCGGTGGCCACGACCATAAAATCGGCATCAACATAATATATTTCATCGGTCTTGATGTTCTTCACCGCCACCCGCTTGCCTTCCAGAAGATCCCAGACCGTGGAGTTCAGAAAAATCCCATCCATGCTTTCGCCCGCCAGGGTTTTTGCAATATCGAAACCCCGCATGCCGCCGAATTTTTTCTCCTTCTCGAAGAAAAAGAACTGGTGGGTCTGCATTAAAAACTGTCCGCCAATTTTGTCGTTGTTATCAATAACCAGGTTACTGATGTTGTGTTTGTTCAATTCTTCACGGCAAGCCAGACCCGCCGGACCGGCGCCGATGATGACCACATCGGTCTTGTAAACCTTCACCGCCTCCTGGTCTTTGTAGGCTTTCACCGCCGGCGTAAATCCTTTGGGAATTTCCCGCACGTCTTTCACCCCGTCTACCCTGGTAATGCAAATTCGTTTGATTTGCCCGTCCACCAGCATCTCGCAGGCACCGCACTTCCCGATGCCACACTCCAGACTCCGCTCGCGGTTTTTCAAACTGTGACTGTGCACCGGAAAACCGGCCTGGTGCAAAGCGGCCGCAATGGTGAATCCCTCTTCACCAATAATTTCTTTCCCCTCAAACATGAAGCGAACTTCCTTCTTAACAGGTACCTCCAGAATGGGGTGTTTATCGATCCTGTGCATGTTAAAATTTATTATATTAAACGCCTGGTTATGTTTTATTTGAGTGCGAAAAACAACAAGCTGTTAATCTTTTCACAGACGGCGCAAAGGTAAAAGTTTTCTTTGCGCGCTGCAACGATTTCGCAGAATATTCCTTTGACAGTCGACAGTCGACAGTCGATAGTCGTTAGTCGACAGTCGACAGTCGATAGTCGACTGTAGTGCCTAGTGCATAGTGCCTAGTGTATAGTGCCGGGTGCCGGGGTTCCGCATGTGAACCATCGGCTCTATCGGGTGCGGTCATCCTGAACTTGTTTCAGGATCTCGAACCTGTAGAACATTGACTTAGCGTGTCATCCTGAACTTGTTTCAGGATCTCCAGTGTGTAGTGCCCTAAGCGCGGAGCGTCATCCTGCACCCAGCAGCAGCGCAGGTATTTTGAGGGAATGGTTCTACCAGATTGAGATCCTGAAACAAGTTCAGGATGACCGCTTAGATGGGCTTTTCCTAAAATGAAAGCGGCATGCAGGTTCCGCAAACATCCATCATATCGCAGTGCCTAGTGCCTAGTGCCTGGTCCATACTGCAGTGTACAGCTTCTACAAATGTGATCCTACTTGCAGAATGCCAGCCCTCTTGAATCTTGTTTCTTGTTTCTTGAAAAATACGGCCACAGAGTCTCACAGAGTACACACGGAGTTTCACAGAGTAAAACCAAATAGTCGATAGTCGATAGTCGTTAGTCGTTAGTCATTAGTCGTTGGTCGATAGTCCATTGAAATTCTATCAACCTTGTACCCTCATTTTCAAATTTTCAAATTTTCAAATTATCAATTTATCAAATTACCACATCCCGAATCAACCCACCGACCAATCATCCAATTTGTATACTTTTGTACCAAAATCAGCACCTTCTCCGATGAACAACAAACGTCCCTATATCTACCTTCCAATATTCTTCGCCCTTACGCTGATCTTCGGCATACTGATGGGCACCCTGCTTATTCCGGCTTTTAATTCGAAGAACGGGATCTTCTCGGCCTGGGGAAAGAAGTACGATAAATTTGGTGATATCCTGAATTTTATTCAGGAACAGTACGTCGACAGCACGGACCGGGCCGGACTTGAAGAGCTGGCCATCAACGGCCTGCTTCAAAAGCTCGATCCGCACAGTGTTTATATTTCGGCCGACGATTTTAACGAAGCCAACGATCCGCTGAAGGCCAACTTCGAAGGGATCGGGGTTCAGTTCCGCATTATCCGCGACACCATCACCATCATCAGTGTGATTCCCGGCGGACCGTCGGAAAAAGCCGGCCTGCAGGATGGTGACCGCATTCTCACCATCAATTCGAAAAAATCTTTTGGCATCGGTATCCAGAGTGAGGAGGTGATGAAACAACTAAAGGGGCCCGGCGGAACGAAGGTTCAGCTGGGCATGTACCGCAAAGCACAGCATAAACGCTTTAGCCAGGAAATCACGCGTGGCAATATTCCCACACGCAGTGTCGATTTCGCTTACATGGCCGCCCCCGGCATTGGCTACGTAAAAATCAGCCGTTTCGCGGAGAACACCTACATTGAATTCACCGCAGCCGTTGAGGAATTGCAGAACCAGGGCATGAAAAGCATTATCCTTGATCTGCGCGCTAACGGCGGCGGGTTGATGGATGCAGCGATCAATATCGCAGATGAATTCCTTGCCGATAAAAAACTGATCGTTTACCTGGAAGGTTATCACCGTAAGAAACAACGATTTTTTGCCACCCGCCAGGGCGACCTGGAAAGCACGCCGGTGGTGGTTCTGATTGATGAATTTTCCGCCTCGGCCTCCGAGATTCTGGCCGGCGCCCTGCAGGACAACGACCGCGCTACCATTATTGGCCGTCGTTCCTTCGGCAAAGGCCTGGTGCAGGAACAAATCCAGCTGCCCGATCAATCGGCCATCCGGCTCACCGTAGCCCGTTACCACACCCCCACCGGACGGTGCATTCAGAAACCTTATACCGAAGATGTGGAGAAATACTACGCCGATTTTTATAAGCAGTTTATGACCGACGAGGAATACCAGGACAGCCTGAATTTTGTCGACACCACGCGTTACCTGACCCCGGGGGGAAAAGTAGTGTACGGCGGTGGCGGTATCATGCCCGATCAATACGTTTCGGCCCAGTCGGAATTCGTGAGCAATTACTACAAAACCCTGCTGTACAACGGCTGTTTTATTGACTTTGCCTTTGATTATGCCGACCGCAACCGGACAAGATTACGTGCCTACGGCAATGCGGAGAATTTCATCCGGAATTTCAGGGTGAGTCCCGCCCTGATGGAGGAGTTTGTCGCTTTCGCGGAAAAGGCCGGCGTAAAGCGCAATCCGGGCGCAATGGCTTTGTCCGTGCAGGCAATACAGACCGAACTCAAGGGACAGATCGGACGCGTGATCTTCAACGATGACGCCTATTATCCGGTTATCATACCCAATGATAAAATGATGCAAAAAGCGCTCGGAACATTGAAAAAACGGGCACGTTAGCGTTTCTTACGGAAAAATTCCGTCAGCAGCGCAGCGCATTCATCGGCCAGAACACCCCCACGCAAGGCCGTTTTCGGGTGCAGGACCCCGTTCCCCGACAGGGTAAAGCCACGTTTAGGATCCGCAGCGCCGTATACGATCGCCGGAATCTGCGTCCAGTAGGCCGCTCCGGCGCACATCGTGCAGGGTTCCAGGGTTACGTACAGGGTACAGTCCACAAGGTATTTTCCGCCCAGTGCGTTCGCCGCCGAAGTAAAGGCCTGCATTTCCGCGTGCGCGGTAACATCCCGCAGGGTCTCGGTCAGGTTATGGGCCCGGGCCAGAATCCGCCCCTTGCAGGCTATCACCGCTCCCACCGGCACTTCGTCTTTCTCAAGTGCCTTCTGCGCTTCCTTCAGCGCCTCCCGCATGTAATATTCGTCTGTATTGATCATCTTCAGCTCAACGTACGGGGTACCCCATTACCCATCCACCCCCGGCGTAATTACCAACTGACGCTATGTCCGTATATCTCGGCTGAATGGTGCCCTGTTCCGGAGTTATAGATAATCACTCCGGTTTCGTCCATTTCACGCACATCGCCGCTTTTGTCAACAACGCCTACGATATGCATATTACTTGAATTGTAGTTGAGCGACTCATACGTGTCGGAGTGGGTTCCTGTACAGGTCGTCGTTCCATTCATCGTAATCTGCGTATCAAACCAAATGTACTTTACATCGGTCAGCAACAGAACCAGATTTTCGGTCACAATCCCCCCCGAGGAACTGTTACTCCCCGAGATAACAACCGTTCCGCCCATGGGACCCGTCACCGTCACATTATGATCTCCCACCGGCTGACCGGCGATATTCTGGTTGCAGATGTCCTGGTAGCAATAGGCCATGCATTTTACAATACATTCATAAAACACATCGTCACTAATCTTTTCACTGTCGCAGGAGCTCATTAAAAGAACAGAGGCCATGGCCGGCAACAGGACCAGGCGTTTCAAGGTCAACTTCATTTTCATAAATTGAATTTTTAAGGTTTTCTCCATTTCCCCGCTGCCAACTTTCCTTAAACATCGCAAATATACTCAACTTAAAGGCAAACCCGTCGCCCGGTTGAAAATGATTGTACCCCTTGCCCGTAAAGACGCACGGCGTGCGTCGCTGCATCCATAGCGCAATCCATTGTACAGACGCATGGCATGCGTCTCAGCAATAGTGCATTGCATGAAATCCCCGCAGAAGCGCCACGCGTCTGTATGACAGCACCTCCTCTTTTGCTGCACTGCTTCAAATCCATCACCGCACCAACGTAACATTCCCTTTCTTTTGCAGGGTTTCGCCGTTTCCAAAGGTCACCGCCGCGCTGAAAAAATACACCCCCAACGCACAGTCGCTGCCCTTGCAACGGCCGTCCCATCCGGCATCCACGGCTTCTGATTCAAAAACCAACCTGCCCCAGCGATCGTAGATTCTTAATGCTGCTTGTACAATATTGGTCCCCCGT
>CAZPDS010000016.1:0-10950 GCA_964585485.1 uncultured Bacteroidales bacterium
TATCGGGGGGTGAAGCACAGCGTGTGAAACTGGCCGCGGAACTTTCCAAAAAAGACACCGGAAAAACACTCTATATTTTAGACGAGCCGACAACCGGATTGCATTTCGAAGACGTCCGCATTCTGCTCGATGTATTAAATAAACTTACTGATAAGGGAAATACGGTGTTGGTCATCGAACACAATCTGGAAGTCATTAAGGTGGCCGATCATATTATTGATATGGGCCCCGAAGGCGGGTCGCGCGGCGGCAACATTGTCTGCGAAGGTTCACCACGCAGCATTTCAGAAAGCACCGAAAGTTTCACCGCACCTTACCTGCGTGAGATATTGATAAATGAATTACCTTTGGATGCATCAAAAAATCGCTCCTAAAAAGCATTCACAATACCATTCAATATGCATTTCAACAAAGAGAACGAAGAGACCATGATTCGGGAAGCCTTTGAGCCGAAAGACTGGAACGAGATCAAGACCGACAATGCCTGGCAGATTTTTAAAGTCATGGCGGAATTTGTGGAAGGATTTGAAAAGCTCGCCAAGATCGGCCCCTGCGTAACGGTTTTCGGATCCGCGCGACTGCACCCCTCCTCAAAATACTATAAGCTGGCCGAACAAATTGCGTATAAGCTTACCAAATCGGGCTTTGGCGTAATTACCGGCGGTGGCCCCGGCATCATGGAAGCCGCGAACAAAGGGGCTCATTTCTCCGGCGGAAAATCCGTTGGTCTCAACATTGAACTGCCCTTTGAACAGCAATCGAACCCGTTTATTGATAACGACAAGTCATTAACTTTCAATTATTTTTTCGTCCGCAAAGTAATGTTTACCAAGTACAGCCAGGGTTTCATTGTTATGCCCGGCGGGTTCGGCACCCTGGATGAACTCTTTGAAGCCATCACGCTGATTCAGACGCAGAAGATGGTTCATTTCCCCATCGTGCTGGTAGAAAAAGCCTACTGGCAAGGGCTCATCGACTGGATCAAAGATCGCCTGTTGGCGGAAAAAACCATCAGCGAAGAAGATCTCAACCTATTTGTATTGGTAGATACCGCGGATGAGGCCGTTCAGCATATTGAAAATTTCTACAATAAATATTCATTGAAACCCAACTTCTAAAAATGGGAATCCTTTTAAACACCTGCAAACTTCATTTGCAGATTGAGCCTATTGAACGTGATGGGTTTCACCTGTTGGTTTACGGCATAATCAACCGAAAAGAAGCCCGTTTTTTAATCGATACGGGTGCTTCGAAGACAGTGTTCGACATGAGTCGCATTCGGAATTTCATTAAAGCCAGTGAACCCTTTGAACGCAGCCCGCACCTGAGCACAGGCCTGGGCAGCAACACCCTTGAGAGCCATCAGGCGCTCATCGGTACTTTAATGCTCGGGGAGGCGGTGTTGAAAAAATACACGGGCATTCTCATTGATCTTTCTCAGGTGAACGAATCGTATGAAAAACTGGGCCTTCCGCCCATCGACGGGGTCATTGGCTGCGACTTACTGGTGCATTTCAGTGCAAAGATCGATCTTGTTTGCAACACCATTAAACTTCACTATCAAGGCTAGTGAGCATCAGTTAGTTCGGCCGATTACAACAATTTTTCCTGATTGCTGTTCATCGCCTTGTCTCAGCCGGTAAAAATATATGCCGGGTGTGCAGTCATCCAGGTTAATGCGGGCCTCCGGAAGTGATTGCAGGATTTCCTCCTTTACGCATTTTCCGTGGATGTCATACACGGCCACACGAATCGGCTGAAGCGAACGCGTCCGTGTATTCAGAATATTCAGGTTGCCGTAGCAGGGGTTGGGGTAAACGATGTAGGCATCACCATCCTTCACTGAGGCCTCCTCTTCCAGGCTATTAAACGGCAGGGGGCCAATGCCCCGAAAGTAGGAAAGCCCGCCCCGGAAATTTCCCAGCAGCGCTTCGGGACGTCCGTCGTTGTCCCAATCCTTAATGCACACCGCGCTGCGCATACCATCGTTCATCGCCCTGACCGCACTATCCATCCCTTTCTCCAAAAACACGGAATCCAGTGCCGTAAAGGTCCCGTAAAGATTGGCTTCAATGTCCTTATAATAGAAAATCATTCCTCCTTCCGACCCTACGGCCAGTCGAAGTGTTCCATCGCTTGCGCGGAAAAATGTTGGGGTCGCATAGCCCGAATAGGAATACTGGTAGTTACAGGTGTTGACGCCACCAAGGGAATCATTTTCCAATACAAACACCGGTACGGAAGATGAGCCGGTATTTCTGTACCAACTTAGCATACCGTTTTTCTTGCCAATCACCAAATCCTTCAGCCCATCACCGTCCAGATCCTCCACCGCGGGGGCTGCATTATCACCCACATCAATCCCTTGCCATACGGTAAGAGGGGCTGCGAAAACCGACGGATTTCCGGGCCCAGCGGCATTTTGAAAATACAGCAAGGTACCCAGGGCTTCGCCACAGATCATATCCTTATCACCGTCGCCATCCATATCCGCGAAAGCGGGAAGTAGGGCGCGATAGCCCATTTGCTCCAGGTTTGCATAATCACGGCTCTGCAGCGAAAACTGCGGAGCGTTGATGGTGCCTGTATTCCGGAACAAGGCCAATTTTGAGCGGAAGACCGATTTCAGGTAGCCAAAATCATAGTAAGTCGAATCGAGGTAGCCGTAATTGGCCACAATCAAGTCATCCAGGCCGTCGGCATCCGCATCAAATAACACGGGGTAAGCGCCAGAGCCCACATCGATCATCTCCTGCTGAAGAAAGGCCGGGGTGCGGAAAGTGAAGTTCGGTGCGACGGCCGTGCCGGTATTCTGGTAATACCAAATACAATTGTGCGACTGTGGAATCAGCGGGTTCGGATCGAAGGCAGAAACCAGCAAATCGTTCAGCCCATCATTGTTCACGTCGGGCATCGAGGCCACCGGAAAAGACGTCAGGTTAACGGGCAGCGATTCGGAGGGAAAGAGGGTGTCGAAACTGATAATGTGGGCTGAGTCCTGGGTGCCTCCGTTGTGAAGCAAAATCAGGTTCATAAAATCGACATCACCCAACACGAGATCCTTCAAGCCATCATTATTCATATCGTACAGTAACATTGTAGAACCGGTATGCTTTGCATCGCCCCGTTGTTCCGACATGGCCACCTTTTCCCACTTTTTCCAGGGGCAGGTAACATCCAGGAAGAGATCATTATTGGTGGCGCTTTCCGCGAAATCGCCCCAACAGTTATAGGTGCGCTCGAATAAAAGGCTGTCGCAGTTTCCGCTTACTTCCACGGAATTATTTCGATGCATCTGAACGTATGCCCCCAGTCCGAAAAAAACCAGCATATCCAGGTCTCCGTCGTTATCGAGATCGTCAATGCCAGGATAATCAACGTAGGTAAGACCAATGTTGGAAAAGCCCGATCCCTGCCACGAATTCAGCAATGGGGTGACCAGTTTAAATTTCAGAACCGTATCCGACACGTTCTTCCACACCTGAATACCTGCCGGGGTATAAGCAAAAAGATCCTCCTTTCCGTCGCATGAATAGTCTTTAAGTTGTAACCAGCCGGTAATAGCGGGAAACAGGTGTTCCCATTCCGGCCTGAGGGTGTAGGCCACCGAATCGCTAATGCCCTCGTTCCGGTAACAGGAGATTTTATCACCTGTTTTGTCAAAGACCACCAGGTCCTTATGGCCATCAAAATCAATATCAATTTCATTAAAGTGGCATGCATTCATACCGCCATTCCAGGCTTTTGACAGCGCCAGCCCGGCTGAATCAAAGACAAGAACCATTTTATCGCGCTGAAAGCCGTAATCTGTAGTTTGCGCCTGAATGGCGGGAATAGCCATCAGTCCAGCCACCAGGATACCCAACACCCGTCTGTTTTTCATACTAATACTTTCTATAAAAGTAGTAAAAAAGTGCGAAAAACCGCTCAGATATGCCCCTGGGAATGTTTCATGATGTTATACAGAAAATCCCTTGCGCGAAAAAGCTGGGCCTTCACGGTTCCCAGGGGGAGATTCAGCTCTTCTGCGATTTCCTCATAGCTAAGCTCTTCAAAATACCGAAGTTCAACCAGGCGGCGATAGTGTGGTTTAAGCTTTTCGACCACTTCTCGCATCAGTTTAATTTTTTGCTTTTCAATATACTTCTCTTCAGGATCGAGGGTGGTTGCGGGAATAGATTGGGTAAGGTCCGAATTATCACCCCGGTCGAAGGTTTTGCCCAGGTTCAGCATTTCCTTTTTGCGCCGCCGGATAAAATCGATGCAATTGTTTGTAGCAATCTTAAAAAGCCAGGTAGAGAAGGCGTATTCAGGGGTATATTGATCGAGTTTATTAAAGGCCTTACCAAACGCTTCGATGGTCAGATCGTCGGCATCATCGGGATCGTTGGTCATTTTCAGCAGCATGAAATAGATCGTATCCCGGTAGAAATGCATCAGGCTGGCATAGGCTTTCTGGTCGCCGGTTTCCAGCGCCATTCGGACGAAGGTGTAATCACGTTGCGCTTTGTCGGTCAGCTGAGCATTTACTTCCATTGCGGTGCACGCTTAAGTATGTTGAGAAGAGCCATTGCAGGATAAAAGAAAAAGAAAAAAGGCTCCATCAAAAGCGAAAATAGTAATAATTTTTTTTCGGAGAGTTTAATCATGATTTTTTTGAAGATGCACAAGTAGGTGACTTCGCGCGTCAGCAGCATGAAAGCAAGGAGGGCCAGGTTAAAGGGTTGCAGGGCCAACACCAGCACGCCGATTATCATAAGAATTGTTGTCAGCGGCCAGACGGCGAGCAAGGCGCGATGTTTCCCTTTGTAAAACTTTCCCGTGGTAATATGGCGGCGCTTCTGCCGTATCCACTCGCGGTAGGTGCGCGAAGGGGCTGAATAGGTAATGCTATCGTGGGTCAGGCATACACGGGTATTGCCTGATGTGGCATTCTGATTCACGAAGAGATCATCGTCGCCCCCACGAATATTATAATGGGAAAGGAAACCTTTGCATGCATCATACAGGGAGCGGCGATAGGCCATATTGCGGCCCACACCCATGTAAGGCATACGAGCCATTGCAAAGGAAAGGTATTGCATGGCCGTGTACACCGTTTCCCAGCGAATCAGCATATTCAATAATCCCTTCTGGGGCCGGTACGCACCATAGCCCAGCACGATGTCAGTTTGGTCGTCGAAACACGCCTGCATTTCCCGGATCCAGTGCGGAGACGCCGGCCGACAGTCGGCGTCAGTAAAAAGCAGGTTGTCATATTTAGCCGATTTAATCCCCAGGCCCAGCGGGAATTTTTTTCCGCGGAAAAAATTAAGGTCGGAATGAATGGTCACCACATTTAAATGCGGATACTTCAGAACCATAGATTTGAGGTAGTCTTCGGTTTCGTCATCAGACGCGTGATTCACCAATACTACTTCAAATTCCGGATAATCCTGCTCAAGAAAAAGGGGCAGGTTTTTAATCAGGTAATGGTATTCATTGCGGGCAGCAATAATCACCGAAATCGGAAGAGGTGGGTGATCCGCGGCTGCCGTTTTAAAAACGCCGACCCGGCGAAAAAAGAATAGCATCCAGAACATCTGCAGGACCCACATGAGGCCAGTGAAACCAAGGAGCAGGGTTAGGGCCAGATCCTGACCGCTGAAATTAATCCATACATTTTCCCAAATCATAACGCAAAATTAGGTCAGACCCATTTACGTAAAAAAAGTATCCGTAAAACTTATAAACATCCTGTGTTGACGAAAGTGCTTCCCCGACAAAAGCGGCCAGGCCTAGTAGTAATCGCGGAAGTCCGTCTTTTTCTCCAGCTTTAAATCTTTTAACACAGAGGCTTTTACCCGTATGGTGAAATTATAACTTTGCCGCCCGCCCATGGGTATCCAGTTCAATACCATTTCCCAACAATGGAGGTCGCGGTAGATATTGATCGAGGTGTAGGAAAAATCCTTGTTCACAAAATCGTAGCCGGTCGTGAATCCAAGCTTCCATTTGGAGGTGATGGCGATGTCACCATTAATACCCAGCGTAAGGGTAGTGTCGGGTACATAGGCATATTTTGACGGGCTCCAGCGGCTGCCGTATGTCAAATTCAGGTTCGCCGTCAGGCTCCATGGATTGGAATAATCCACGGCCGGGGCGACCGAATAGAGGTTCGGGGCCGGGGCCACGGTCTTGTTGGAGGAGCTGCTGCTTTTCTTTTTGAAGTCATTGCCACTAATTGTATAGCCCACATTCAGCATCCACTGATAACTATTCCTTCGCAGGATGCGACGGTTGACCGCCCACTCCAGCTTGTTGATCCGGTTACCGTTGGTATCAACAGCATAAAAATCCCATGCACCGGCATAGGTAATATTAATTTTGCGGAAAAGGGTAGTGCGTCCACTGATGGTCAGGTTTTCCCAGTTCATGGAGTCTTTGGCCAGGTCATAACCGGCCCGGATGGTCAAATCTTCAATCAGCATAATTTTCCGCACACCGCTCACCGAATCTTTCAGGTTACGAACTTTCATTTCCAGGTTATTGGAAAGCGCGAAACTGACTCTTCCCGAGCGACCGTCAGGTGGGGTTCCGTAGATGCCGTTTTCGAAGCGGGAATATTTCTGATAGTTACCGAGGGTATCCGTCAATACGTATTTATAATACCCCCAGCCCGGCGTTCCGAAGTCGGGACGCCAGTTAAAGCTCAGCGCCGGGGAAATGACATGACGGAGGGCGGGGGACGCCTTCTTTCGCATTTGATACATTACATAAATCCGGGTATTCAAGGTTGATGAGTAGCTGAAATCACGAGCGCCCGAAAAACCCCGCAGGGTATCCTGGGCGAGGTAGGCCGTATCCCCGTCGCTGTACCATTGCTTGTCAATACGCTGAAAGTACCAGCGTTCGTTGTAGGTAAAATTATTATTCCAGGTCACGTACTTCCCCAATTTAACGCTGCTGCTTACGGGGATGGAATGCTGAATGCCGTTCTGCATGCGGCTAAGCGTGTTCATGCTCAGCAGCAGAGAGTCGGCCGTGGTAATACGATTCGAGGCATTCATCACATAGTTAATGCTGATGTTATCCCAGAAATGCAATTTTGTAGCACTCTTACGCCGGAACGGATAGATACGTGCCACGGAGAAACTGACTTCCGGGAGTCTGAGTTGAACTTCATGCGTCCCTGTATTTTGCTTGTACCCGCCACTGATGGCGAAGTTGTATCGGCCCTGACCGAAACTGGTCTGATACGCAATGCTCGACTCAAAATCGTTGGAGAGATAATCGGCAGCCGTGGTGGGATTGTAGCGATTATAATTACTGGAACCGGCGTTTACGTTAGCGCTGAAACTGCTGTTTGGCCGGGCCTTTGGATCCTGTTTGTGCTGCCAGCGAACGAAAAAACTACGGGCACGGCTGTAATCGGGCAGTCCCTTTTCGCTAAAAATATTTACAGCATAACTAACATTCAAATTTCCTTCATACTTATAGCGCTTCTTGTAATTAGATCCTACGCTCACGCCCCAACTTCCGCGGGTGTAAATAGTACCCCTGAAAGCCAGGTCGAAATAATCATTCACGCCCCAGTAATAGCCGCCATTTTCAAAATAAAAACCGCGGTTGGCGCTTTGTCCGTATGTCGGCAACAAAATACCGGACACCTGACCCTTTTTATTGGGAAAAAATCCAAACGGCACGATCAGTGGCGTTGGCACATCTTCGATCACCAGGTAGGCGGGGCCGGAAACAATTTTATCATTGGGAATAACCCGCGCTTTGAAGAAACGGATTTCATAATGCGGATCTTCGTCGGGACAGGTGGTATACTTTCCCGATTTTACGTTGGTAGAGTTATCCATAAAGCGCTTCACCACCGATCCGTGAAGGTAGCTTTCGCCCTCCTGTGTAATAATATCTTTAATCAGCCCCTTTTTGGTTTCGAAATTATACAGCATGCTCCGCGCCGTGAAAGTCTGACTGCCCTGGGAAAACACCGGGCGCTGAATTTCCTTCCCTAATGAATCCCGTATTCCTTCCGCGTAGAGCACATTTTTTTTAAAATCAATTTCCACATAGCCCGCTTTCAGGGTAATCTCGTCATAAAATATTTCCACATCGCGGTAGAGATAGACCTTCTGCTCATTAAGCTGAATGCGGATAGAATCCGTAGCCACGTAATCAATTTTCGAGGAGATGGCACTGGCAGAAAGCTGCTGGCGCACGTCCGGCACTGTATCTGTAACAATGCTGTCAGCTTCAAGCGGGATGGTGTCCAGCGCGATCTTCACACTATCCTGACTGCTGGCAGCGTTAGCAACCAGACACAAGAGGAAAACCATCAGCCGGGGAAACCTTTTGTATATAGTTGATAAACTCGTTAGCAATTTATTCCAGGCCTTAAATTCCGATGAAAGCGAAAACTGTAATTTTGTATCAGACAGGGCACAAAACTAATTAAAATTCGCCATTTGAGATGAAACGAAAGGGGTTAATTTTTGTTATGCTGCTAGGGCTATTTTGTGGATTTTCCGCGGATTCCATGGCGACACATCAGGTCCCCGGCCGTAAAATCCGGAAAGTGGTCATCGATGCGGGTCATGGAGGGCACGACCCGGGGGCCGTGGGCAAGAAGTACAAAGAAAGTCACATCGTACTAAGTTTGTCGAAAAAGCTTGGGACGTTGATTAAGTCCACGTATCCTGACATAGAAATAATCTACACGCGTACCACCGACGAATTTATCGAACTACATAAGCGGGCGCGCATTGCCAACACGGCCAAAGCGGATTTATTCATATCGCTGCATTGCAACGCCTCCGAAAATCCGGTTCCATCGGGTACCGAAACCTGGGTCATGGGCTTGCATAAAAGTGCCGCCAACCTCGAAACAGCCCGTTTGGAGAATGCTACTATTCTGATGGAGGACGATTACGAAAACCAATACGACGGTTTTGACCCCAACTCGCCGGAAGCCTACATCCTCTTTTCATTGTTTCAGAACATGTACCTGGAGCAGAGTCTGGATTTGGCGTCGAAGATCCAGTATCAGTTCGACAAAAATCTGGGTCGTGTCAACCGGGGGGTGAAGCAGGCCGGATTTCTTGTACTCTATAAAACCACGATGCCCGGGATTTTGATTGAAGCGGGCTTTATTTCCAACCCACAGGAAGAAGAATACCTGGGTTCGGAGAGTGGGCAAACGGCGCTGGTTGGCAGCATCTTTAAGGCATTCCAGGAATATAAACGAAGCGTTGAGGGGGTCATGGCCGACGAAGGACCAAGCGCCCCAGGCAATCCGGTGGTTGTACAACACGACACTGTGGCCAAAGCTCCTCAGCGGGTTCACCCCCACCGGGAAGCACCCCGGGATAGTAGCGCCAAAAAAGAAGCGGATGAAATCTGTTTTCGCGTTCAGTTCATGGCCTCTTCGGTCAGGAAAAATTCAGCAAGCCCCGAATTTAAGGGTCTGGAAGATGTCAGGTCCTATCAGCAAAACGGCATCTTCAAATACACCAGCGGCCACTTTTCCACCATGGAAGAAGCCGTGAAACGGCAGCATGAAATGCAACAACGTGGTTTCCGGGATGCCTTTGTGGTGGCGTTTCGGAACGAAGTGCGCATCACCCCCGCCGAAGCGCTGCAGTTGTTAAATAGCAAAAAGAACTAGCTATTGCCGAATAAATTATATATTTGCACTACAAACTAAAAAGAAACCTTGTTTTGAAGATCACCAGGGAAGTCAAGATTGCATCGGTATTTATTGTTGCCTTAGCTTTATTCGTATGGGGTTTTAATTTTCTGGCCGGGAAAAATATTTTCTCCCGTCAGCTCACCCTGTATGCTGTGTACGATCAGGTAAACGGACTGGAGGAAGCCAACCCGGTTGTCATCAACGGATTTAAGGTTGGTATGGTAAAATCCATCGGGTTTCACCCCGACGGATCCGGAAAAATGCTGGTGAAAATCCTGATTACCAATAACGACATCCGCATTCCGTCGAACTCCATCGCGCGCCTGTTCAGTTCTGATATTATGGGATCGCGGGCGATCGAGATCAAAATGGGAAAGGGCGGGGATTATATTGCGGATGGCGACACACTGCATACCGAAATGGGCGCCACACTAGGCGAAGAAGTCAGTGGCCAGATGTTGCCTATCAAGCAGAAATTTGAAGGCGTAATGTCCTCCATCGATTCGGTACTGGTGATCATTCAGGCCGTCTTTAATGAAGGAACCCGCCGGAACCTTCAGTTGAGTTTTGAAAGCATTAAACTGACTATACGCAATCTTGAACACACCACCTCGAACATCGATACCCTGGTCACTTCTCAGAAATCAAAACTTGCGTCCATTATCGGGAATGTAGAATCTATATCGGCTAACATTAAAGACAACAACGACAAGATCACCAATATCATCAACAACCTTTCGTCGGTATCCGATACCCTGGCCAAGGCTCATTTGGCCAGCACCATCAACAATGCCAACGATGCCTTGAGGGAATTTAACGATATACTGGGAAAGATCAACCGCGGCGAGGGTTCGCTGGGCATGCTGGTGAACAACGACAAGCTCTACACGAATCTTGAAAAGTCGTCCGCGGATCTCGACGCGCTCATTCGCGATATCAAACTGAATCCACAGCGTTACCTTAATTTTTCGCTGATCGGCGGCGGGCGCAAGAAAGTAAACACGGAGGATCCGGAGGTCCAGCCCTGACAAGACACAAAAAAAAAGCCCGCTTCTGCGGGCATTTTTTTTATCAGGCCTGCATTACCTTAGATAGGGCCTCGTTGTATTGTTTGGCCCAGGCTTCGATGGGACCCCAGGGTTCATCATCTACGCGGATTTCACCTTTGGTTACATGGCCCAGCAAGGTACAGGAAATATTGGCATTCATCACGATTATGTATTTCTACTTCTTTTAAGTGTGTCACTTCTCCATAGACCAGCATCGGATAG
>CAZPDS010000016.1:10960-40043 GCA_964585485.1 uncultured Bacteroidales bacterium
CTCGTCAACACTCACCACAATTCGCCCCTGGCCTTCACCAAAAAGGAAGGCATCGGGGCGTATTTCACAGTCGGTCGTAACATCAAAGCCCAGGGAATTTCGCAGCCCCGACTCAAAAAGGGTCACAAAAAGCCCACCCTCGGATACATCGTGTGCCGATTCGATCAGGCGGGAATGTGCTAACCCAAGGAGCAGGTGTTGAAGTTTCTTTTCATGTTCAAGGTCAAACCAGGGCGCCGGGGACTGTTGAATTTTATGCCAGGCCGCCAGGTATTGCGAAGAGTTAATATCATCGCGGCAATCACCCAACAGGAAGATGACATCGCCCTTTTTACGGAAGCACATTGTCATTTTGTTGGCCTTATCTTCCAAAACACCCAGCATACCAATCACCGGCGTGGGGAAAACGGGTTCGATCACGCCTTCGATGTTTGCCTGGTTGTAAAAGCTTACATTACCGCCGGTAACCGGGGTTTCGAAAAAGCGGCAGGCCTCGCCCATTCCGGTAATGGCGTTCACAAATTGCCAGTACACTTCAGGGTTGTATGGGTTTCCAAAATTCAGGCAATTAGTGATAGCCAGGGGACGGGCGCCGCTGCAGGCAATATTTCGCGCCGCTTCAGCCACGGCAATGGCCGCTCCCTTTTTAGGATCCGCATAAACGTAGCGTGAATTACAATCGGTACAGAGTGCAATTGCTTTGCGGGTTCCTTTGATGTTCACCAGGGCCGCATCGGAAGGATCATTGGTGCTCATGTTTTTAGTTCCGACCATGGTATCATATTGCTCGATGACCCATTTTTTTGAAGCAATGTTAAGGTGCGCCACCAGAAAAGCCGCCACCTTCTTCAGATCAGTTGGGATGGCCACTTTTTGGATATCGAAATCAAAGGTTTTCTGGTAATAGGCCGGCTCGCGGTACTCACGTTCGTAGACGGGAGCTCCACCACCCAGGACCAGAGAATGTGCGGACACGCTGGCGGCCAGTTCGCCGTGCCAGTAATAATTCAGGGTATCACCCTCTGTTACTTCGCCAATCTCGACGCAGTTTAGGTCCCACTTGGTGAATATATCGGTAACTTCTTTTTCGCGACCTTTTTCGACAACCACGAGCATACGTTCCTGCGACTCGGAAAGGAGAATTTCGAAGGGTTGCATATCCTGCTGACGCAGGGGCACTTTATCGAGCCAGATGTTCATCCCGCATTCGCCCTTGGCCGACATTTCGGAGGTAGAACAGGTGATTCCGGCAGCGCCCATATCCTGCATACCAATAACAGCATTGGTTTTAATGATTTCGAGGCTGGCCTCGAGCAGGAGCTTTTCCTGAAAAGGGTCGCCGACCTGAACGGAAGGCAGGTCCTGCGATGAATTCTCGGTAATATCTTCCGAAGCAAAAGTGGCTCCGTGAATACCGTCTTTACCGGTGGAGGAGCCAACTATAAAAACAGGATTCCCTTTTCCGCTGGCTGTAGCAGAAACCGAGTGGCCGCTTTTAACCACGCCAACCGACATCGCATTTACCAGGGGGTTCGTATTGTAGCAATCCTCAAAGTAAACTTCACCACCCACCACCGGAACGCCAAATGCATTGCCATAGTCACCAATGCCTTTCACCACTCCTTTCACCAGCCAACGGGTGCGCTCGAGGTCGGGGTTCCCAAAACGAAGGGAGTTTAATTGGGCGATGGGACGAGCCCCCATGGTAAAAATATCACGATTGATCCCTCCTACGCCGGTTGCAGCACCCTGATAGGGTTCCACAGCGGAAGGGTGATTGTGAGATTCGATTTTAAAAGCGACGCCGATACCATCACCGATGTCGACCAGTCCGGCATTTTCCTCCCCTGCTTTGGCCAGCATCTGCGGGCCGTCTTTGGGTAATTTCTTCAACCAAAAAACCGAGTTTTTGTAGGAGCAGTGTTCGGACCACATAACCGAATACATGCTGAGCTCAGTGAAATTCGGGGTGCGGCCCAGTACCAGTTTAATTTTTTCGAACTCCTCGGGTAGAAGCCCAAGTTTCTTAGCGGTTTCGAGGGTGATTTTGCTTTCGACCTGATTTTTTGCCATTTTTATGCATACTTTGAGGGCATAAAATTAATGGATTTGGCAGAGATAGCCGCAATTTTTTATGAACAGTAGCGGCTTATTGCATGAATACGTAGGAAATCAGATTGGCCCCCATTTGTAAGGCTTTCATGCGCACAGGTTCTGAATCTTTATGAACATCCTTGTCTTCCCAACCATCCCCCAGATCGCATTCATAGGAAAAGAAACAAACCAGACGATCTTCCCAGATCAAGCCAAAACCCTGGGGGGCCTTCCCGTCGTGTTCGTGAATTTTGGGTAAGCCATTCGGAAAACGATACGTTTGATGATAGATCGGATGGTTGAAGGGAAGTTCAACGAAATCAAGTTCCGGAAAGACTTTTTTCATTTCCCGACGAATGAAAACATTTAATCCATAGTTATCGTCAATATGGAGAAAGCCGCCCCCTATCAGGTAATTCCGCAGATTGTTGGCTTCCTGAGGAGAGAACACCACATTGCCGTGACCGGTCATATGTACGAAAGGATAGTTGAACAGCTCCATACTGCCGGGTTCCGTTGTGGCATACTCCGGCTGTAGGGTTGTACCGAGGTTTTTATTGCAAAAAACAATCAGGTTGGTTAGGGAAGTCGGGTTGGCATACCAATCGCCACCGCCGGAGTATTTCAGCAAGGCAATCTGGGAGCCCTGTCCCATTGCTGATAAGGGCAGGCATAGCGCCAGCACAAGCCGCCATTTGCGAAGGTTAGCTTTCATTGATCAGGTTAAAAATATGGCAGGCCGCGAGGGCTGCGGTTTCTGTTCGTAAGCGTTTATTCCCCAGCCGAACGGGCCGGTATCCGGCATCCAGGGCCGCAGCCACCTCGGCCGGATCAAAGTCGCCTTCAGGCCCGATTAAAATGCGTGCCGAAAGCCCCTTTTTTATCAGATGTTGCAGCGGTTGAGCCCCCGCATCCCCGCACCAGGCAATGAACTTTTGCCCGTCATAATCGGCGGATATCAGGTCGTTGAACGTAGCTTCTGTTGTCAGTTCAGGCATATAGTAGGCCTGCGATTGCTTGAGGGCCGCCACCAGTAATCGCTCCAGGCGGGCCCGCTGTACGGTCTTACGTTCAGAATGTATGGTTATCAAGGGGATCAGTTGAGTAAGGCCAATCTCCATAGCTTTTTCGACGAACCATTCATAGCGGTCATGATTTTTTGTGGGACAAACCGCCATGCTTAATTGCGCCTGGGGAGGCGCATATTGTTCTGTTGATTCGATATGAATCCGGACCAGGCGATTTTCCAATCCATCAATACGACCCATTGCACCAAGACCGTTTCCATTGGTGAGCATCACATCCTCCCCTTCGCGCAGGCGAAGCACACGCTGCGCGTGGTGCGAATCCTCGGCATTCAGCAGCACGTCGGCATCACTCAGTGAAAGTTGGGGGAGATAAAACAATTGCATGATCAGATTTTTTACATCCAACGAAAAATATCTTCTTTGGTTTTCGGGCGATATTCCTTCAGCCAGCGAAAATGGCGCAGGTACTTCTCTTCTTCCTTAAGCCCATCGTCAGGAAACATCGTACCTTCCGGATCCTCCAAAAAGGAAATCGACGTAATTTCATTGCGGTCGAAACTAATAATAACATTACGCCCGATGGCCTTATTAACGCCAATCTTCTTACCGTTGTCTTCGCGCAGATAGTACAGGGTTTCCGATTTTTCATAAACATAAACACGGCTAAGGTGCCCCTTCAAAAAAACACCTTTCAGGTTCACGCCTTTAATTTGGTTGAATCGATTGGCCGCGCTATCGTCGACCGCGATAACAAAACTCGCGTTGAACAGGGCCAGGCTTTGGATCTGGCGGTTGGCGGTTTGTATCACGATGGTATCGGCCGTCAGTTGTTTATCATCGGTCCACAACACTGGATTACGGTAGAGGTTTATGGTTGAATCACTAAACCGGTAGACCAGAGAATCGCACATCCCCTGAAGATCGTTGCGAAAAAACTTTGCGTGCTTGTAGGCGAACAGCACCTTTGCTTTGCGGCTGGCCGTATCGAAAGTCGCCATGAGGGTGTCGGCATGGAGGAATAAACTATCGGCCTCGTCAATTTGTATCATGAGCGCGGAGTCGGTAACCACGCTGAACTGATCTTTTTCGTTGTAGTGAACAACGTGACCCTTCAACACCACATGTTCAATGCTGTCGGTCAGGGTAACATTGCGATAGGCCCGTCCCAGGCCGGTTTGGCGTTCGTAGTATATACTGTCGCCGGCCAGGGTTTGCCGATCATTCTTCATGAAGGCATTCTTGCGAAATTCCGAAACGTCGGTTTTGCTATTGTACCATCCTTTTTCGCAGTAAATCGAATTTTCCTTGCTGACAATATTGGTTGGGCCGTAGAAATACGAAATCTCCGACTTCGTGTTGTACAAAAGTGTATCGCATCGCACGGTATAGCGATCGTTAACCAGGACCACCGAGTCCTTAAAGAAAAAGTCTTTCCGATCCGAAAAATAATAGCCTTTTTCACTGGTGAGGGTATTTTCCAGATCCACAATCTTACCGCCCTCCCAGTAACGGGCCATCTTGTCGGGAATATCGTAATTAAGATGATCGGTTGTCAGGGTGATTTGATTGTCAAGCATACGCACATTATTGTGCATTTCCGCCACCTTTGTATTTCCATTGTAGCGGAGCGAATCACCGAAAATATTGGTGGAATCATTTACCCGGATATGCACCTTACCCAGGGCTTCCACACTATTGTCGTCGGTGAACATATAGGCACTGTCACAATAAAGCAAAACACGTTCGTGCTGAAAAACAACATTGCCGATTACGCGGTTGACGTTTTCGCCCCGGCGTTTATCATATTCCATATGATCGGCGTCGAGTAACTCAATTTTCTTTACCTCCTGGGCATACAAGTTCATACTGCCTGCCAAAAGCAGACAGGCCAGGAAGGCATATACGCGACGCATGATCATGAGGTGGAAACGCAGCTTACTCCGATTTATTGGATTTGACAAGCTTTCCGTTCAGATCGAACCAAAGTTCAACTTTATTCTTGTCGCCCCCCTTTTTCAGTTCAATACAATAAACATTACCAAAGTCGTCGTGGGTTGTGTAAAGGGCCTGACCTATGCGGTAGTCAGGATAGTTTTTCTTTACATAGGACTGTATTCCCGAAGGCAGGTCGCCAGCATCCACTTCTTCGGCACCAGCCAGAATCATGTTTTCCACCGAAACATTGTCCGCATCACCATTTTGCTTCGGTGTTTCCCCGGCTTTTTGATCTTGTTGGACTGCTTGTTCCGTTGGATCAATCTTTTTCACCATTCGTCCCATCAGATCGAAATACAATTCGACTTCCCGACGATCGCCTTCCTTCTTCACCGTAACATAATAAACATTGGCATTGAGGTCATCATCGAACAGATAGCGCGATGTTTTAATCTGCATATCCTTGTGGTTTTTTGAAATATAGGTGATGGCCTCGGTAGGCAGTTCACGTGGACTAATCGCGTCGTTGATACCCGTTCCGGTTTCCACGCTGGGCGTTGCGGCATCCACTTCCGCCATAAACGCCTTATCGTCTTCATCGTCGGCCGGTGCATTCCCTTGGTCAAGGTCCGGTTTCTCGTAGCTCATGAATTTACCATTGCCGTCGAAAAACACTTTATGCAGCGGGGGATTGGCTAATTTTGATGACTTTTCGACCATGGAGACATCAAAGGACTTGAATTTGGGCGCCTGTTGAACATAATCAACGCTAAGGATGCGCAAACGTTTGAAGTTCGATTTCAGATAATCCTGTGTAATGGGGGACAGTTTCAGCGGATCGGTATCCACATGGGTTTCTTTCCAGTTGCCTTCTTCCGTATACAGGCCGTATGCTTTGCGGCCCGAAACAGTATAACGAACTATGTAATTCCGGTCTTTTCGGAACCAGGAAGCATCTGTCACTTTTTTATTTTTCCCTGCAAAATGAGTCCGGGCCAGAGCCGGAACTTTTTCTGTTAGCACGGGCTCACCTTCATCCGGCTTTTTAACTTCGGGTTCCGGTTTCGTTTCTTTCGCCGTCTTATTTCCCTTTACCTCTGCATTTCCTTTGTTCTGAGCTATTTCCGGAGCCTTGGGATCGGAGTTACTAAGGAGTTTTCCGTCCAGTGCAAAGCGTAATTCGATCGCTTCTTTCGGGTTCTGACCCTTCAAGGCAAGAAAGTAGGAGTCACTTCCATCGCTGGCTTTTTGAAGATTGCACTCCTTCACAATACTGTAGGCATAGTGTGCTTTAAGGTAGGTCGTAATCGGGGATGGAAGCTCTTTCTCCAACACGTTGAATGCTGAGCGCAACCATTTCCCATCGGGTGCAAAATACGCAAGTCCCACCTGATCATTCAATTTAAAACGGGCGGCATAATTTCCCTTGTCCATCTCCCATGTGCTCACCTGGGCGTCCGGGTATTTGTATTTCATACTGACATAAACATCCTGCGGGACCTCGCCTTCGGCGATAAGCTGGGCACGGATCGGGGCACTACTAAATAGAATCAGAAAGAACAGCCAGAAAAAGTTTGTTTTCATAACCGCTAAATTTTATACAACATGTGAATAGCTGAAGAGCTCATTGATAAATACCCTATATCATAAATACGCTTGCGCCTGATCATCGCGATCGGATTTTACATTTGCACCATTTGAGTTCGGTTTGGACCTGTTGAAACCTGCGTAATACGGGCTCCGCAGAAGTCCTCAATGGCGTTGATAAAATGTTTTAAGCGCGCCGGCAAATCTTCTTTGGAGGTAATTTCGGTGATGTCCTGTTTCCAGCCCACGATGCTCAGCAAGGCCGGATTGATTGATTGTTGACAGATTTCATAGGGCGGGTATTGATAATCGCGTCCACCGCATTCGTAGGCATTTCCGAGTTTGATAGATTCAAACGCATCCAGCACATCCGCTTTGGTCATGATGAGGCGATTGACCCCGTTGATGCGGATCGCGAAACGCAGCGCCACCAGATCCAGCCAACCGCAGCGACGTGCACGACCTGTGGTAGAGCCGAATTCGGAGCCCCGTTTCTGCATCATTTCTCCGTCTTTATCGAATAATTCGGTAGGAAAAGGACCGCTACCGACGCGGGTGCAATAGGCTTTGAAAACGCCATATACGTTCTTGATATGCTGGGGTGCAATGCCGAGGCCGGTGCACACGCCCCCGCATATAGTGTTGGATGAAGTGACGAATGGATACGATCCGAAATCGACATCCAGCATAGTTCCCTGTGCCCCTTCCGCCAGGATCTTTTTTCCTTCGCGGATGTATTCGTTGATGACATATTCACTATCGATCAATTGAAGCGAGCGGATTAAGCCGATGCTATTTTTCCACTTTTCTTCAAATTTCGCGAAACTCAGGCCGTCGATCTTCACTTCATCCAGGTTCACGCCATAGAGGGAAAGGATCTTCAGGTGTTTCTCGCGAAGGGTTGCGTACAGATTCCCGAAATCGGAGCTAAGGACATCTCCTATGCGCAGGCCATTCCGGGAGAACTTATCGGTGTAAGTGGGCGAAATCCCTTTCAGGGTGCTACCGATTTTCGCTTCGCCCATGCTGCTTTCGTAGGCGGCATCCAGCGCGCGGTGCGTTGGCAAGATAAGATGGACCCGTTTGGAAAGCAGGAGCGACAGGCGGGCCCTGGGGTTCAGGGCTTCGACGGTAGCGAGCTCCTGTTCAAACACCACCGGATCCAGCACCACTCCGCTGCCGATCACATTCAGTTTATTATCGTGAAAAATACCGGAAGGGATGGAATGAAGCACCACCTTATGGTCATTAAATTCAAGGGTATGTCCGGCGTTCGGCCCCCCTTGAAAGCGGGCGATCACATCGTATTGGGGCGCCAGCACATCCACAATTTTTCCTTTGCCTTCGTCGCCCCATTGTAATCCCAATATCACATCAACACTCATAACTGTATAATTTGAATGGACTAATCTTCTTTTGCTTTGTCTTTGCAACGTGCGTAAAATGTCAGGGAGTGATGCAGAATTTCAATATTGAGCATCTTTTCAAGGGAGGCCTGAATCTCCTGGAGTCGGGGATCACAAAATTCAATCATTTTTTTTGTTTCAATACAAATCACGTGATCGTGTTGACGGAATTTATATGACTTTTCGAATTGCGCACAATGGTTGCCAAACTGGTGTTTAATTACCAAACCCGCATCCAGCAACAGTTCAATTGTATTGTACAAGGTAGCCCGGCTCACGCTGTAGCGCGCATTTTTCATTCGAATATAGAGGGCTTCAATGTCAAAATGCCCTGTCAGTGCATAAATTTCCTGAAGAATGGTATAGCGTTCCGGGGTCTTTCGGTGACCTTTTTCCTCAAGGTACATGGTGAAGATACGTTTCACTTCATCAAATTGCTCGGGAATTTTTTCTTTCATAGGTGTGGCTGTTATAATTACAGGATAAAAGTACGATTATTTCACGAATTGGCTGGACTAAATAAAAATAAATTGGGAAGCCACGCTGAAGTATGCATGGCTGTAGCGATTTGGAAACACCTCCCGGCTGCTTTCAGGAAAAATGCATTAATTAATACGTGTCACCGTTTCGATGCCCTGGATACGTTTCAGGCTGGCGATCAGCGTGCGGAGCTGTTCGGTATTGTGAATGTATAACATGAGAACGCCTTCGAAAATGCCATCGTTTGACGACAGGTTAAGCGATCTCATGTTGATGTTCATTTGTTTTGAGATCACCTTGCTGATTTCATTCATCAGGCCAAGGCGGTCGATGCCGCGGATGCTGACACCGGCCAGAAATTCCAGGGCTTCGTCGGGCGTCCATTTCGGTTTCACAAGGCGGTTTCCGTAACGCGACATCAGGCCCACGGCTTGTTGGCAGTTGGTACGGTGAATAATAATTTCCCCGGCTTCACCCAGGATGCCAATGACCTCATCCCCGGGTATGGGATTACAGCACGAAGACATTTGATAGCGGATGGACTCTACTTCGGGCGAGAGGACAGCATCGCTTTCTTCGCTGTTACGACGGGAGGTTTTTGTTCCGCCGCTGCGGTTATCCGTGGGTTTCAGCAGGCCAAAAGGCAGTTTAAGGAAACGGAAGAAGCCATCACGCTCCTGACTTTGGAAACATTCTTTGAGTTCCTTCACCCCGATTTTATCCCGGGCCACCTCGACCAGCATATCCCCGATGGTTTCCATGCCCGTGCATCGCATCAATTCGGCTTGGTTTGCGGTGCTGAATTCCAGGTGCAATTCAGCAAAATAATCGTGCAAACGTTCTTTCCCCAGCAAGGCCAGTTGTTTGCGTTCTTCCTTAACAAACGCTTTGATCTGTGTTTTCGCACGGGCGGTGGTGACATACGCAAACCAATCTTCTTTTGGGGTTTGCTTATCGGAGGTAATAATTTCCACCTGGTCGCCCGACTTAAGACGGTGGCTGAGGGCCACGAGCTTATGATTCACCTTGGCACCAATACAGGTATTTCCAATATGTGAATGAATATTGTAGGCAAAATCAAGGGCTGTAGATCCAACAGGGAGTGTATAGAGATCACCCTTGGGCGTAAAGACAAAGATTTCCTCTGCAAAAAGGTTCAGTTTAAAATCATCAAGAAAATCGAGGGCGTTGGAATCCGGGCTTTGCAGCAATTCGCGGATCCGGGTCAGCCACTCGTCTACGGCCCCTTCCTGTGACGTATGTTCTTTATACTTCCAGTGCGCTGCGTATCCTTTTTCGGCAATCTCATCCATGCGTTTCGACCGCACCTGAACCTCGACCCACTTCCCGGCATGACTCATCACCGTAGTGTGCAATGCTTCGTAGCCATTGGCTTTGGGAATGGAAATCCAATCGCGTAAGCGATCCTGATTTGGCCGGTAAAAACCTGTTACGATGGTATAAACCCGCCAGCAGTCAATTTTTTCATTCTCCGGGGGGGAATCAATGATGATGCGGATGGCGAAGAGATCGTACACCTCTTCGAGGGGGATTTCCTTTTTGCGCATCTTCTCCCAAATCGAATACACCGATTTGGTGCGCGCCAAAATCGTATGCGGTATACCCTGATCGGTTAATTCTTTTTTTATGGGCAGGATAAATTTGGTGATGAAACGCTTACGTTCCGGCTCCGATTCTTTAAGTTTCTCCGTGATGGTACGATAAATCTCGGGCTCCATAAACTTAAACGCCAGGTCTTCGAGTTCACTCTTGATGGCAAACAAACCCAGGCGGTGCGCAAGAGGGGCGTACAAGTAGGATGTTTCCGAAGCAATTTTCAGTCGCTTTTCCGGCGGAAGGCTTTCGAGGGTCCGCATATTGTGCAAACGGTCGGCCAGCTTAATAAGGATCACGCGAACATCGTCGGATAAGGTCAGCAACATTTTGCGGAAATTCTCCGCCTGCATAGATTCCGTCTTCTGATCGAAAATGCCGGAAATCTTGGTAAGTCCATCAATAATACGGGCGACCTTTTCACCGAAAAGTCCTTTGATGTCCTCAAGGGTGTAGTCGGTATCTTCAACGACATCGTGTAAAAGCGCACAAACAATGGAGGTAGTACCGAGTCCGATTTCCCCGGCCGAGATGATGGCCACCTCGATGGGATGATAGATATACGGCTCGCCGCTTTTACGGCGCATGTCCTTGTGTGCCTCCAACGCCAGGTTAAACGCTTTACGGATGATGAGTTTATCGTCCTGGGAGGTGCGGGGTTTGCACACTTTAAGCAGATCCCGGTAACGGGACAGGATTTCTTTCTTTTCGATGAGGGGATCAATCTCGCGCATTAGAACAGTCCTTTGCTTTACACGGCAAAGTTAATGGAAATTGTGGAACCCGTGAATGAAGGTTGGTGAAAATCGGCATTCCTCAGCAGCTGATTGCACCGCGATCTGTTCAGGTCTGGGATGTTGGGGTGTCTTCGGAGTCTCCGTACTCAAAACCATCAGCATTGGTGGGCGGAGCCAGGATCGTGGGGCGATCGTTACCGACGGGTTCTGCGCTGTGCCCCAGATCGGCAGATTGTTGAGGATATAAAATAATAAAGTCCGTATCCGAATAATTCCGGCTTAAAACACGTGGTAAATGAGCAATATAACTGCAATAACTGAGGGTACGCGGGCGGGCGGCCGCGTAGATGGAAAGGTCGTGATGACGTATAAGCGTATCCAGTTCGGAGATATCACGGAGTTCATACTGCTCAACGAAATCAATGTGCAGACCTTCGTGCAATCCAATGATGGCTGTGTTTAGCCGTGCGCGGCCTGCGGCATTGGTAACGATGGTCAGCCGGGCAAACACCTGGCGGGTCAGGTTCATGACGGCCGCGATCATGTCGTTAAAACCTGTTTCCAGATGGACATTGGGGGGGAGTACCAGCAAAATCCGTTTAACACTGTTCAGTGGTGAATCCAGTTTCGCCAGGGCCATGAGCTGATTGTTGCGGGGCAGAATGCCTTCGAGGAGGGTGCCAAAAATATAATTCAGGGTGGAGGTTTTGCCATTCCATCCAAGGACCACATGGGTTATTAGGAGTTCCTTGATGGCACGGTTAATTCCGTTCGCCACGTTGACGTCGACACGTGTTGCGGGGAAATAGCGGATACCCGAGCGGTCGGACTCCCGGATAAGGTCCGATACGGTTTTGTTGACGCGAAGCAGTTGTTCTTGTGCCGCCGGACTGTCAATATCACCGATAATGACACTCAGCGGATACAAGGGTTCCGCTGCTGCCGGATCTTTAATAAAGGCCGCCAGATTTAGAAGCTGCCGCATGGTGGCAGGATTCGACAGCGGTATCAGAATTCGCTGAGGTATGTGTTCGCTGGCCGTAACCACATGGTCGCTAATGGCCAGCTTACGGCCTGCATTCTGCGTAACAAAACTACTCACCATGCAGCTGATAAAGATCACCGCTACGGTACCGTTCAGCATATTCAGATCCAGCATACCCAGATTAAAACCCACCATCACCAAGGCGATGGTTGCCGCTGCATGGGAAGCGCTCAAACCAAACATCAGGTTGCGCTCGGTGGGGTTGAAACGGAAAAGCAGTTGCGAAAACCAGGCCGCAAGGTATTTACTCACCAGGGCTGTGACCACAAGAATACCGGCGATTTCGAGGGCTTTGTAACCTTGCAGAAACACCCGCAGGTCCACGACCATCCCCACGCTAATCAGGAAAACCGGTATAAACAGGGTGTTTCCGATAAATTTCGTACGGTTCATCAGGCTTGATACCGGCGGAACCTGACCGTTCATGGCAATACCCGCCAGAAAGGCACCAATCATCGGTTCGATGCCGGCGGCTTTAGACAGGTAGGCCGAAATAAAAAGCACCAGCAGCAGCAAAAGGTACTGACCACCGGCATCGGCTTCCAGTTTACGGAACAGCCATTTCGATATCCGCGGGATAAGCCAAAAAAGGGTGAACAACAATAGACTTAGCGAAACGGCCATTTGGAGCCAGAAATAGGAATCCACCTGTTGTCCGGAAGAATTCACAATCACGGCCAGTAATAATAAAACCGCGGTGTCGGTGATCATGGTACCGCCCGCCACGATATTCACTGTGCGATGACGGTTTAGCCCAAGGCGACTCACGATGGGGTACGAAATCATGGTGTGGGTGGAGAACATGCTGGCCAACAGGATGGACGGCAAAAACGGAAGACCCAGCAGGTAGCGGCAAACAACAAAGCCCAGCACCAGTGGAACGAGAAAGGTAAAGCCCCCAAAAATAAAACTTCGAAAACGATTGGTCTGAAAATCGGCCAGGTCGATTTCCAGCCCGATCAGGAACATGATATACAATAGGCCAATGGTAGAGAAAAGTTCAATACCGGAAGATTGTCCAATTACATTGAAGCCATTGGGACCCAGCGCCACACCCGCGAGGATAAAGCCTACAATGCCGGGGATTTTGATCAGACGAAGAATCTTGGGGGCAAAGAAAACCACCAGCAACAACACCAGAAAAATATACACCGGTTCGGTGATGGGATTTCTGAAGGCGATGCTGAAGATCATGGAGTTAAGGATTAACTGGCGTGCCGGATACGTTAGCTCTAAAATACGAAAAGAAGTCCAATCAGGTTACACTGCAGGGCGTACACGACCTTCAGAGGGATGCTTTCGCGGCCTCGTCGGGGGGCGGGGAAAACTCAAAAAAACTGAACTGTACCCTGCTGTAACTGCGCTTTTCCAAAAAACCTTGTTGATCGTGAAAGTCAAGATCAGCGGGATGTTCGATAATTAAACGGCCACCGGGGGCCAACAACTTCCGCGAATAAATCAGCGCAGGCAACAACAAACTTTCTTTCATGCTATACGGCGGATCGGCAAAGATGATATCGTATGCCTTTTCCTGATGCTCTAGAAAGCGAAACACCTCCGCCCGGAATGCCTGAAGCCCGGAGGTGTTCCATGTTGTTGCCGTCTTCCGGATAAAATCTATGCACTTTGAATTCTCATCCACCGCCGTCACATCCTCACAGCCCCTGGAAATAAACTCAAAAGAAAGGGCGCCGGTTCCACAAAACAGATCGAGCACCCGAAGTCCTTCAAAGTCATACGAGTTATAAAGGATATTGAACAGCGCCTCCCGTGCCATGTCCGTGGTGGGCCGAACCGGAAGATTGTGGGGCGGGCTGAGCCGGCGACCCCGGTAGATACCGCTTATGATTCGCATGCCAGTAAATTGAGCAGGTTATAATGATAATGTGGAGCCAGGTCATCAAAGACATAGCTGTATTTCCACTGAGGGTTGGCTGAAATAAAACGAACGTTGGCCATATAGCGACTCAGCAAGGCCTCCACTTCCGAGGGTTTCTTCAGTAAGCCGGACAACAGAACCTGGTTTTCGCGCGGGTCAAGCCGGAGTTGTTCCATCACGAAAAGTGCATAATAGGCCACATCTTCCGCACCGGAAAAGTCGAAGCTGTTGCAGAAAATCAAGCCGCGCCCGCGGTAAACAAGCATATCGAAGAAACGGTGGTCGGCGTTGAGGAGAATTTTTGTATCCGGAAGTGTGGCGCTAAAGCGGACTAGCTGACTTTCGGCCAGATTGGTGATAGCGTGCTGAAAATGCGCATCGGGCAATAGTTGAAGGAGACCTTCGTGCAAGACCATAGGCATACTATAAACATTGACGGCCTCCAGATTTTTCATCGCATCGGTGAGCACACAATCACCCGCAGGAACGTTATGTGCAAACGTCAGGTAATCCGGGGCTGACTTCTCCACATAGAGTGCCTGAGGCACGAGGGAATACACCCGGCTGTTCCAAAGAATGACGGTATCGGCATAGGCCATTTTCATCAGGGCGGAGCCTTCACGAATAATCATCAGGTATTCCAGCAGCGATCCCGACAAGGCCGTATGATCCGCTGGCCATTCCTCCAGGGCCACCCAAAGGTTGCGTACACGATCATATACGGCCAGGCACACGTGGGCGCGGCTTAACTCGACCGCCAGCAGGCAATGCTTTGCGGCGACAGCGTCAAAAGCAGGATCAATAACACACTGCAAGGCTTTCAGACTTTTTTCCATCATTACTCCCAGTTACCATTCAGGGTGGGTTCAAATAAACTACCGATGCTTAAACCCCGTTCGGGCTCATACATAGAAGGATCCAGATCCATGAGAAAATCTTTATTCGCCACGCTGACTTCCAGCACCGGAACCCTGACGCGGCCGGATTCGACCTCGTCGGTTTCCATCGAAAAGCGAACACCAATGGAATACGGAACAAACTGCAGAGAGTCGGCGAATCCGGCTTTCCGCCCGGGAAACAAGGAATCGCGCACCGCAACAAGACGCAGGGTGTCGTAAAGAAAGTGCGAATAGGTCGTATCACCTTTCGCATAGACCATCCTGACAACGGGAATTTCCCCCGTGTTGATAAAATGCGCCAGTTCATCAAAATCGGCTGCATAGTGGCCATGTTGCTCAAAATAGGCTCGCTGTGCTGTGCGGATGTTCACCAAGCGCTCAATCACGGCAGTGCGTCGATGATCGTATTCGCGCTGAAAAAGAATGGGCGCCATCAAACTTCGGATCAGGTATATGGCCACAACACCTATGGCGGCCCATAGGAATACTCGCACGACCCATCTGACGGCAAAACGGTTCATCATCGCAAAAGTAATCAAATCTTTAAGACGAAAAATTTTACACGACCCAGTTGCTTGGGCATCACGCAAATATTTTTATATTTGCGGTCTAATATCTATTTATGCTGCGATTCTTCCGCCTCCGCCTGCCGGCCTTGCTGGCGTTTCTCTTTCTGACGACCACCGTCGCCGCGCAAACCTTTCAGGGCCGGCATCACATGCTGGATTCCGCTGAGTTAAAGGTATCCACTAATGATTTTAAAGCCTTTACCGCCACAGCTCCACCCACGGGAATAGTGCGCCCGGTAGCCGAATGGGAGCCGGCACAGGCCGTAATTGTAGTTTACCCAACGGGCGTTGGATTTGGCATACCATTGAACCTCGTTGCCAGCATGTCGCAGCATACCCCCGTGATTACCCTTGTGGAAAGCAGCAGTGCCCAGAGCACCGTCACCAGCCAATACAACAGCAACGGGGTCAACCTGGCCAACTGCAGTTTTCTGACCACCGCTGTTGACAGTTACTGGGCCCGTGATTTCTCGCCCTGGTTTATCATGGTTAACAACAGTGAGGTGGCGGTGATCGACTTTCCTTACAACCGCCCATCACGACCCAACGACGATAATGTACCTGTGGTCATGGCCACCCACCTGGGCATGGATCTGTATGGAATGGATGTTACCCACACGGGAGGCAATTTCATGAATGACGGCATAAATACGGCAGCTATGACCGATCTGGTGCTGGACGAGGATTCTCAGACCGAAGCCCAGATAGACACCCTCTTCAAACGTTTCATGGGGATTACCCATAATTACATTACCACGGATCCGTTGGGGGATTATATAAAACACATCGACTGCTGGGGAAAGTTTCTGGATGTCGATAAGGTTTTGATTGGCAAGGTGGCCACCTCCAATCCCCAGTATAGCGATTACGAAGCCATGGCAACGTGGTGGGGCACCCAGGTATCGGCCTACGGCAATAATTACCAGGTATACCGTGTCTACGAGCCCAATGGTCAGCCATACACGAATTCCCTGATACTTAATAACTATGTTTATGTGCCCACTATGGGCGGCAGCAGTGCTACCTACGATGCTAACGCCATCGCCGTGTATCAGGCAGCCATGCCGGGTTATACCATAGTGCCTATACTGACGAATTCATCCACGCCCTGGGAGTCGACTGATGCGCTGCATTGCCGCACCCATGAAGTTGCGGATAAAAACATGCTGTACGTTCAACACCAACCGCTGCTAGGGTCGCAGAACCAGTCCAGCCAATACACGATTAATGCAAACATCTATGCCCTGAGCGGCTCCAACCTCATCAGTGACTCCGTATACCTGCGCTACAAGGTAAACACCGGAGCCTGGCAAAAAGTTTTGATGAGTCACACTTCAGGCAATTCATGGACAGGCGCCATACCGCAGCAGCAGGCCAACGATACCATTCGTTACTATATTCATGCCTCGGACCTCAGCCCGAAAAGCGTAACCCATCCGCTGATTGGTTCGCCCGATCCGCATAAATTTTACATCAGCAGTATTGTTGGCGGATTGAATGATCAAGCCATCAGTACACTGCTGGTATTCCCCAATCCCGCCACCGACGTGCTTTTTGTACAAGTGAAGGATCCCACGGTAACGCACATTGACCTCAGCATCATGAACGCAATGGGCGCCTGTGTAGCAGAACAGCATGTTGATCAGCCGGTCTCCGCTCTGATTCGCTTCGATCTGCTCGATCTTCCCACAGGAACGTATTTCCTGAAGACGTTGACGAATCAGGTGACTGAGACAAAGCCGTTTGTGATTATGCATTAAGACGCGGGGATCTGCGCCTGTGGTATAGGCGCGCGGAATTTAGTTTTCAACAAGGCATGCCCAGCCTGCAATAATAATGTAAATTTGCAGGAATATTGGCACATCCTCATGCAATTTGTTCACCCATACTTCCTCTTCGGTCTGGCCGCCGTTGCCCTTCCGGTGATTGTTCATCTGTTCAATTTCCGGAAATTTAAACGGGTGTTCTTCACCAACGTTCGCTTCATCAAAGATATTCAACTGGAAACCCGCCGGCAGTCACGGCTCAAACATCTGATCGTTCTTGCCTTACGGATACTAGCGATCATTTGCCTGGTTTTCACTTTTGCTCAGCCCTTCATCCCGCTTACAAGCCTGTCGCTGCAATCCGCGCAGGGAAGTTATATCAGTATCTACACCGACAATTCCTTCAGCATGGAAGCGCATAACGATGAGGGAACCCTTTTAGAAACAGCCCGAAAAAAGGCCGGTGAAATTGCGGCGGCCTTTGGTGCCGGCGACAAATTTCAACTGCTCACCAACGATTTTGAGGGGCTGCATCAGCGTTTCGTTCAGCGGGAAGAGTTCCAGGAGCTTCTTGCCGGCATCCGCATTTCGCCCTCTTCGAGGAAGCTTTCAGACGTCGTGAAACGCCAGCAAGACCTGATGAAAAACGACGGGGGACGCACTAAAAATCTGTACCTGATCAGCGACTTTCAGAAGTCGATTACAGATTTCACCAATTTCCCCAAAGATACCAGCCTGCACTATTTCCTGGTACCACTCAAAGCACATCCGGCCGCAAACATCAGCGTCGACAGTTGCTGGTTTTCTTCCCCCGTGCATCAGTCCGGAAAAAAAGTTAAACTTTTTGTACTGGTAAAAAACCATGCGCCGCAAGCCTGCGAAAACATCCCGCTCAAAGTGCTCGTTAATGGCAATCAGAAAGCCGCTACCAGCTTCAGTCTTCCACCCCTGAGCGAAGCTACGCTGGAGATCAGCTACCAGGAAGCGGGGCCGGGACAGCACTTTGGCACCATCGAAATTGCTGACAACCCGATCATTTATGACGATACGTTTTTTTTCACCTACACCGTAAGTGCGGACATACCTGTTTTGGTCATCGATCAGGGCACCCCCAATATATACCTGAGCGCCCTTCTGAAAAACGATTCCTCTTTCCGCTACCAGCGTCAGTCCTACAATAATCTGGACGTTTCAGCCTTCGGCCGTTTTCATTTTATCATCCTTGATGGTTTACCTGTGGTTTCGTCAGGGCTTGTTCAGGAACTACAGCGTTTTGTAAGCAAGGGCGGGAGTTTGTTGATCAACCCACCGGTGCGCATGGAGGGGGAATCCTACCAGCGCTTTCTCATGGCCTTGCAGGCTCCCCAATACGGCCCCCTCAGTAGACGGGCACAGCGTGTCAATGATCTCGCCCTGGGGCATCCGATGTTTCAGGATGTTTTTGATCATCTTCCGGAAAAGATGGATTTACCGGCGGTTTTCACATGGTATCCAATCCGTTCGGGCGTAAGCGGTCATCACGAATGGCTCATGCGGATGCAGGATAATCAAACGTTTTTGGGGGTCTCGCGATCCGGCGATGGCCGAATCTACCAACTGGCATCCCCACTGGGGCCCACGGGCAGCACATTTCAGCAACATGCACTTTTTGTTCCGGTCCTGTACAAGATGGCGCTCTTGAGTCAACCCAATCCGCGCTTATGGTATACGCTGGGGGCCGATGAGAAGATTCCCTACCCCTTGGGATCGGGCGATGGAGACCAGGTGATAAAAATCAGGCAACACAAGGGCAAGGCCGAATTTATTCCGGAGGTGAACGGCCGTGACGGGGCTTCGGGTCTTTTTGTTCATCAGCAAATCCGCGAGGCCGGACATTTTGAGGTAATTGGCCCTCAGGAGAACCACAGCGGGCTCGCCTTCAACTACGCGAGAACGGAATCACGACAAGACACGTATACCGCGGAGGAACTGAAGGAACAGTGCGACCGGGCGGGCCTGCAAAATGTGAGCCTGGTGGATCAGCCGGACAGAAATCTGACGGAAGTCATCCGGGATCTTTATTCGGGCATCAAATTATGGAAACTCTTTATTATTTTAGCACTCCTGTTTCTGGCCGCCGAAGTCTGTATACTTCGGTTCTGGAAATAGCGCAAGCATGAAGCAATGAGCAAGAAAAAACAACAGTCCGACGAAGAAGCCGACAAGCTGCCCCCAACACCTGCAGGTAACGATGAAGGCCCGGTTCTGCCAAAATCCCTGCACCTGTCGGGCATGTATAAAAACTGGTTTTTGGATTACGCCTCGTACACCATTCTGGAAAGGGCCGTTCCGCACATGAACGACGGGTTAAAGCCCGTTCAGCGCCGGCTTCTCCATGCCATGAAAGAGCTGGACGATGGCCGCTTCAACAAGGTGGCCAACGTCATTGGTCACACCATGAAGTATCATCCGCACGGGGATGCCAGCATTGGCGGGGCCCTGGTTCAGTTGGGGCAAAAAGAATTGTTGGTGGATACACAAGGGAACTGGGGAAACACACTCACCGGAGATTCGGCGGCTGCCCCGCGTTACATTGAAGCGCGGCTTTCAAAATTTGCCCTGGACGTGGTGTTTAACCCCAAAACCACCGAATGGCAAGCCTCTTACGATGGCCGCAACAAAGAACCGGTGACCTTGCCGGTGAAATTTCCCCTCCTGCTGGCCCAGGGTGGCGAAGGAATCGCTGTTGGTTTAACCTCAAAAATATTACCACATAACTTCATCGAATTAATCGATGCCTGCATCGACTACCTGAAAGGGAAACAGCCCGAATTGTATCCTGATTTCCCGAATGGGGGTATGGCCGATGTCTCCAAATACAATGATGGCGGCCGCGGATCAAAAATCCGAATCCGCGCAAAGATCGCCGCCGTCGACAAGAAAGGGCTCGTTATTACAGAAATCCCGTACGGCGTTACGACAGGTGCACTGATTGATACCATTATTGCCGCAAACGACCGGGGCAAGATCCGGGTAAAAAAAATCGAGGATAACACCGCTGAAAACGTAGAAATCAACATTCAGCTTCAACCCGGTGTATCGCCGGATCAGACCATCGATGCCTTGTACGCCTTCACACAATGCGAAGTTTCCATTTCACCGGTGTGCTGTGTCATCGAAGACCAGCGGCCCAGGTTTATTTCCGTGACGGAATTACTGGCCTTCTCGGCCAATAACACCCGTGCCCTGCTAAAAAAAGAACTGGAAATACAGCTGGAAGAATCCCTCCAGCATCTGCATTATTCAAGCCTTGAAAAGATCTTTATCGAAAAGGAAATTTATGAACTGATCAAGAAATGTAAGACCGACGAGGATATTGACAAGACCATTGAAAAAGGATTCAAGCCCTACCATAAGTCCTTGATCCGCCCTATCAGTCCGGACGACATAAAGCGGCTCCGCAAAATCCCTATCGAACGAATATCAAAATTCAACAGCGACAAAGCCAAGGAGGTAATGCAGGCCATTGAAGATGATATTAAACAACTCCGGCACGACCTGGATCATCTCACAGAATTCGCCATCGAGTATTACAAACGGATTCGTAAAAAATACAGCACCGGACGGGAACGGCGAACGGAACTTAAAAACTTCGACGTGATTCAGGCAACCATGGTCGCGGCCGCCAACCAAAAGCTATACGTCAACCGGGAAGAAGGATTCATCGGCACCAGCTTAAAGAAGAACGAATTTGTGTGCGACTGTTCTGACATCGACGACATCATTGCCTTCCGCGAAGACGGCAGCTTTGTGGTCAGCAAGGTCAGTGATAAATTTTTTGTAGGTCCCGGAATTATTCATGTTGATGTTTTCCGGAAAAATGACGAGCGCACCATTTACAACATGGTTTACCGCGATGGCCGCCTGGGAGCCACGCTTGTGAAGCGCTTCGGGGTGCAAGGGGTAACCCGCGATAAAGTTTACGACCTCACCAAGGGAACCAAAGATTCGAAGGTATTATATTTTACTGTAAACCCCAATGGCGAAGCGGAAACCATCACGGTTCACCTGCGTCCGAAGGCACGTTTGCGGGTCCTTACCTTCGATTTTGATTTCAGTGCCCTGGCCATCAAAGGACGAAATTCCATCGGCAACATCTTATCGCGAAACGAGGTCCGTAAGATCGTTTTAAAAGACAGTGGCGTATCCACGCTGGGTGCGCGCGACATCTGGTTTGACGATTCGGTTCTGCGACTCAACGCCGAAGGACGCGGCCGCTTGTTGGGTGCCTTCTCTGATGCCGACCGAATTCTGGCCATCTATAAATCGGGGCATTACAAGCTCTACAATTTTGATTTAACCAACCACTTTGAGGATGACATCCTCTTTCTGGAAAAGCACAAGCCTTCCCGGGTTTTTACCGCCGTCTATTTTGATCCGGAAGCCGGATGCCATTTTGTTAAGCGTTTCCAGATTGAGCCCACCGACAAAAAAGTTAGTTTCATTAGTGAAACCGAGGGTTCTGATCTGGTCCTGTTGACGGCCGACAAGTACCCGCGCGTGGAATTGATGTACCAATCGAAAAACCCGAAAGCAAAATCCTCGGAAGAGTTCCTTCTTTCCGAATTTATCGGAGTGAAAGGCTACAAAGCCAAAGGAAAGCGGCTGGGCAGCCTGCCGGTAAAAAAGATCAACAGCCTGGAATCGCTCCCGGAGGAAGAAGAACCCGAAGAAGTGATCCCGCTCATCGAAGATGCCGGGGAACAGCAAATCGAAGAAGAGGACTTGAGCTTGTCTGAAGATAGCGGCAACGATGCAGACGTTCCCGAAATCATGGAAACCCTGATTCCGGAAGATCAGATCGAAATCAGCAGCAAGCCCGCTTCCATTCCCAAGGTCAAAAAGCCCGTGAAACATCGTCCCAAAAAGGGCGACAAAGAGGAGGGCGAAGGTCTGCAAATAGAATTAGATTTTTAGTCATTTAAATAATTTACCTATGGCTTTTACGGACGAAAAAATTCTTGAAATTACCCCCGATGTAAAGTGGGTTGGTGTGTTGGATCCGGATATCCGGACCTTTGACGTGGTCATGGAGACCCAATACGGAACCACCTATAATTCTTATTTCATCAATGCGGATAAAAAAACGCTGGTCGAGGCGTCGAAGGAAAAATTTCTCGACACTTACCTGGCCAAAATCCGGAAGGTTTGCGATCCGGCCGATCTGGAATACATCATCGTTAACCACACCGAGCCGGACCATGTGGGCAATGTGATTCACCTGCTGAAGCTTGCCCCCAAGGCCAGGGTGGTAGGCAGTGGCAATGCCATCCGTTACCTGAGCGACATCATGAACATTGAGTTTCCGCACCTCATTGTTAAAGATGGCGACACCCTGGATCTTGGGAACAAAACCCTGCGATTTATCGGAGCGCCCAACCTTCATTGGCCCGACAGCATTTATTCCTACCTGGTGGAGGACAAGTTGCTGTTCACCTGCGATTCCTTTGGTGCGCATTTCTGCCACGAAGCCATGTTTGATGATTTGGTGGGGAATTATGATGACGCCTTCAAGTATTATTTTGATGTGATCCTGAAACCCTTCAGCAAATTCATGCTGAAGGCGATTGAGAAAATCCGGCCCCTCGACATTCGCGCGATCTGCACGGGTCACGGCCCCATCCTGCGGCGTGACTGGAAACGTTATATTGACCTGAGCGCGGAGTATTCTCGTGCCTATCTGGAATTTCCTCAGAAAGACCGTGCTTTGGTGGCCTACGTTTCCGCCTACGGAAAAACGGCCCTGCTGGCCGAAGCCATTGGCCAGGGCCTCACCGAAGCCGGCATTGTGGCCGATGTTTGCGACATTGAAAAAATGCCGGCCGGCGAATTGGGTGAGAAACTCACACAGGCCGCGGCAATCATCACCGGATCCTCCACCATCAATCAGAATTTCCTGCCACCCATCTACACCCTCTTCGCACTCTGCAGTCCGCTGCGCGACAAGGGTAAGCTGGCTGCGTGTTTTGGATCCTACGGATGGAGCGGAGAAGCCGATCAGCAGATGCAGAGCTGCCTGACACAACTCAAAATGACCCTGGTTCCCGGTGGCCCATTTGTCAAATTCACGCCCTCGGCGGCGGATCTGGAAAAGGCAAAAGCCTGGGGCAAGGATTTCGGTCTGAAGATGAAAGAAACGATGAACTGCCAATAAAAAAACAAGGTTTTCGTTATGCTGTTTCGTCAATCTTGCTTCCTTTGTTTACTTCCATTATGAATCTGATACCTGAACCTTGAAAAAGAAAACCGGACTCCTTCTGCTGTTGTTGATGATGTTGTTGGGTGTGCCCGCCTGCACGGCTGAAAAAAAATTAGCCCGTCAGGTTTTGCAAACGCCCGACAGTCTTAGCATCTGCCTGATTGAACCCAGCTTTCTGCTCATGCAGAATCTGAAAACCTGGGAAATAGCAGGCTACGACAGTATCCCTGAAAACCTTCGCGATTCTGTGAGTTTTTTTCATAGCAAATATTTACAATACATTAATGACTCGCTCTTCACGGATCATTACACGCGGACGCTGAAAAATGAGCTTATAAAATATGGCGTCCACATCTTTCCCGGTGATAGCCTGGATTCCTTTCTGGGATCCCCGGGAAATTTATACCTCGTCAATGTTGCACAGTTTACCCTGGAAGAGTACCAGGAACCCTTCAAAAAAAGTCTGCAATTTGACACTACGCTGTACAAATGGGAAGTATGGTGCAATGCACTTGCGCTTAATGTTTGGTATGAAGCCAGTGTATTGAACGTTCCTGAGCAGAAAATGCATCTTTTGTTTGGCAACATGTATGTGCGCGACAATGTGGAAGGCCGCTTCACGGGCGACCCCTTCTCCGGCACTATACGTTACGTATACAACGTCGACACCATTGATGTTAATGCGGCCTACCGTTTGGCGGGTCGTTTGGCCCGGCTTCATGCCAACTATTTATTTGACTATATGCTTAACGACCGCCTGGCGCGGAAAACCGGGCGTGTGTTGCCGCCTGAAGAATATATGCATTACGATCCGCAAAAACGAAAACTCAGGAAGGCCGGTGAGAACAGACTTTCCGACATAAGCGAATAATTATTATACCCAACATCTTATGAGCATAAGCACCCTGCAACCCACGAAAATCTGGCAGTTCTTCGATGATATCTGCAAGATACCGCATCCTTCGAAAAAAGAGGATCGCATGATTGATTATCTGATGAAATTCGGACAGGACCGCCAATTGGAAACGCTGAAGGACGAGGCGGGCAATGTTTTGATCCGCAAAGCCGCCACACCCGGCATGGAACAAAAACCATGGGTATGCCTGCAAAGTCATATGGACATGGTGTGTGAAAAAAACAACGACACGCTTCACGATTTCGACAAGGACCCGATCCGTCCCTACATCGATGGCGAATGGGTCAAAGCAAAAGGCACCACCCTCGGCGCCGATGACGGCATCGGGATGGCCGCCCAGCTCGCGTTGCTGGATAGCACAGGTCTTACACACGGTCCGCTGGAATGTTTATTTACAGTCGACGAAGAAACCGGCCTGACCGGCGCTTTTGCTTTAAAGCCGGGTTTTTTAAAAAGCAACATCCTGCTGAACCTCGATAGTGAAGACGAAGGTGAACTTTTTATTGGTTGTGCCGGAGGGCGCGACACACAGGCTTACTTCACGTATCACCGGGAAGAAGTGGAAGAAAAGCACCTTGCCTACAAACTTAGTATCGGCGGATTGAAAGGCGGACATTCGGGGGATGACATCAACAAAGGACTGGGCAACGCCAATAAAATTCTGAACCGCTTTCTATGGAACGGCGAGCGGCAGTTTGCTTTACGTTTATCGGTGATCGACGGGGGCAACCTCCGCAATGCTATTGCACGAGAGGCCTATGCCATCGTTACCATTCCGGCAAAACACCAGGCCGCCTGGGAAGCCTTTGTTGACCAGCTCGGCAAGGACATCCGTGCCGAATTGGCCACCACCGATCCCGGCCTGAGCATCGGGCTTAGCGAAACGGATAAGCCGGACTTCCGCATTGACGCTGTTTGTCAGGAAAACCTGCTGAATGCACTGTACGCCTGTCCTCATGGCGTGATGGCCATGTCGGCCGACATCCCGGGTCTGGTGGAAACCTCCACCAACCTGGCCTCTGTAAAAATGACGGAAACCGAAATCAATATTTCCACCAGCCAGCGCAGCTCCATCGAATCCGCAAAGCAAGACATGATCGACATGATGGATGCAGTGTTTCAGCCGATGGGTGCGCGCACCACCCACAACGACGGTTATCCGGGCTGGAAACCCAATGTAAATTCACCGGTGCTGCAGACCGCTATACGCACCTACCACGAACTATTCGGGAAAGAACCCCGCTGGCTGGCCATTCACGCTGGTTTAGAGTGCGGACTGATCGGAGAAAAATATCCCGGCATGGACATGATCTCATTCGGGCCTACCTTGCGCGGTGTGCATTCCCCCGCTGAGCGGCTTGAAATTGCCAGTGTTCAAAAATTCTGGGACTTCCTTGTGGGCATACTGAAAAATATTTAATCCCAATTCAAGGCAAAAAAAAGAGGCTGTCTCAAAAGGACAGCCTCTCTTTTTTGAGTGCATGCTGTTTACTGAATGATCATTTTCTTGGTCAGACGTGTACCGCAAGCAGCCAGGGAGTAATAATAGGTACCGGCGCTCAACTGCGTATTCAGTTCAACGGTATACGTACCAGCGGTCTGGTGACCTGGGTTTACCGATTCCACGGTGCGGCCCTGGAGATCATAAATGGTCAGGGTAACATCGCTGGCGGTCTCCAGTGCATAAGAAATACTGGTGGTTCCGTTCACCGAAGGATTCGGGAAGTTTTGTCCTAATTTAACACCGTTCACGAATTCCGGGTTTTCAACCAAACCTGTCAGGTGGCTAACCACGGGGAAGAAGGCAAGCAGGTTATCCATGTCAGCGAAAACATGGCTGGCTTGTGTCCAAAATGCAGTAGCTGCGGGATATTCCCACCAGGTGTACTCAACACCATAGCTAGAGGAGGCTCCACCGTCGAAAGAACAAACAAAACCAATGGTGTCGCTGTTCACATAGTAGTCGGTGTAGTCAGCAACCACGGCAAAATCCAGCGGACAGTTGACCGGAGTAGCCAGGGTAGCCACGGTAAAATCAACCGTATCGATAGCCGAAAAAGGAACGGTTACAGAAGCCATCACAGTGCCCGGACATACGATATCATAACTTACCGTAGATGAACCATAGCTACTGGAATCATCAAGTGCATTCACGGTTACTACGAGGTCGGAATTGGCACCAATGCCATAGAGTCCGCCCACCCACATTAAAACTTCTTCGATAACCAGTCCGGGGTTGAAATTAATGTAACCCTGCGCCACTTTTTTATTTCCAGTGGTGTTGGAAATGTTTGTTCCAAACACATAACCGCCACCGGTATAACCGATGATAATGGCCTGATCCAAAAAGAATTCATCGTCCATGATGGTGTCAATGGGCGTTTTGGGCAAACTAATGCCGTCGATGTACGTCTTGTTTCCCGTTTCCATCGGTGTGATAAAGTTCTGTGAAAAGGTCACCACAGACATCAAAACCAGCGCCGATGCAAGCATAAACTTTTTCATAATTAAATGGTTTTAAGTTAGTTAAAGTTATTTTTCCGAATGGCTCCTGATATTACCTCCCCAAGCGAGAACTGTAGCCGAGCCAAAATGTCCGGACAAATATACTAAACTATCTGATATCCGAAGCTCTGATTATGCATTGTAAGGGAAGAATTTTCTTAAAAAAACAACAAAAAATGCGCGCGTTAAGATTTTATTATTATTTTTGCTTTATAAAATCAACTAAAATCACATTTTATGAAAAAAGTTTACATCTTAAGTGTACTCGTTCTTTTCGCTGTTTCTGCATTCGCACAGAAACAAGTAGGTTATGTGAAGCACATGCCTGCCCAGGAAATGTCGGCTTTCAAAACCCCCACTGACACCCTTGAGCCGGGCAACATGGCCAATTTCACCGGATTTACCCTGTTTGGTTCGGCCGGTGGTGGTTATGTAGTAGGTTGTAACGGTTATGGTGACTATGCTAAAGGTGAAGCCTTCATCGTTGTGACCCCTTACAAAATCGAAGGAGCTATTTACTGGTTCGGTGGTAAAACCGAAGTAACCGGCGCTGGAACTGTTGCTATGCAGATTCTTGCTATGGACGGAACCGATGGTACAACCACCGCTGGTACAGGCCAGACCTGCCCGAATACCATTTTGAAATCGGATGTTGTAAGTATCGGCAACATCGACACCTCTTCCCTGCTTAGCACTGCTTACATCCACACTTTCTCCTCGGTTGTGAATGTTAGCAACGACTATTGCATTGCTTTCGACATCGAAAATTGCTATCCTGACACCATTGGTCTGGTCAGCACCGCTGACGGTGACGGTGGACAGATGGAACTCGCATGGGACAAATGGAGCGACGGTGCATGGTACACCATGCTCGAAGACGCCAGCAACTGGGGTCTTGATTTCGACGCCGTTATCATGCCGATCGTTGACATGACCGACGGTATCGTTGAGAACAGCTTCATCAACGGTCTCAAAATGAGCACCTATCCGAATCCTGCTGTAAACAACGTAACCCTGTCCTACGAACTGCAGAACAGCGCCGAAAAGGTACTGGTACGCGTTCTTGACGCCAGCGGTAAAGTTGTTGAGCACATGAACCTGGGCAGCCAGAATGCTGGTGCTTACACCATTGATATGGATGTTGCCAACTACGCAGCCGGAACTTACTACTACTTAGTAAATGCAGGCGAAGCCCGCATGGCTATCAAAATGAACATTACCAAGTAAGGTTCATCCTACACAATATAAAGAACCCGCTATTCGTTAGCGGGTTTTTTTATGCCCTCTCTTAAAAACAGACTATCTTTGCACAAATATTATTGCTGATGAAATATCCGGTTCTGATACTCCTTTTTGCTCTGATTACGGGCACATCCCTGGCTCAGCGACCCGTGTATGAAACGGGCCGTTTTAGTTCAAGCTCCACCCCCAAAGCGGTTACCGACACCCTGTGGCCTGCCGATGCGGCGAGCGCTTCCGGCTATGTCCTGGTGGCTGATTCGCTGGGAGGTTACGTACTTGGGACAAACAGTTATCAGTCGGTGGCCATCGGCCAGCACTACCCGCTTACCACCAGCTACCGGATTATTGGCGGATTGTTTTGGTTCGGATACAAAAAGGTACAGGCCGATGAAAGCCTCACCTTCAGTGTGTGGCGCTTCGACAGCATCAACGGCTATACCATGGCCGGTGAAAACCAGCCCGGCCCTGGCACCCGGCTGACGGGATACACCACCTCTCTCAGCCAGGTCGACACGTCCACCACCCTGCTGGGCGCCTATTGCGTCATCTTTGATTCCTCGGTGGTAGTCCTTGATGATTACCTGATGGGGGTTGATTTCAGTGCGTTCAATAGCGATAGCCTGGCTCTGGTATCCACGTCCAACGGCGATGGCAAAGGCAAAGAACTAGTGTGGGAGCAATGGGGCCTCAACCAGACCTGGCATACACTGCAGGCCAGCGGCTGGGGTTATCCGGCCCCCCTGGATGTAGACGCCATGATTCTTCCCCTGGTGGATTTATCGCAAGCCGGTATCAGCCAGGCCCCTTTGATTAACGGCATCCGATGTACCCTATGGCCCAATCCCGTAGTTAACCAACTACATGTGAGCCTCCAGACGATAACAACGGAGAATAATGTTCAGATTCACCTCTTTGACCTTGCGGGAAAATCCTTACAAAGCCACAACGCCGGCCGGCTTGAGGCCGGCACGCATGAATTTTCGCTGGCCACCAACAACATGGCCGACGGCAGTTACATCTGCGTAATTTCATCGGGAACCGCCCGTTATGCCGCAAAATTCGTAATCGCCCAATAATGGTCGGGGCGGCCTTCACGGCCGCCCTTATGAATGGGGCGGCCCTCGCGGACGCCCTTATGAATGG
>CAZPDS010000017.1:0-9876 GCA_964585485.1 uncultured Bacteroidales bacterium
GACAAGTACAATAAGGGCATAGATAGCTGGACGCACTTGATCAGCATGCTGTTTTGCCAGTTTGGCCAGGCCAATTCGGTGCGCGATATATCAAACGGTTTACGGAGTATCACCGGCAACATTCATCATCTTGGCTGCCGTCAGGCGCCGTCTAAATCAAGCGTCTCATACGTAAATGAGCACAGGACCTCAAAGGTTTTTCAAGAGTTTTACTACACCCTTTACGATTATATCCGGCAGCAGGCCGCATTTGCCAGGCCTGCATTAAAACAGATCAAGCGCAAGGTCTACCTTCTTGATGCGAGCGTCATACCCTTAACACTATCGCTTTACGATTGGGCACAGTTCCGCAAGCGAAAAGGCGCGATGAAAATAAACCTTGTGCTTGATTATGATGGCTGTCTTCCGGCCTTCGCCGATTTAACTAAGGGGAAAAGCCATGAAGTAACCGTTGCCCGCAAGATGAAGTTTCCTCCGGGATGTGTGCTGGTATTCGATATGGGATATTATGATTTTTCCTGGTGGAATAATTTGGACAGCGGCGGCGTTTTCTTTGTTACCCGGGCAAAAACAAATCTGGATTACGAAGTCATTGAGGAATATGACCTCACAAAAGAAAAAGACAAGGGCATTACCCAAAGCTGCCTGATAAAACTGTGTGGTCCCAAAGCGAGTGTTGATTATCCTCAAAAGCTGCGATTGGTGCGCAAATGGGACGAAGAAAAGCAACAGGAACTTGTTTTCCTGACCAATAATTTATCTTGGACAGCGTCAACAATCGCAAGGGTATATAAAGAGCGATGGAACATCGAATCGTTCTTCAAGATTATAAAACAGAACCTGAAGATAAAATCGTTTGTCGGAACTTCGGAAAACTCCGTCCAAATTCAGATATGGACCGCGCTTATCACCATTCTTTTGCTGACCTACCTGAAGGTAAAAGCAAAATACCAGTGGCACATGTCGAATATGATCACCTTCATCCGCATGAACCTGTTCGTTAAAATAAATCTATGGAGTTGGCTGGATGAGCCTTTTATTCGACAGGATGAAAGAAAACCTGAACAATTATTACTATTTTCGGGGTAGGATTAATTTGAAAATTCAACAGAAAACAAAATATTGATTCTGAATATCAGCAAGTTAATTTATTTTTCAAATTATCTTGGACAGCTGTGATTTCGAATGAAGTTGTCGCAAATGATGAAGCACAAAACGCAGTTCACCATAACTATAATCTTCGCCCAGAAAATCCTTGGCCATGCTTAGACTATCCGTATTTTCAGGTGAAAGGAAGTAGTCTGCGATAGTGCGAAATTTTTGTTCAGGCACCAATTCATTGACAGCAATTTTTCCGGCTTCAAGGTAAAAAAGCAAATGGGTTTCAATCGTAGACTTCGCAAGTCCTCGCCCAGCCGCTATTTCAGGAATACTCTTCCCGGATTTATAAAGATCAAAGCTGATTTTTTTCGAATCGAAGCCCGCATTTTTCTTTATGTGTTCTTGCGAAATCTCCATCGTTTTCACCTGAGGTACGTCCTTTTCTTTACAGTATTGGCGGATCATTCCAAGCAGATCCGCGCCAAAATCCTGCATCATTCTCCGACTCACCCCTTTGATGGCCGACAACGAATTTTCATCGGCAGGTAACACTTCAGCAATGCGAATCAAGGTGCGTTGAGGCACCACTTTTCCGGTAGCTATCTTTCGTTCGCCAGCGATGTTATTCCGCCATTTAAGGAGCTCTTTAAAGAGAAGTGGATGAGCCATGAAATCCAGATTATCTATGCTCTTTCCCAACTTGCGATCCGGCGCCTCGCTTAGTTCCAGTACAACTTTCCCTTTTACGTTCAAATAACGGAGCGCACTGAATCCTTCGACCGCGTATTCCAGGCAGGTCATTTTCAGATTGACTTCCTTCCTCAACACATCCAGTGACTCACGTATAATATTGCGCACAGCAGCATTATCACTAGCGATGGAGAATGTGCCCAGGACTGGCCAGATGGATGTTTTTATTTTTTCCGAAAACCAGCCAGCCGCTTTTCGGACCCGCTCTTGCAAGCGCGGATTCTCCTCCGGAATGCTATCGTCCACTACAAAGGAATTGATTTCTTGCGTAAAGCGCTCCGCCACCATCTTTACTTCCGAAAACACCGGCTCAAATTCCAGCATGGGGGCGATCTGACGTTGTTCAAGGCTGGCGGCATGGGTTTGCAAATGCCGGCGCAGGGAACGGTAGTGATGCACAAGCGAAGAAAAATCAAACAACTGTTTCATCATGTCCAACTGAAACTGACTACGTGCTGTGAGGAACGTTTGTTCATCAGCAGCGGAAGCCGAGGTATTGTTCGTAAAATTCATCACGTTTTGATCCGTAATAATTCCACCCTGATCAATTCGCGAACTCAGCACCAGTCCGTCCAGTGTACGGCAACGACTGAGCGCCACGTAGACCTGTCCGGAAGCAAAAGCCGCCCGCGCATCAATGATGGCGCGCTCGAACGTCAGGCCCTGACTTTTATGAATAGTTATAGCCCATGCCAGTTTCAATGGGAGTTGAGTAAAGGTGCCGGAAACTTCTTCGACCACTTCCATCGTTACCTCATCCACATGGTACTGATGATTGAACCAGATCACCGGCTTCACTTCAATAACGTCATCATCACCAGAACAGCGAACGACAACCGTGTTCTCACGGAATTCGATCAGGCGCCCGATTTTCCCGTTGTAATAGCGGTGTGCAATATCGGGGTCATTCTTGGTAAACATCACCTGCGCCCCTATCTTAAGCTTCAACTCTTTTTCACCCGGGAAGGACGTCTCCGGAAAGTCACCTTCCACCACAGCGCTATAGGATCGTTCTGGTGATGACAAGGCGGCAAGTTTATGCTGATTAATTTCAAATGCCCGCGCATTGTGGGTTGTAAGGGTAATATACCCCTCCATGTCTTGATCCGGATGAGGAACATACCGCTGATTCAGCATTTCAAGCAAAGAGGGCGTCAATGTATTATTCCGCACCGCATTCAATAAGTTGATGAATTGCTCATCCCGTTGACGGAATACGTGATCCAGTTCCACCGTAATAAAGTCTGCCCGCTTGTAGGCCAGGCTGTCGAAAAAGTACATACTGGGATAGTAATCACGCAGCAGGCTCCAGTCCTCATCACGAACCACCGGGGAAAGCTGAAACAGATCACCGATGACAAGCAGCTGTACGCCGCCAAAAGGCAATGACGACCGGCGCAATTTGCGCAGCACCTCATCCACACTATCGAGGAGATCCGCCCGCACCATGCTGATTTCATCAATCACCAGCAAGTCGAGTGCGCGAATAATGCGCAACTTCTCCCGGTTAAATTTCCGAATACCACCGGGCAGTTTATCGCCGGCTGCGAATCTTCCGCCCGGAGTCTGCCGGGCCGCTTCCGGAATCTGAGGACCGAACGGCAGCTGAAAAAAGGAATGGATGGTAACCCCGCCCGCATTGATTGCAGCCACACCGGTGGGTGCTACAACAATCATCCGCTTCTCACTAAGTGAACGGATGCGCTGCAGGAAGGTTGTTTTCCCGGTTCCGGCTTTTCCGGTCAGGAACACATTTCGCCCGGTAGAGCGGACGAAATCCGAGGCCCTTGTCAGAGCTCCGGTTTCTTGAATGTTTGATGTATTTGTTTCCATTTGTTTTTTTTGTAAAAATAATACTAATTTTACATTGAAGAAAATAGTATCTTTCAATTATCAATACATAGACTACCAATACATGAAACACCGCTACCTTCTTTTGATTGGATTTGCTATCCTTCTATCCGGGCTATCATCCCCGGCCCAGGCTCAATACCGAGACACACTGAACCGCAGTGTCGGCTTCTTCCTTTCCCCCGCTGTCAATAATTTCGCCTATACTAATGGCCAAAAAAGTGAAGCTCGCCTGGGTTTTTCCGCCGGAATGCGGTTTAAAAATGAGCTAAGCCGTGGTTTTTTCCTGGAAACCGGACTGGGCTTTACCACCTTGGGGGGCACTGGTAGTTACAGCCTGGAAACATACTGGGACTACTACAATAATTATCAGGTCAGCACGGAAACACAGCGCGAGTTCACGCAAATTAATGTATCTGCACCCTTCCTGGCTGGGTACAGAACCCAAAAGGGAAAGGTTCGTTTTGAAGGGGCCCTCGGGATTTCATACAACATCAGGTTTCTCCAATATGAAACCTGGACTGAGCATTACTACAACCCCATTGCGCAGCACTACTCCGACGGTCATGGACTTTTCCCTTCCTTCAGCACCTCGTTCAGCGCCCTGGCGCGTGCCGGAATCAGCGTCCCTGTCAGCGCACGGGCTTCGCTGGATATCCTTCCTACCCTCCGATGGAATTTCCTCTATTTTACCGACGAGAGTCCGAACCTCGGCGAATGCATCAATACCGATATTCAGAAATGGTCGGCCGGACTTGACATTGGTTTCACCTGGAAACTCGACGACAAAGACTATACTGATGGCCGAACGATACAGCCCGTGGTCACTTCAAACGATCCGGCCTACACTAATATGTATTCGGAAGAGCAGGCTGTTGACGAAAAGCCTGTCCGCGTTAAGCCCGCCTATAAAAAGAATTTTATTTACATCGAAGCAGCCGGGGCCGGCATGGGGCTTTCGCATAATTACGAACGAACCGTTTTCCGGAAAGGTGTTATGAGCGTGAACGCCCGCGCAGGTTTTGGCGTGTTGCCCGAACGGTTTAGCTTCCCGTTGGGGGCCAACATAACTTTAGGAAAATACCGTAAAAAATTCGAACTAGGCATCGGCACCACCATCGAAAACTACACTACACAAGGTGATGGCTATTATGAATTCCAGGCTCACCTGGTCCCCAGTCTCGCCTATCGTTACGAGTCAGCAGGACATTTCTTCTTACGTCTGGCCGTGATGACCCATTATTTCTTCGATGACGGGAAAGTGTTGCCTGGCATTGGTATCTCGGCAGGTGGATGTTTTTAAATGATTTTTAGCTGAGCCGTATTCTGGGATCCAGAAAGCCATAGAGAATATCGGTTGCAATATTAATCAGCACCAGGATCACGGAAATGCAGAGCAGGGCGCCCATTACCACCGGGAAGTCATACTTGTTCAATCCGTCCACGATAACAACGCCCACGCCCTTCCAATCGAAGACGTACTCAACAAAAACAGCACCGGCCATCAGCGAAGCAAACCATCCGGAAACGGCTGTAACTACAGGATTCATCACGTTTTTCATGGCATGCCGCATCAGCATGCTGTAATAGCTCAGGCCCTTCGAACGGGCAGTGCGTATGTAGTCCTGGGAAAGAACATCCAGCAAGGAGGTTCGCGTTAACTCAGCAATCACAGCCAATGGTCGAATTCCCAACGTAAAAGCGGGAAGAATAATATTTCGGAGGTCAAGATACTCTCCTTCCCCGAAATTATCGACGGTGGTCAGGCTGCCAAACATCTGCAGTCCGGTAATATCCGCCAACAAAAAGGCAAAGACCCAGGCGATGAGTACCGCGGCAAAAAAGGAGGGCAACGACATTCCCAGCACAGCGCCCACGAGTGAAGCATGATCGAACCAGCTTCCTTTTTTCACTGCACTGATGACGCCAATCAGGATACCGACCAGGGTAGCGAAGAGAATGGCCACCAGCGCCAGAAGAGCCGTGGCCGGAAAGGCATCGGCCAGGATATCGGCAACAGGTCGCTTGCTTTGATAAGAACGCCGCAGGTAGGGCGGTTTAGCCACCACGACCTTATTGCCTGGGAATCGCATCAGGACACTATACCGGTTATACTTTACCGGATCAAGATACCAGTAACTATTGCTATCCGTTTCATCGTGAAAACTAAGTGGCGACAAATCGTTAAGGTAATTCAGAAACTGTTTAGGCAAGGGCTGATCCCGGCCCAAATCTTTATTGATAGCCTCGATACTTGATATATCGGCACGCTGGCCCAGCATCATGCGGGCCGGATCGGCCGGCAATACATTAAATAAGAGGAATACGACAACGATCACCCCGAAGAGGACCAGCAAGCCATAAAAAAGCCGTTTAAAAATGTAGCGTATCATTTAGAAATTGGAATCCAGGGTATCCTTTTTTAGTTCCCGGATCATTGTAAGATAAGCCTCCTGCTTTTCCTGAAACTCAGCGATGGTGGGAATATCGCGCCACGCCCATTTGTCGGCCACTACACCTTCTTTCAGCAACACCAGTCCAGGATTCGAACGGACCACCGATTTTAAGGCCGTCGGATCCACTGTATACCAGGAAAAGTTGGACTTCGTCCTTTGTTCGAACCCATCGATCACATCCCAGCCACTGCCGGTCAGCCCGGCAATATCAAGCTTTTCCCGCTGACAATCGGCGGCGAGGGCCTTCAGCTTCTCAAAGGCCTTCTCGGAGGATTTTTCCAAGTTGTAGGACACAATGATGAATTGCCAGTTCTTGTTTGCAATGATGGAATCGTTGTAGGAATTCCGATCGCGGTCGTCGATGATAAAATCATGAATAGGGGCCTCTTTAAATTCCTGGATAATGACTTTCTTCTGATCGACGAATTCGAGTTTACTGAAAAAGGCCGAGTCTTTCCAGGGTAGCGTTTCGGCGGTATATTCAAGTAATTCTCCGGTTTCTTTGTTCCGGTAGACCAATTTGATCTCAGCCTTTTCCGGGGTAGGTAACACCTGTTCGGAAATGACAGCGCCTTTTTTCCAGGGCATAAAATCAATTGGGGGCAAATGACGTAAGGCGTAGATTCCAATACCGGCCGCCAGCGCAAGTCCGGCCACGGCCACCAGAAATTGCGTCATGGAAGGCATTTTATTGACAAACTTTTTTCGTGTAAAAAGAACTACCATGGTGGGCAACAATAACACGATATTTTTCCAGAATGTTTCCCAATTGGTCAGCACGATGGCATCGCCAAAACAGCCGCAATCGCTCACTTTGTTTGTCACGGCCAGCCAAAGGGTAAGTCCGGAAAAGAAGAGCATGAATGCCAGCATTAACCATGACCAGACCTTCATCCGGATGTTAAAAAGGAACACCACACCCAGAAAAAACTCCACCGTAAAGAGTAAAAAACCAAAAGCCAGCGCGCCGGGAATAAAGAAATCCCATCCAAACGCCACAAAATAATCGGTGAACTTGTATTGTGAACCCAGCGGATCCACGGCTTTCACAAATCCTGAAAAAAGAAACACCAGGCCTAACAGAATTCTGCAAAAATTACGAAGTGCTTTCATAGGTCTATAAATTTTAAAGACAAGGGGAACTCAGGCGATTGTTCCCTCTTCATTCATTTTAATTAAAGCAAAAATTGAATAGTTAATCATGTCATAGTAATTGGCATCAATCCCTTCCGAAACTACCGTTTTACCCTGATGATCTTCGATTTGCTTGGTGCGGAAGATCTTCATAAGAATAATATCGGTAAGGGAACTTACGCGCATATCGCGCCAGGCCTCGCCATAATCATGGTTTTTGTTTTGCATGAGTTGGCGGGCATTTCCGATGTTGAGATCGTAGAGTTCCGTCGCCCTTGGCAATTCCAGATTCATTTCGGCATCGTTCTTCAAACTAAGTTGAATAAGTCCCATGATCGCGTAATTGACGATGCCGACAAATTCAGGTCGTATCCCTTCCTGCACCCGGGCAATCCCTTTTTCCTCGATACTACGGATACGCTGCGCCTTAATGAATATCTGATCGGTAATGGAAGCCGGCCGAAGGATTCGCCATGCTGAACCGTAATCCTGCATTTTTTTCAGGAAGAGGCTACGGCATTCTGCCACGACCTCATCATATTGCCGCAATGTCTTTTCCATTTTGTGTATTTTTGCCGTGAACAATTACTGTCCACCCATCTTTTAAGCGTGTCCAAAGATACATTATTTCAAAAAAAGATTCTCATGGTGTGCCGCGGAAAAATGATCCTTTCCGACGGCCCGGTGGTTATGGGGATTCTGAACCTCACGCCGGACTCCTTTTACGACGGGGGAAGCAACGCCACTATTTCAAACATCCTCCGGAAAGCCGAAAATATGCTTAAGGACGGCGCCCGGATGCTGGATCTGGGGGCCCTTTCGACGCGGCCCGGATCGGCCGGGGTTAGCGAAGAAACAGAATGGCAGCGACTGGCCCCAGCATTGAAGGCGCTACGATCAGCATTTCCAGATGCCCTTCTATCGGTCGACACCTACCGCTCCGTCGTTGCGTCCCGTGCCGCGGAAGCCGGGGCAGATATCATCAACGATATCGCTGCCGGCGAACTCGACGCAGAGATGTTTTCAACGGTAGCACGGATCGGCTTACCCTATATCATGATGCATATGCAGGGCACACCTTCCACCATGCAACAAGCCCCTGTGTACCAAAATGTTGTGAAGGATGTACTACAGTACTTTTCCAAGCGGCTTGAAAAAGCGCTTGAAGCCGGCATTCATGACATCATCATTGATCCCGGGTTTGGTTTTGGTAAAACGACAGAACAAAATTACCGACTCCTGGCTGCGCTGGAATATTTTTCAATTTTCAGCCGCCCTTTATTGATAGGCATTTCCCGAAAGTCCATGATCAATAAGGTACTGGAAACCGCGCCCCCGGATGCGCTCAACGGCACCACCGCGGTGCACATGCTGGCCCTGACCAAAGGAGCTGGTATCCTTCGGGTGCACGACGTTAAAGAGGCTGTTCAGGCCCTGAAGATCTACAAGGCTTTCTCTGCCTGAGGTATCTAAACGCTTGACAAAAAGAGGCAAAAAGTTTACCTTTGCACCTAAAACAGCAAACGCTATTTTGCCTTGACAAACGGGTGAAATCATTCACATCAATACATTCTATAATGGAACTATTTGAACAGATTAACAAACAGGCTGAACACTACAGCAGCTACACCGCCAACAACCTCGCTAAACTTATCCGTCAAAAATCGCTGAGCATGCAGGAAAAAAACATGCAGGAAGAATTGATGCGCCAGATGGAGGAAGCAGGCTTCGACGAGGTAAAAATGGATCCGCTGGGAAACGTAATTGGACGCATCGGCCACGGCAAGAAAATCCTCGCCATCGATGCACACATTGACACGGTTGATGTTGGTAATATGGCCAACTGGGATTTCGATCCCCTTTCCGGGGAAATTAAAGACGGGTATGTGCATGGACGCGGAACCGTGGATCAGAAAGGTGGCGCCGCAGCATTTGTCACGGCCGGCCGCATCATTAAAGAACTTGGACTCGGAACCGACATTACCCTTCTCTGTGTGGGCAGCGTGATGGAAGAGGATTGTGATGGATTATGCTGGAAATATATCATCGAAGAAGACAAAATTCGTCCCGACCTGGTCATTAGCACCGAGCCCACCAACCTGAATATTTACCGGGGGCATCGTGGCAGAATGGAAATCTCCGTAAGCTTTCGCGGTGTTTCAGCCCACGGCTCCGCTCCGGAGCGCGGAAAGAACGCCATTTACATGGCCTCCAAAGCCTGCCTGGAAATAGAGAAATTGAACGAACGGCTGGCCTTTGATCCTTTTCTTGGAAAAGGAAGCGCTGCACTGTCCGAATTTATCTCAGGCAGTCCTTCACTTTGCGCCGTGGCCGACTATGCCCGCATCCATATCGATCGTCGTTTAACCTGGGGCGAAACCAAAGAATCTGCGGTAAAAGAAATTCAGGAAATTGTTCAGGATATGGATGCCAAGGTTGAGGTATTGTATTATGAAGGCAAGGCCTTCACCGGCCTCTCCTACGGCATGGAAAAATATTATCCGACCTGGAAAATTGAGGAAGACCATCCGGCCGTTCAAATAGGTGTCCGCGCTTTTGAAGGACTTTTCAACAAAAAACCGCT
>CAZPDS010000017.1:9886-25692 GCA_964585485.1 uncultured Bacteroidales bacterium
ACGAGGTATGCCCGACAAGGGAGAACGTGCGGCAAACAAGAGAACAGGAGACACCAGTGTGTACTTTAAAGCTTATCAAGGCGATTTAATTAAATGCTCTTTGAAATCGGGTTTGCCAATGTAATAAATTCAGATTCTGAAGATATGTGGTGGATAAATGGACATTTTCAACCAACGGTATTGCCACCAACGGCATGTATAATATTCCAACCATTGGTTTTGGTCCCGGCAACGAAGTGCTTGCGCATGCCCCGAACGAAAAAGTTCCGGTATCGGACCTGGTAACCGCATCAGCCTTTTATGCGGCCTATGTCGCCTTATTTCACTAATGACAAATTTACACCACACAATTATGCACGAACTTCAACAGCGTATTGATCAGTTAAAGAAAAGAGAAACGACCTTGTTCGGCAACGACTTCTTACTGACCTGGCAGAAAAACGAAGAAGAAATTAATACTGTTCTGGAGGTCGCCGACCTGCTAAAAATGTTGCGGGATAAGAATATTTCCACGCGTGTTTTTGACAGTGGCATTGCTGTTTCCAACTTTCGCGATAACAGCACGCGCACACGGTTTTCATTTACCTCGGCCTGCAATCTGCTTGGTCTGGCCGTACAGGATCTCGACGAAGGAAAGTCGCAGATCGCCCATGGAGAAACGGTGCGCGAAACAGCAAATATGATTTCCTTTCTCACCGAAGCCATCGGAATCCGCGACGACATGTTCCTGGGCGAGGGCCACACCTATATGAAAGAAGTTGGCCAGGCCCTTGATGAAGGCTACAGGGAAGGTGTCTTACCACAGCGTCCGGCGCTGGTAAACCTTCAGTGCGATGTAGATCATCCCACCCAAAGCATGGCCGACCTGCTGCACCTGAAGCATTATTTTGGCGGCCTGGAGAACTTAAAGGGGAAAAAAATTGCGATGACCTGGGCCTACTCACCCTCTTACGGGAAACCGCTGTCGGTACCCCAGGGCATCATCGGACTGATGACCCGTTTCGGGATGGACGTAGAACTGGCATACCCGGAAGGATACGATCTGATACCGGAAGTAGTGGACGTGGCCCGGGCCAATGCCCACAAAAGCGGTGGGCGTTTCAGCGTCAGCAATGATATGAACAGCGCCTTTTCCAATGCCGACATCGTGTACCCTAAATCCTGGGCCCCCTATTCGGTCATGCAACAGCGCACCGGATTATTAAAGGACAAGGATCATGAAGGGTTGAAAATGCTTGAAAAATCGTGCCTCGCAAACAACGCAAGGTATCAGTCATGGGAATGCACGGCCGAAAAAATGAAATTGACCCGCAAGGGCGAAGCGCTCTATATGCATTGCCTCCCGGCCGACATCTCGGGTGTATCCTGCGTTCGGGGGGAAGTGGAAGCCGGCGTTTTTGAGAAGTACCGTCTACAAACCTACCTGGAAGCAGGTTTCAAGCCTTACATCATTGCGGCGATGATTCTGACACAACGATGGGATAAGCCGGGGGCACTGCTGGAACAACTGATGATGGCGGGAAAAGAACGAATGGTACGGGGCTGAGAAGCACTTTCTGCAAACACTTTCCATCGCCGATAAAATGTACCTTTGCGAAAATTGCATCAATGAAAAAAATTCTTCTTTGGCTTTTCATTGTATTGTGGGGTTTTTCCTCCACCGCCCAAAACAATGACAGCCTCATCATTCGTGGCTTTTTCAATGAAGCCCTGCAGTCCGACCTGGCCTATAAACAGTTAGAGTACCTTTGTAAGAATATCGGCGGGCGGATCTGTTGCAGTCCGCAAGCCGCCGCGGCCGTTGAATGGACCAGGCAATTACTTGAATCCCTGGGGGCTGATACAGTTTACCTCCAACCCTGCCCTGTTCGGTGCTGGAAGCGCGGTGAAAAAGAGCAATCGACGGTGTTTTCCAAACTCGGCACATTTAGTCCGGAGGTATGTGCGCTGGGCGGATCCGTGGGCACCGGATCTGATGGCGTGCGGGGAGAGGTCGTCGAGGTGAAATCACTGGCCGAGTTGAAAACGCTGGGTACAGCCCGGATAAAGGGCAAGATAGTTTTCTTCAACCGCCCGGCGGATCCCACTTTCATCAACACCTTCCCGGCCTATGGATCCGCGGCTGATCAACGGGTGCACGGAGCCAGTGCCGCTGCTGAATTCGGCGCATTGGGCGTTATTGTCCGCTCACTAACGCTCGCCCACGATGACGCCCCACATACGGGCATTATGGACTACAGTGCCGACTACGACAGCATTCCCGCCGTAGCCATTGGCACTACGAATGCCGATCAGTTAAGCGCCTGGTTAAAGAAAGACCCGCAACTGCAAGTGTACCTAAAGACAAACTGCACTGAGCAGAAAGAAGGCCTCTCCTACAACGTAATTGCTGAGAAATATGGAAGTGAGCATCCGGAACAGATTATTTGTTTTGGTGGCCACCTTGATGCCTGGGACAACGGTGAAGGTGCGCACGATGACGGTGTTGGTGTGATGCACAGCATTGAAGCCCTGAGGCTCCTGCTTCATTCCGGCGTTCAAGCGCGCAATACCCTGCGCGTTGTCATTTTCATGGATGAAGAAATCGATCAGCGGGGTGCTGCGGCTTATGCGGCAAGTGTGAAAGAAAAGGGCGAAAAAATCCTGGCCGCCATCGAATCCGACCGCGGAGGCTTTACCCCGACGGGGTTTTCCTTCGATGCCGGCCCCTCGGTTGAAAAACGACTGAACGAATGGAAACCCATGCTGTTGCAGTACGGCTTATACGACATTGTAAAAGGATACAGCGGCGTGGATATTTATCCCTTAAAAAAAATGGGCATTCCACTGCTGGCCATTATGACGGATTCACAGCGTTATTTCGACTATCAGCACGCCGCCACCGACCGCTTCGAAGCCGTTAATCGACGCGAAATGCAGCTGGGTGCTGCATCCATCGCGATGTTGGTGTACCTCATTGACCGCTACGGTTGGGAGTAACAAGCGCCATGGCTGCACCACATCTTCATGTTTGCATTCCCGCTCTGAACGAAAGCAGCTACCTGCCAGCCACCATCGAGTGCCTGCGCAAACAGGACCTCCAGGATTTCTCCGTTACCATTTGTGTTAACCAACCCGAAGCCTGGCGCAAAGATCCGCGGAAGCGCCCCGAAATTGAGGATAACCTCGCCACGCTTGATTTCCTGTACACCCTAACCGATTTTCCTCTTCAGGTGATTGACCGGAGCAGTCCCGGTAAGGGATGGGCCGGCCGCGAAGGAGGCGTTGGCTCTGCACGCAAAGTCGCTATGGATGCGGCCGTTGTAACAGCACGTGCCGATGACCTGCTGGTATCGCTTGATGCCGACACCACCGTCGGGCCCTCTTATTTGCGCTCGCTTCGCGACACCATGGAGCGACATCCTTCGGCTGTAGCCCTTTCCGTTCCGTACTATCATTCGCTTACGGGAAACGAACGGGAAGACCGCGCCATTCTCCGCTACGAGATTTATATGCGCAACTACGCCCTTAACCTATGGAGAATTGCTTGTCCCTATAACTTTACAGCCTTAGGATCTGCCATCGCACTAAGGGTTTCCGCGTACCTGGCCGTGGGCGGCATGACCCCCAAAAAGAGCGGGGAAGACTTTTACTTCCTTCAGAAACTACGAAAATATGGTACCGTACTTACCGACAATCCAGAGAAGGCCTACCCCGCCGCCCGCTTCTCTGACCGCGTTTTTTTCGGAACGGGCCCGGCCATGATCAAAGGCGACGGAGGAAACTGGGACAGTTATCCCCTGTATCACTTTTCCTTGTTCGACCAGATCGCACAACTTTATGCCCTGTTTCCGGATCTATACGCTGCAGATATCCCTACTCCGCTTGACGATTTTCTTCGCGAAGTGTTCGGTTCCACCTCGCTTTGGCAACCTTTGCGGGCCAACTTTCATGACCACAATAAATTTATTCGGGCCTGTCACGAGAAAATCGATGCGCTCCGGCTGTTGCAATTTTTAAAAGCATCGCAGAAAAAGATAGCCGGCAGCGATGAGGACAACCTTCGTGACTTCCTGAGCACCTTCTACCCGGGCCAATGCCGGGAGGGTGAAGGCTCGTGGCATTTTGCAAGCGCCGACCTCCGCCTGCTCAACAATATCCGGAATTTTTTGGCAGCAAAGGAGGCTGCAGTGCAACGGGCGGGCAGGTTCTGCTAACGAAACAGAAGGTTTATCGGGAAACAACTACTTTTGCAAAAACGATGAGCATGCTAACCATATTGGGTCCAACAGCCTGCGGAAAAACGCACACCGCTGTTCAGCTCGCGGGCAAATTGCGGGGGGAAATTATCAGTGCGGATTCCCGCCAGGTGTTCCGCGGCATGAACCTGGGCACGGGTAAGGATTTGCATGAATACAGTCACAACGGCAACACCATCGCACATCATTTAATCGACATTGCCGAAGCGGGCGAAGAGTATAGTGTATTCCGCTTCCAGCAAGACTTTCATCGCGCCTACGCGGAGATCATCGCGCGTTCACACTTCCCCATCCTTTGCGGGGGAACCGGACTATACCTGGACTCGGTAATCCGGGGTTTCCGCATGGAACAGGTGCCGGAAAATCACGAATTGAGAGCACAACTCAGCCGTAAAAGCATGGACGAACTTACCCGCTTACTGTCCTCCTTCCGAAAGCCACACAGCACCACCGACACCTGCGAACGTGACCGGATCACGCGGGCTATCGAAATTGAAAGCTATCACCGGGAGCACCCGGATACGACGAAGAACTGGCCTGTGATTCAAACCCTGGTAATCGGCATCAGGATCGACCGCCAGGAAATAAGAAACCGCATCACACGTCGTTTGTCAGAACGTCTGGAATCGGGCATGATCGGGGAAATCCAACATTTACTTAACAGTGGCGTTCCATCCGGACGTCTGCTAGCCTACGGTCTGGAATACAAGTACATTACGCAGCACCTTTTAGGCGAATTAAGTTACGATGAGATGTTCCGCTTGTTGAACACGGCCATACATCAGTTTGCCAAGCGGCAAATGACCTGGTTCAGGCACATGGAAAAGATGGGATGCAGGATACACTGGATTGACGGATTGCAGGAAGAAGATCAAAAAGCGACCGAAATTATCCGGCTCTTGCGAAGTGAAAAATACATTGGGGCGGATCAGGATATCATTAGCTGATACAAACGATCGGTTTCGGTTTTCCAATCATAATTTGCTTTCACGAATTCAAATGCACGCTCTGCCATTTCCGCAGCACCGTCTGGATCAGAGAGCAAACGCGAAATAGCGTCGGCATATTCTTCCGGCGAATTGCACACCAGGATTTCCTTGCCCGCCGTTGCGCCCAATGCGGCAAAAGCGAGGGGTGAGGTCACACATGGGATTTTCATCGCCATAGCCTCCAGCAGTTTATTCTGCAAACCCGTGCCGATGGTCATGGGTGCCACAAAGATGCGACTGCAGGCAAAGGCTGCACGGATATCCTCCATCCAGCCGGAAACAAATACATGGTCGCTCTTCAGCGCCAGCACACGAGCCGAAGGGGTTGCACCGGCAATCAAAACGCGCAAACCAGGGCTTGATGGCGTTAAGAGCGGGAGAATACGTTTTACAAGATACTCGGCGCCCAGCACGTTCGGAAGATAATTCATATTGCCGGTGAAAAGTATATCCGTATCTCGAGCAAAATCCACCGGGATAAAATAGTCGGTATCCACACCGTTATGGATAACGTGCACCCGGTCGCGTTGTGCCGTATCCATTTCCAGCCGGTCGGGTTCACTAATAATAGTGTGATGATTAAACCAGGTGAAAATTTCTTTTTCGTAGGCTTTCAGGAGGCGGGCTTCACGGCGAAAAAAGGGCCGTCTCAAGAATGTTTGTTCAGTCGCCTGCCGCTCGAATCCCTTGGAAAAAATATCCTGAAAATCAATCGTCTTTGGAATCTGCGTATTTTTTACGTAGGCGGCCACGCGAAGCAGCTGGCAATAAATATGATCCGGGCGAATTTCATGGATCAGCCGATTAATTTTCCGTTGCGCGGATTGGCTGTAAAAATAGCCTACCTGCAGCGGCTTGCCGCCCAGCAACGCACGGAATAGATTCCAGACAATCCCTGGTTTACGCAATGGGAGAATATGAATATCGGCGCAAAAAGGGCGCAATGCATCCAGGGCAGACGGAGGAAGCGGGCCCGTGTCGTTCAGGCAGCAAAGGTGAACCTCGCAATGTTCCGACAGATACCTAAGCTGATGGTACGCTCTCAGTTTATCACCCTTTTCCAACGGATAGGGCACCCTTGGCAACAGCACAAATAATTTCATCCTCACGTTCTCTGTGGGCACAAAGTTACGAAATTCCGTCCAGATTGAAAGCGTCTAAGCCGATTGCAGAAGCTTAAGCATAGCCCTTGTGGCAATCAGATTATTATGCCGGGTCTCGATGAGTTTGCGCGCATTTTCGCCAATTTTCGCGGAGACCTCCGGGTGACTAATACAATGGCGGATATGTTCAAAAAATTCGACGGGGGTGTCGGCGATCAGAATATTTTCCCCATTGGTGTAGCAGATTCCTTCAGCACCCGTGCTTGTCGTAATAATGGTTCTTCCCAGGGCCATGGCTTCGATGATCTTCACGCGAACCCCGCTGCCCGATAACAGCGGAACGACCATGACCGGGTGATTGGTAATAAAAGCCGCGGCATCCGCCACTTCGCCGACGATTTCGACACCCGGCAACTTATGGCGTGTGATGGAAGCAGGCATATTACGACCGGCCAGTTTAAGTTCCAGTTTTGGAAAAACATTCTGAATTCCAGGCCAGCATTTCTCCAAAAACCAGCGAATGCCCTCCCGGTTCGGCATCCAGTTCATTGATCCGATGTGGCAAAGCGAAATTTTTTGTGCGTTCTGCGGTGTGTAGATATAATACTCCGGAATAATTCCAAAAGGCACAGTATCTACGCGCACCCCGGGGGCATGTTGCCTGAAGAAAGCGGCATCCTTTTCAGTGATAGCTGCGATGCCATCAACCTTTGGCAGCACTGACTTCTCGTACCGCAGCATACGCCGGGTTAGCAGCGCCAGATACATTTTGGTCAGCGGATTCCGTGTGGCTTTGGTTAAGCGTTCCCAGATGCGATGCTCTATATTGTGAGCACGCAGGATGATGCGGGCACGGCTGTGTGACCGAATCAACGCAACATAGGGTGTAACAAATAAGCTTTCAAGCAACACCGCATCATACGCCTGTTCTTTTAAACAGCTTCGCAGCTGTTTTTCAAAATCAGTCGAAATAAAGCGCTCAATATTATAGGATTTTGATGTAAAGAGGTTCTTAAAAGCCGCGCCCATCCTGACTTTCGTATCCACATACACCGAACGAAAACGGGTCGATTCGCGATAGGTAGCCGGCAGTTTGTCTTCCTGCACAGGGAATTTGTCCGTGCTCATCGTAAGAACATGAATCTCATGTCCTTCATGCTGAAGCCCCATGATCAAGGCATTCATGGCAATAGGACCTCCTTCGGCCGGAGGCCAGGGCGATTTATTACTGATCTGCAATATTTTCATCGGAAGCAATTTTCTTTTTTTTCCAAAATTTCATTTTTCGTAGCGTCGACTTCCATACTTCCATATCCAGTAGGGGAGCGTCGGTGCTGGCACTGTACGTAAGGATGATGCCCACGGGCAGAAAAACGACCGAAGAAAGCCACATTCCTTCCCAGGCGGGCCATACACCTTCTTTGACAAACTTCTCACCCGTCATGGTGACCACATGGAACAAGATAAAAAAGAGCGTCGCAAAAACAACCGGCAGACCTAAGCCCCCGCGACGAATAATAGCGCCCAGGGGGGCACCAATAAAAAACAGCACCAGGCAGGCAAAACTCAGGGTAAATTTTCGGTGCCATTCGATTTCGTGCTTTGCAATGTACTCCCGTTTGACCCTAAAATCATTTTCGGTGAATTGCAATTGCTGATACATGCCACGTGCGTTTGCCATAGCGGCCGAAGAAATTTTCATCTTTTCCTGCCGGTCAAAATTCTGCAGAAAATCAGGATTCATTTCACGTAAAGGATCCCCCGAATACGGTTTCGACTTGTCGTTCAATTTATAATAAAAAAAAGCATTGTTCAACAATTTCTCAAAAACCACCCTTCGACCCTCAAAGGCCACCAGAAGACTATCGCGTGACGTCAATATTTGCGCAATATCCAGCATCTGGTAATTGTCCTTAAACAACTCTTCATTTGAACGCTGCATGGCAAATTCCGAAAGGTCGTAACGTACCACTTCCTTCTCGAATTGCGAACGCTGGAGGGGCCGGTTATCGGCATTTTCGCGCTTCTCCACCCGTTCATAATAATTCGCACCATTATACAGCGTAAATATCAAGTACTTGTTATCGCGAGATTTTTCCATGATGCCGCTTTCCGCCATGGTCACGTTGATATTGCCCATGCCGGCAGAGTGATCAAAGAGCCAAACATCGTTGATGGTTTTTCCGTCGGATTCTTTACTTCCCACGCGAATCACATAACCTTCAATTTCATTATAAAACACGCCCGCATTGATATTAAGGGCCGGTTTTTTTTCGCGCACATCAAACAGCAGGGTGCCAAATTTCAGGTTGGCAATAGGGAGAATATTATTGGAGAAATAAAAAGCGGCCCCACAAATAAAGAAGGTGAACAGGGCTACCGGCATCATAACTTTCCGAAAAGAAATACCCGTCGCTTTAATGGCCACCAGTTCGTAATTCTCACCCAGGTTACCAAACACCATTATAGACGCCAGCAGGATCGCCAGCGGGAGCGCCAGGGGGACAAAAGTGGCCGAGGCATAAAACAACAACTCGGCAATGATATACCATTCAAATCCTTTCCCCACCATATCATCAACGTATTTCCACAGAAACTGCATCAACAGGATGAAGACAGCAATGAAGAATGTCAGCGCCAGTGGGCCAAGGTATGACTTCAGCACAAAACCGTAGAGTTTCTTACCGCCAAAAAAACGAAGGGTGCGGTGATAGAAACCACGCACTTTCTCCAAACCAGACATGAACCCTCCAAGCGACATTGCCGTTGAATTTTCTCATTAAATTCGCTGCAAAGATAACGGAAAATCCAGAGCCGGGCAGAGCCGAGGGGGTAAATACGTCCCACCCGACTACCTTAAGGCTTACACTAGGTACTGAGAATGTGATAAAAATGCAGACGGGCGGTGTCGGTTCCGGAATAAATCGTAAATTTGCACTCCTTTTCACACCCGGGCGGATGTGGCGTAATTGGTAGCCGCGCCAGACTTAGGATCTGGTTCCGAAAGGAGTGGGGGTTCGAGTCCCTTCATCCGCACCAGTCATTAATTATAACAAGAATGAATATCACACAAGAATCAACAGGAGAACTCACGGCCACCCTACAGGTCCATTTTACAGCAGCCGATTATAGCGAAAACGTTGAAAAACAGCTCAAGGAATATCAGCGCAAAGCCAGTATGCCCGGCTTTCGCCCCGGCAAAGTCCCCTTTGGGATGATTCAGAAAATGTATGGCAAAGCGACCATCGCCGAACAGATCGACAAGCTGATTTCGGAAGCCATCACGAAACACATCGAAGACAATAAAATAAAAATCCTCGGGAATCCCCTGCCCAATACCGAAAAAAGTCAGACCCTGGACCTGGATACGCAGACCGAATTTGACTTTTACTTCGATCTTGGCCTGAGCCCGGAAATTGATCCTGTTCTCGATAATTCCATTAAAGTATCCGAATACGATATTACAGTAGAGCCATCGGAAATTGACGAGCAGATCGAACACGTGCGCAAGAAATTCGGCAACTACATAGCGCCGGAAGTATCCGCCGCGGGCGACCGCATTGCCGGTGATTTTGCCGAACTGGAAAGTGATGGAAGCCTTAAGCCAAACGGAATCCAGCATAACTCCTCTGTTTTCAGCGATCACATTCCCTCCGACGAAATGAAAAAAAGCCTGACGGGCTTGAAGCAGGGCGACGAAATCGTAGTGAATCCCCGCGAATTGGTGAAGAACGATTACGAACTGAATTACCTGTTGGGATTGAAAAAAGGCGAAGGCGAAAACCTGACCAGCCTCTTCCGTTTTACCGTTACCGAAATCAGCCGTATTGAACCGGCCGAAGTAAACCCGGAATTATTTGCAAAAGCCTATCCCGGCCAGGATATCGCCGATGAAAAAGCCTTCCGCGAAAAAATCGAAGAAGAGGTAAAAACAGCGTACAAGCAGGATACAGAGCGCAAACTACTGGCCGACATCCAACAATCCCTGGTAAAAAAGACCAGCCTGCCCCTGCCCGACGAATTTCTGAAACGCTACTTTGTTGAAGCCAATACAGACGAAAAACTATCGGCAGAAAAAATCATCGAAGATTACGATAAAACCTCCGACGCACTTCGCTGGCAGTTGATCGAAAACGAAATCATCCGCAAGTATGAAATAACGGTTAAGCCGGAAGATGCGCGCGAGTATGTTAAAGGCTATTTCCGCAAGTATCAGCCTACGGATACTTCCGTGGAAAAATCCGAAGAGGCTATCGCTGAAGAAGAAAAGAGACTTGATCAGATTGCCGCACAAGTCCTCCAGAACGAAAAAGAGGCCCGTCAAATTTACCAGGTGCTTTTTGATCAGAAGTTGATGGCGCTCTACCGCGAAAAAATCAGCATCAAGACCAAAAAAGTCAGCATGAAGGACTTTGTGGAAGAAGCCTACAAACAGGACTAACGTAAAGAACATTTGTATCTTTGATAAAAAATAACCCTATGGATTCCTCCAACGAATTTCGCAAGTACGCTACCCGTCATCTGGGCATCAATAGTACAACGCTCGACCGTTATCGTGCGGCCCATGGTATGACCCGCACCATTATTGAAGAACGGCAGGTCAATTTCCGTGAAGTTGATGTATTTTCCCGATTGATGATGGATCGCATTATTTTTCTGGGAACTCCGATCGACGATTATATCGCCAATATTATCCAGGCTCAGCTCCTGTTCCTCGAATCCGTGGATGCCCGCAAGGATATACAGATCTACCTGAACAGCCCCGGTGGCAGCGTATATGCAGGCTTAGGGATATACGATACTATGCAGTATATTTCGTCGGATGTTGCCACCATCTGCACCGGCATGGCGGCCAGTATGGCTGCGGTGATCCTTTGTTCGGGCGCGGCCGGAAAGCGTACGGCCCTCCCCCATTCCCGGATCCTGATTCATCAACCGATGGGTGGAGCCGAAGGACAAGCCTCGGATATCGAGATCACAGCCCGTGAAATTCATAAGCTAAAAAACGAACTGTACGAGATCATTGCAAAACACAGCGGGCAAACCTTTGAAAAAATCTGGGCCGATGCAGATCGCGATTATTGGATGATTGCCCAGGAAGCCAAGGAATACGGAATGATTGATGAAGTACTGACCAAAGCAACCGAAGTCCGCTAATCTCATCATCATGGCAAAAGAAATGGAGCACTGTTCGTTCTGCGGACGAAAAAAGCAAGAGGTCAACATGCTGATTGCCGGACTGGAAGCAAAGATCTGCGAGGTATGCGCGGAACAGGCCTACAACATTATCAAGGAAGAAATTCCCGGCAAAAAGCAGGATTTTTCGAAGACCACTTTACTTACACCCAAGGAACTCAAAGCGCGTCTGGATGAATACGTCATCGGTCAGGACGAGGCTAAGAAAGTGCTGTCAGTAGCTGTCTATAACCATTACAAACGCATTGCCCACGCCGTTAGCCGAAAAGAGAAAGAAAAAGACGATGTGGAACTGGAAAAGTCAAACATTGTTTTAGTGGGCGAAACAGGTACCGGAAAGACGTTGTTGGCCCGCACCATAGCCCGCATGCTTAGCGTGCCCTTCTGCATTGCCGACGCCACGGTACTTACCGAAGCCGGTTACGTGGGCGAAGATGTGGAAAGCGTGCTGAGCCGCTTATTGCAGGTGGCCGACTTTAACGTTGCCGCCGCAGAGCGCGGCATTGTTTTTATTGACGAAATCGATAAAATCGCACGCAAGAGTGATAATCCTTCCATCACCCGCGATGTGAGTGGTGAAGGCGTACAACAGGCTTTGTTAAAGCTGCTGGAGGGTTCCGTCATCAACGTCCCCCCCCAGGGTGGCCGCAAACACCCCGAGCAGAAAATGATTCAGGTGAACACAGAGAATATTTTGTTTATCTGCGGCGGCGCCTTCGACGGCCTCGAGAAAAAAATAGGTTCACGCCTCCAAACCAACATCATTGGCTACAATGTGGATAAAAGCCGGGGCGACATCGATAAATCGAATCTCTTTCAGTATGTCGCGCCTCAGGACCTCAAATCCTACGGGCTTATTCCTGAACTGGTCGGACGTCTGCCGGTGATTACCTACCTGAGCCCGCTGAACCGCGAGACCCTGCTGAATATCCTGACCCAGCCCAAAAACGCCATCATTAAACAGTACCACAAACTCTTTGAATTGGACAACATCCATTTGGAATTTGCTCCGGAAGTACTCGATCTGGTGGTCGATAAATCCATCGAGTACGGTCTGGGAGCCCGCGGGCTGCGAACCATCCTGGAAGCCATCATGGTGGATGCCATGTTCGAAGGCCCTGCCGGTTCATCGGGCAAAAGCCTGAAAATTACCCGAAAATACGCACAGGAAAAGCTCGACAAAACGCAATCGTCCTTTTTAAAAGTTGCCTGAATATGATGTTACTGCGGAACCTTCGGGGCTGCCTCCCATTCCTGATTCTCAGTCTGGGTTTTTTTTTGGTTTCCTGCACTGATGTAGAGAAGGAATATTATCCTGACGGAACCCTGAAATCGAAAGTGTCCTACCAGGGCGATCAAATGCATGGTCCGGCAGTTTGGTATTTTGTGAATGGAAACAAAGAGCTTGAATGTACTTACGTCGACGGTGAACCCGACGGAAAGCTGACGCGCTGGTATTATAATGGTCAACTTAACCGCGAAGATTCCTACTCGAAAGGCAAGAAAAATGGCCCGTGCATCCAGTGGGATGAGGCCGGCTTTAAATCGATCTTGCAGACCTACCGCAACGACACCCTGAACGGCCCTTACATAGAATGGCACCCCAACGGTGAAATTATGCTGGAGGGTCGATTCCGAAACGGCCTTTACGATAGCATCTGGAGTTACTATGACAACCGCGGAATTCCGGTGGGCAAAGGCACTTTCAATGCCGGCACCGGAAACCTAAGCGGGTATTACCTGAACGGAAAAACAAGTCGCGTTGTATCGTATAAAAACAACCTGAAACACGGCACCGAGCGCTGGTTTAATGAGGCCGGTGAGGTGATCCGTGAAGTAGTCTTTAGCAACGGCCGGATCGTTCGCGTTGTACAGGGCGATTCCACGGCTTCTTCCATTCCCGGGAGTAAAGCACCGTCGCAATTTCTGACCTTATAATCCCATTCCCATGGCACGTATCAACGAAGAAAACCTACGTCAGAAAAGTTTGGAAGACGTTGCCGGTCTGATGATGATTGCCGCCCGCACGGCCCCTAAAGGTCGCGGCCGCGATAATATTTTTTGCACCGTACTCACCGGTGAAGAAATAGGTCTGTTAGCAGGAAAAATGAAAATGCTGGGCGAAGCCAGCGGAATGAGCTTTCTCCTCCGCGATGCCGGCAACCTCGAGCAGGCCGGCGCCGTGGTTTTGATGGGTGCCCGGGTATCTTCAGCCGGACTGCCCCACTGCGGATATTGCGGCCATGGCAATTGCGAAACTCGTGCACAATTTCCGGATGTTCCCTGCGCCTTTAATACCGTCGACCTTGGCATCGCCCTCGGCGCTGCAGTTTCCGTTGCAGCCGATCACCGGGTCGATAACCGCATCATGTTTTCAATTGGGAAAGCCGCCCTTGATCTGGGCTTTCTGCCCGCGGAAACCCGCGTTGCTTTCGGGATCCCCCTGAGTGCCTCCGCCAAAAATCCCTTCTTCGACCGCGCCTGATCCGGCCGCATTAATTTCTTGTTAACAGCTACATCCTTTTGATCACACAGCCTGGGAACAAACTAGTGCGATCTTTCAACTAGTTATTTTTCAATAAAATGAAATATATCCATTAAGTATTAATAAATGTGTTAAAGTTTAATTTTTTGTTAATACTTTTTGCATTCCGTTGCGATTTTGAGTACATTTGATGTTAGATTCACTTAATTACATCATTGTAACATGTTAGCCACGGTTCAACATAAATTCCTGGAACAATACATCCTTTATTCCGTGAGCGGAGCCTACATCGGCAAGGAAAGGACAGTTGAAATAATTGCCGAATTTTTGGATCTTGTGGAGAAGTATAAATGTCAGAAAATTCTCGTCGACCTGCGGAAACTAGATAAAATCCCCCCCATTACTGAGCTCTACGAGCTTGGGGAAAAGGCAGCTCAACTATGGAAGTATAAATTAAAAGTGGCCATCGTTACCCAGCCTGAGGCTATCACCGGATTTTTCGAGAATGTACTGGTGAACCGGGGTTCACAGAGCCGGGTATTCCCTTCGTTTGAAGAAGCCGAAAAATGGTTATTGCAAAATTAGTTGCCGGCATTATCCCCGCCGAAAAAACGAACCAAGCCTTCGATCACGCTCTGTAGTAAAGAAAAATTGCGGAAGCCGCAATTGAAGGCCTGTTCCTTAAGCAATTCAGGGTTGTTCAGGGCCACGGTTCCGGTCAGAATGACCGGTGTTTCCGGCCTTGGATGCAGGACACGGATGTAATTCAAAAAAAACGCATCAAATCCTGAACGCAGCATGGCCTGCAGAAAAGGATCCTCCGGGAACTCACTTATGACCGCGGCAAACCCAGCGATGTACTGATTCGGCCGTTCACCGGTATATACCCTTCGCAAGAGCGCCGAAGGTTCTACAGCAAAGGTTTCACGAAAATAAGCCATCAGCGGTTCGGGCAATTGATTTCGTAAAAAACCGGCGAGCAATTGTTTACCGATCCAGGCTGCACTACCTTCATCGCCCAGCACATAGCCCATCGAAGGCGGCGACTCAATTAAAAGTCCTTGTTGAAAGAAACCCGCGTTGGCCCCCGTTCCGAGTATCCCCGCGATACCTGTCGTTTCCCCCAGGGAGGCCACCGCCACGCCCATTAAATCAGTATCTACCACGACCTTTTCAGCGCCACGTTCTTTAAAAAAAACGGCATAATTGTCCCGGAAACCGGCATTACCAAGGCCCGCTCCATAAAAGTATACATCAAAAGGGGCTGTCAGCCCTTCCAAAACAGAGGTTTCAAAAATTTCAGCCATTTGCGGCCCGCTGACAAAATAGGGGTTCAAGCCGATGGTTTTCACAAAGCGTGCAGGCTGCCCCGCTTTCAGCAGTGCCCAATCGGTTTTTGTGCTACCGCTGTCGGCAATCAGCAAGATTTTCCCGGATTCCATGGCCGTTTTATTGAGGCATTTTCCCAAACACGCGGAAGTAATCCTCCGGTGTATTGATGTTTTCACAGATCATCGCATCGGTGGTGTTCACCACCTCCTTTTCTGAAATCTCCAGCAGCGTTCGCAGATCCGGAGCCTGTGCCCATCCGTCCAGGATCGAAGCCACCACCGCCGGGCCGCAGAGAAGGGGATGCCCACTGTTGCCTTCAAAAGCCGGAACCACAAAGGAGCTGGGCGTTGCACGCTGCATCATACGCCGCATTATATCCGGCGTCAGAAAAGGCTGATCTACGTTCTGAATAAAGGCAAACGAATGATCCGGCACACGTTCCAATCCCAAATTAATGCTGTAT
>CAZPDS010000017.1:25702-39963 GCA_964585485.1 uncultured Bacteroidales bacterium
GTATAATCGACCCATTTCCTGACGGGTATTGACCACCAGGGTTAACTGAGGGTGAAACCAGGGTTTTCTGAATTCAAGAACATTGTAAACCGTAGGATTCACCACCACCACCACGTCGTTCAGCCCGGATTCAAGGAAGACCGATACTTCGGTCTCCAAAAAAGTTAAACCTTCGGGCGATTTAAGCAGGGCCTTGGGAATTCCCATGCGACCCGAGGAGCCTGCCGCCAATATCACAGCCGTAGTATTGTGAATGGTACAATCCATTGTAGCGGCTGTTATTCTTCGGTTTCAAATTTAAGGACATCGCGAATATCACCAATAATTTTTTGGGCCAGATGTTCCGCTTTAATCATAGAATCGGATTCCGAATAAATGCGGATAATCGGCTCTGTATTTGATTTCCGCAAGTGCACCCATTCATTATCAAAGTCAATACGAACACCGTCAACCGTACTCATGGGCTGTCGTGCGTATTTAAGTTTGATTTTTTCAAGAATCATCAGAATATCGGCCTCTGTACGAACCTCAATTTTATTTTTCGAAATATAATAATCCGGATAAGACCTCCGCAAGATAGAACACGAAACCTTTGAAAGAGCCAGGTGTGATAGGAACAGCGCGATACCTGCCAGCGCGTCGCGTCCGTAATGCAGATCAGGGTAGATCACCCCTCCGTTACCTTCGCCGCCAATGACAGCCTTTTGCTCCTTCATCACGTCCACAACGTTCACCTCGCCCACGGCCGAAGCAAAATACTTTCCGCCGAGTTTCAGGGTAACATCCCGCAAGGCCGAAGTCGATGAAAGGTTAGATACGGTATTTCCCTTTTGATGCCTCAGCACATAATCGGCCACCGCCACCAGGGTGTATTCTTCGCCAAACATTTCACCATTCTCATCCACGATAGCCAAGCGATCCACATCAGGATCCACAGCAAACCCAAGGTGTGATTTTGTCTTCACAACGGTTTCGGCCAGTTCCTGTAAATTCTCCGGCAAGGGTTCGGGGTTGTGGGGAAACTTGCCGTTGGGAGTGCAATAAAGTTCATTCACCACCTTAACGCCCAGCGCGTTGAGCAGCGGGACCACAGCCAGTCCGCCCGTGGAATTCACCGCATCCAGGCTTACACTGAAGTTCGCTGCCGAAATCGCCTTAACATCCACCAGGGGAAGTTTTAGAATATGATCGATATGGCGTTGAATAGCGCCATCATCGACCGAATACGTTCCAATCTTGTGCACTTCACGGTAGGCAAAATCGGGATTATCCGACAAGGCGATAAAGGAGGCCGCCGTTTTATTATCCAGAAATTCCCCTTCGCTGTTCAGCAATTTCAGCGCATTCCACTGCTGCGGATTATGGCTGGCCGTGATGATAATGCCGCCGTCGGCGTGTAGATCTTTTACAGCCATTTCCACCGTTGGCGTGGTACTCAGGCCCAGATCCACGACGTCAGCGCCCATCGACATCAGGGTACCACACACCAGACTGTTCACCATGGATCCAGAGATGCGGGCATCCCGTCCAACCACAACACGGATGCGCTCTTTGCCAACCTGAGCGGAGGTAAACTCCGCGAAAGCGCTGGTGAAACGCACCACATCAACAGGAGTAAGTCCCTCCCCTGCCCGTCCGCCAATAGTCCCGCGGATTCCGGATATCGACTTGATCAATGTCATTTTTCGTTCATTTTACCGCAAAAGTATTGATTTTTTTTCACGTAGGCCGATACCAAAACGGAATCGGCAAAAATAGATTTTCCATCGCCCAATATGCTAAATTACAGTTAATTTCAGCCCATTGTTCATAAAATAAATTGCAGCGGGGGCGGAAATTCTTACCTTTGCAGGCACTTAGCAAAAACTATGGAGAACGAAGATTTTTTAGGGCCTGAATTTAATGATGAAGTGAGCGAACTCGTTTCCCGTTTCGAAGATATGCTCAGAAACGATGAACGTGTTTTTTTTGATGTGGATGAGTATGAAGAAATTATTGAATACTACCTCGATATTAATGATCTTCAGCACTCCGGTCTGGCCATTAGCCAGGCGATGGACCAGCACCCTTACCACAACGCATTTTTATTGCAAAAGGCAAGGATGCTGGCAGAATCCGGAAAGCAGGACAAGGCCCTTGAGTTACTCAACCAATTGGAGCAACCCTTTGAGAAAGAAACCGAACTCGTGTTTACCAAGGCTTCTATATTCAGCCAGATGAAACAACACCAGAAAGCCATTGATGAGTACCTGAGCATACTGGACGAATATGACGAACCCACTGATCTTTTAACGAACATTGCCTTTGAGTATGAGGCCATGGGCAATTACAACAAAGCCATCGCCTACCTGAAGAAGGCGCTGCAACTTGATCCCGGAAACGATCCCCTCCTTTACGAACTGGGGTATTGTTTTGAAGTGGTGAACCGAACGGAAGAATCCGTGAAATTTTTCCTGCATTACATTGACGAAGATCCGTACAGCGATGTCGCCTGGTTCAATCTGGGAATAGCCTACAGCAATCTTGAATTATACGAAAAAGCGATTGAAGCCAACGACTTTGTAATTGCCATCAATCCGCAATTTTCCTCCGCACATTTTAATAAAGCCAATTCGTTGGCCAATATCGGCCGCCATCTTGAGGCCATCGATGTGTATCTGGAAACCCTACAATACGAAGATCCCGAGCCAACTACACTGTATTACCTCGGCGAATGCTACGAAAAAATCCGGGATTTCGACAAGGCTCATCATTACTATATGGAAGCTGTTGAACTCGACAAGTTCTACGGCGACGCCTGGATCGGACTGGGGAATGTAGCCGAAGAAACTGGCGACCTTAATCAGGCCTGCCTCTATATCGCGAAAGCAGTGGAATGCGAACCCGAGAACCCTGATTTCCTATACATGCTGGGCGATATCCAACTTCAAATCAACCTGCTCGAAAAAGCTGAAAGCAGCTACCGGAAAGTGGGCATCCTCAATCCGGCAAACCCTGACATCTGGGTGGATCTCTCGGAAGTTGTTGCTGAACGCACCGGCGTTCAAGAAGCACTCAATATTGTGCAGGAAGCCTGCGAAAAATATCCGGCCAATGCCCAGAACTTTTACCGATCCGCCGCCTATCTCTTCTTGCTGGGTTGTGAAAAGGAAAGCATGGAAACGCTTGAAACCGCTCTATCAAAGGACCCCCAGCGTCATCAGGACTTCTTTAGCTACCTGCCGGAGGCGATTAATTCCCCCAGCATTCTTGCTCTTATCGACCGTTATCAATATAAAGAAAATTAGCCATGGCATTTTTAAATTATCCTTTGCCGTTCCTTCCGGAGCGCAATGAAAAACCGCGCAGCAGTGGGTTAACAATGGTAATGGACAAAGGACTTAGTCCCACGGAAGCCCAGAATCTGTGTGATGCAGCCGGACACCTGGTGGATTTCGTTAAACTGGGCTTTGGCACCTCCGCCATTACCGCCCGTCTTGAAGAAAAAATCGCCATTTATCATAAGGCCAGCATCCGGGTGTACCTGGGCGGCACGCTGTTCGAAGCCTTTCTGATCCGTGGCTTACAGGACGACTACATCAAACTGGCGCAGCGACTGAACCTTCAGACGGTAGAGATTTCGGACGGTTCCATGAAAATACCACACGCTGAAAAATGCGCCCTGATCGCTAAACTGGCGGAACACTTCACCGTAATTTCCGAAGTAGGCTCTAAGGATGCCAGCGTTCACCTCGACAACAAGACCTGGATTGCCGAGATGGAAAACGAACTGAAAGCCGGTGCCTATAAAGTGATCGCTGAAGCCCGCGAAAGCGGCAATGTCGGCATCTTCGACGCGTCCGGCAAAGCCGAGACCGATCTCATTGATGAAATCATACAACAAGTGCCAGTGGAATCCATTCTTTGGGAAACCCCGCTCAAGGCGCAGCAGGCGTGGTTCATCAAAAAATTCGGCGCCAATGTTAACCTGGGCAACATCGCCAGCAATGAAGTCATAGCGCTGGAAACCCTACGCCTGGGCCTGCGCGGCGACACTTTCTTTAGCTTTTTGCCCGCCGAATTGCAACAGTTCAAACCCTAATTCATTACACAATAATTTCCCGTACTGATGAGCCGTACCCTCAACTGGATCCTCTGCACCGCCAATAACGCCGCGTCGCACAGCCTCACCCAACAGATTGCCGACTGGGCGACTCACCTGCTCGAAACCACCGGATACCTGGGACTGGTTGTTTTGATGGCCCTCGAAAGTATGATTGCACCCATCCCCAGTGAAGCCGTAATGCCTTTTGCCGGTTTCCTGATTGTGGACGGCAGTTTCTCCTGGCTGGGTGTTATCGTGTTTTCCACCCTGGGCAGTTTTATCGGTTCTGCGATCTCGTATTACCTTGGGTATTGGGGCGGGCGACCGCTGGTACTGAAAGTCGGCAAGTACTTCCTGCTTGATAAATCCCACCTGGATGCCACCGAAAAGTACTTCAACAAATCCGGTGAGGTCACCATTTTCGTGGCCCGTTTTATCCCCGTGATCCGCCATCTGATCAGCATACCGGCGGGTCTGGCAAAAATGAACTTCGGAAAATTTATTCTCTACACCGTATTGGGCGCCGCTTGCTGGAACACCATTCTCACCGTGGCCGGTTATTACCTGAAAGACAACTGGAACTCACTAATGAAATACAGCCATATCATTGACATTGTTATTGTGGTGATACTGGCACTGGCGTTGTTGTATGTAATTCATAAGCTATACAAAGACTACAAAGAACGCAAAGCCAACGAAAAATAAATCCGTGCAAACCGTCTACGGACTGATCGGCTATCCGCTCGGGCATTCCTTTTCGGAACAATTATTCGCTGAAAAATTCCGGCAGGAGGGTCGTACTGATGCCGAATATCATAATTTCCCGCTGGAAGATTTATCAGACCTTCGGGCTTTGGTCGTGCGGAACCAGCTGGCCGGTTTTAATGTCACCATTCCGCACAAGGTGGCCATTCTAAGCTATCTGGATGAATTATCGCCCGTTGCTGCAGCCGTTGGTGCTGTCAACACCGTGCGTGTACGCAATACAGGCGATACCCTGCACCTTAAGGGATACAATACGGATGCCCCGGCCTTTCTGCAAACATTGCATCAGATGAAAGTTCCGGCTGCTGCCCGCGCGCTGGTCCTTGGCAACGGCGGGGCTTCCCGGGCCGTCCAATACGCCCTGCGGGAAGCCAACATCGAATTCGAGGTGGTTAGCCGCTCTGCCGGAGAAACCCGGCTGCACTATTACGATCTTACCGAATCAATGGTTTCAGCCCACCAACTTATCATCAATACAACCCCTGTGGGCATGACGCCGCATGTGGACGAATGCCCCGACTTCCCCTACAAAGCCCTGAGTCCGGCGCATATCGTCTGCGACCTGATCTACAACCCGCCCAAGACCATGTTTCTGGTCAACGCCGAACACTACGGAGCCCGCATCCGCAACGGCCTCGACATGCTCCATACCCAGGCCGGCCTGGCCTGGACCATCTGGCAATCGGTCGGTGAATAATATACGTAGATCCTACCAATGGGGCTGAATCACCCCATCTCCCCGATTCGTTTTTCGAGGGCGAACATTTCGTCGCGCAGGCGGGCGGCCTCTATGAAGTCGAGTTCTTTGACGGCACTTTCCATTTGCCGGCGCGTGTTCTGAAGGGCTTTGGTCAACTGTTCCCGGTTCATATAAGCCACCACGGGATCGGCGGCCAGATCGCTTTGGTCGCGTTCAATGTATGGCTGAGGCTCTTTACTTTTGCCATCGGCCTGACGGGATGCGCTCATGACGCTGTCGACAGCTTTTACAATGGCCGTGGGGGTAATGTTGTGTTCGGCATTGTACGCCAGCTGCTTTTCGCGTCGACGATCCGTTTCTTCTATGGTCCGGCGCATACTTTCCGTGATCTTATCAGCATACATGATCACCTTCGCGTTCAGGTTACGCGCCGCCCTCCCGGCTGTTTGCGTAAGCGAGCGCGCCGATCGTAAAAAACCTTCCTTGTCGGCATCCAGAATAGCCACCAAAGAAACCTCAGGCAGATCAAGACCCTCGCGGAGCAAATTCACCCCAATGAGAACATCAAACTCACCGCTACGCAGACCGCGGATAATTTCCACGCGGTCCAGCGTCTGCACCTCCGAGTGTATGTAGCGGCAGCGGATACCCAGCTTTGCCATGTACTTGCTCAGCTCCTCGGCCATGCGCTTGGTCAGCGTGGTGACCAATACCCGCTCCTGCACTTCAATGCGTTGGCGTACCTCTTCCATTAAATCATCCACCTGGTTCAGGGCCGGCTTCACCACGATCACCGGATCCAGCAGACCCGTGGGCCGCACCACCTGCTCCACCACAATGCCTTCGGCCAGCGCCAGCTCATAATCCGCAGGGGTCGCGCTGACAAAAATCACCTGGTTCAGCAGGCTTTCAAATTCTTCAAATTTCAGCGGACGGTTGTCCATGGCCGAAGGCAAGCGGAAACCATGCTCAACGAGCACCTGCTTGCGCGAACGGTCGCCCCCATACATCGCATGCACCTGCGGAATAGTTACGTGACTTTCGTCGATGACCAGCAGGTAATCATCGGGGAAATAATCCAACAGACAAAACGGCCGGGTGCCGGGCTTCCGGCGGTCGAAATAGCGCGAATAGTTCTCGATGCCGCTGCAATAGCCCAGTTCCTTCATCATCTCCAGGTCATACGTAACACGATCCTCAAGGCGCTTCGCCTCCAGAATTTTTCCATTTTCCTGAAAATAATTAGTCTGCGCAAACATATCATGTTGGATCTCATCCAGCGCTCGTTTCATGCTATTTTGTGACGTAATGAACATATTCGCCGGGTAAATATTCAAATGATCAAAAGCATCCAGCTTTCGTCCGCTGACCGGGTCGATCGTATCAATGGATTCAATCTCGTCATCAAAAAATGACAGGCGGTAACACAAATCCCCGTAGGCAGGGAAGATATCCAATGCATCTCCCCGCACCCGGAACTGCGAGCGGCCGATGTCGTACTCGGAGCGGGAGTACATATTGTTGACCAGCGCCACCAGCAGCTTACTACGGTCGACCTGATCTCCTTTGTGCAAAGCGATGACATTTTCTTCAAAATCATCCGGGTTACCTATCCCGTAAAGGCATGAAACCGACGAGATCACAATCACATCATTGCGGCCCGACATTAGGGTCGAGCTTGCACTGAGCCTCAGCTTCTCCAGCTCATCATTGATCGCCAGGTCTTTTTCAATGTAGGTGTTAGTGACCGGAAGGAAAGCTTCCGGCTGATAATAATCGTAGTACGAAACAAAATACTCCACCGCGTTATGGGGAAAGAATTGCTTGAACTCCGCGTACAACTGGGCCGCCAGGGTTTTGTTGTGCGACAACACGAGCGTCGGGCGCTGGATTTCCTGAATAACATTAGCAATGGTAAAGGTCTTCCCGGAGCCTGTTACGCCCAGCAGAATTTGCGCAAAATCGCCGCGCCGCAAGCCGTCGGCAAGTTGCTGTATGGCCTGGGGCTGATCGCCCGTGGGAAAAAAATCCGATGTAAGTTGAAAATCCATTGTACTACCCTGATTCAATTCACAAAGATACGGCATCAGGGAATGCCATACTTAACATCGATGATTTTCGATTGAACCTTTTCGCAAAATACAAAACCAGCCTGATCAAACGTGGGCGGACCGCAGCGGCCGTTGGCATTGTTGGAAAATCCATAGCCCTCCGTCGGAATACCCAGCAGATTGCGATCCATACGACTATTGTCATTAAGATCCTGGAGAACGGCAACCGCATAATTTCCATAGGGGACTTTCTCAAACCTTACCAGAACAGCGCTTCCACTAATACTTTCGCGTGCGCCCCGCAAAGGTTCGCCTACCATGAAGGCTTGTTTGTCACTATACAACGCAACCATTAATTCACCATCCTGACCTTGTATGCCTTTAATAAGCACAAGCAAGGTTCCATTGGACGACACCGAAGTTTGAGCCAGGTTATGTCCGGCCCACAGACCCACCATCATGATGGTAGCCAGTAATCCCGTGAGTGTTTTCATTTTGTTTTGATTTAAAGGATTCGACAAAATGGAATAAAAAAACGGGTAGGAGTTTTTTCACTTCACGGAAATTTAGTAAACAGAAAGACAGGAAAAAGTGGAGAACGCAGGCTGCAACTGCGTTGTGCTAAAGCAATAATGGTTGATAGAACAGGTCTTACCAGTGATAAACTTCGTCCTCGCCGGAAAAAGTATGCAAAGCCAAAAAAAATCAATACCCGGCGGCCTTCATCACCTTCATAAAGAATGGCCGGTCGAGTGGATATTTCATGCGTCCTGCAGTATTCAGGTCTTCAAAGGATTTCTTATACTCCCCCATTTCATAGTAGGCCACGCCGCGGTTCATGAAAGCGGCGGCATCGTTGGGATTCAGCGTAACAGCCCGCGAATAGTCCGCCACTGCAGCCGCGAAGTTCCTCATACGATAGTTAGCAATACCGCGCCAACTGAAGGTTTCATAGCGGTTCGGGTTGAGATCAGCGGATTGATTCAGCAGGGCCAGCGCCGGCGCGTACTCTTCACGGCGAATCAGCACCAGGCTTTTCCAGTAGAGAATTTCCGCCCGGAAGGCCTGTTTCTCTTCCTCTTTCAGATTGGCCTCCAATCCTTCCGACCGCTCAAAATCCGCCATGGCCAGATCAGTTTTCTGTGTATTGAAATAAGCGATCCCGCGCCACATCCAGGCTTTCGTGTCATCCGGCTTGAGCTGCAGGTATTGATGATAATCCGGCAGCGCTTCCGCATACCTGAATATCGTGCTGTAGGTATTGGCACGACCAATCAGCGAGCCGTGCTCGTCGGCCTTGTAGCGTAAGGCCCGGGTGAAATCCCGGATGGCCTCTTCGTACCGCTGGGTATTGTAGTACAAAACGCCCCGGTTGCTCAGCGCCTGGTAGTAGGTCGAATCCAGGGTGATGGCATGGGTGAAATCCGCCTCCGATTTCGCGTTGTTCTTCAGCCAGTGGTAATAGAGATAACCGCGGTTGTTGTAACCAAAGGGCAGATCGGGGAACGTTTTAACCAGGGACGTGAACAGCACCTCCCCGTTTTTCCAGTCACGAATACGCTGCCACGACAGCGTAAAGCAAAAGATGGCGAAAAGGGCTACCAGAAGATGCAGGAAGGGTCGAGCCTTTTTCCAGCCCGCTTTCACCGTGTGCCATACATCCGTGTACATCCAGCCCAGCATGAAAAACAGGCCAATGTAGGGCACATACGTATAGCGCTCCGCCATAATAGCACCGCCGACGGGCAAGGCCTGCAAGACCAGTACGATGGTGACCAGGAAGAACAGGTAACCAAAGAGGTACTGGCGGCCCTTTTTCAGGCTAAGCAAGATTGCCGCGGTAAGGAGCAGTACGAGCCCACCGGAGATAAAAAACATCACTGGGATATGTCCGTTCACCCGCGGGGGATAGGGATACATACACGCCAGGTCCGTGGGCACAAAAAGTTTATAGATGTACATCACAATGTTATGACATACCAGGAACACACGTTCAAGGGGCGAGTACAGCGGACCAAGGTCCTGTATGGCACCCTGATCGCCCTGGGATAAAACAGCAAGGACACCGAAGATCGTTGAGAGCGCAACAAACGGAAGTTTATCGAGGATCCATTTCGCGTCGATTTTCCGCCTGAGCAGAAAATCATACAGCACCAGTACACCAGGGAAGGCCACGGCCGCGGATTTCGAAAGTAAGGACAGAAAAAACCACAGCATTGCCAGTCCGTAGGCCCGCATCCTGTGCGCGCCCTTTTGCAGGTACTCCAGGTAACTCAGTGAGGCCAGCAATAGAAAAAAAGTATACAGCACATCCTTGCGTTCGCTGATCCACGCCACACTTTCGACGTGCATGGGATGGATACCAAAGAACAGGGCGACGAAGGCAGCCAGCTCCACGCGGCCCGACAAGCGCCGGATCAGCACAAAGACCAACAATACATTCAGCAGATGAAAGATCAGGTTATTGAGGTGATAGAGGAAAGCGTTCTCCCCCACCAGGGCGTATTCCACGGCATAGAAGAAGGTCGTAAGCGGATGATAATTTCCTTTGTAGAAGGTTGCGGGGTTAAAGATGGTGGCCATATTTTCCGCGCTCAGTTCGTGGACCAGCTCATGTTCGTGAATATAGCCGCCATCGTCCCAGTTCACAATAAAATCATTGAATAGCGACGGGATGTACAGCACCAGCGTAATGAGTAAAACGGCCGCGAGGTAGATAGCCGGCCGGCCTGATTTTTTTCCGGGCACGGTGGTTTGCGGCGGCCGGGATGAAGGGCGTTGCGTATTTTTCTTCGTTGCGGTTGCCGTTGTAGTGGCGGGCTTCCGGATAACTTTTCGGGGCATGGCGGTTTGATTGGTAAACAAATTTACACAAAGTCTGAGAATCCGCCTGGAATTTTGGTGAATCAGCCCCTATCCCCGGCCCTTCGGGGAATTAAAAATTAAGAATTAATAGTTAATAATTAGGCATATTCGATACATTCTGCCTTCCGGCACTATCCGCCCCCATCCCCAGCCCTTCCCCCATCCGGGGGAAGGGTGCCCGCTTCGCCAACATTCTGCTTTCCGGCACAAGATACGGGGTGCAAAACGGCTTGCGTATAGCGTGTGCGCGGGGTCCGTCAAAACCGCGGGGCAGCGCGGGGAAAAAGCAAAAAGTAACATTAAAAGAAAATAACGCATCGGGCTTGCCGGCACGATATTATGGAACCACTGTCGGATACTACAACCCACAAATGGTTCGCGTCCAGTCACCTTCCCCCGAATGGGGTAAGGCCGGGATGAGGGCTGTGAGGGCGATTGGGAGCTTGCCTTGCAATGGCAGCTTACAACGACAAGTACGTAGCCGAATAATATACCCACCAAAATCAACTCAGTGGGCACCCTTTCTCCCGCGGGAGAAAGGGCCGGGGATAGAGGTCGAAAGCATCCTGCCTTCCAGCGCATACTTCTGGTTGCAGGAAACAAACATTCACCGTGCGCGAGGCATTCCGCGGGATACATTATTTCCACCCAAAGGGAGCGCCTCCGACACCCGTAGAAGGCTATAATTCAATACAGGGGATGGCGTGACGCATTACTATGAAATATGCAAACAATTATGAGCATTCAAAGGGTGAACGCTTTGTAATAATAGGCGTATCAGCCAATCTGTGATAATAAGTCCCGCATTCAAAATTTCAAACTGTAACTAAGTGATGGAATAATCGGAAAGAGGCTTTGCTGCATTAGTGCAGTCCTGGTAGTTTCAACGTAGTTGTTATTCTGCCATTCACCCACCGTAATATTATCGTAATAATAATAAAAAGGATTCTTCCGGTTATAGACATTGTAAATACTGATACTCCAAACTCGCTCACCCCATTTTTTCACTTTACGGAAATTCACCCCGATATCCAGTTTGTGAAAGCTTCGCATACGAAAGGTATTGATACCGTCGTAAACCTGAATCGACTGCATACCGCCCATCCCGTCACTGACATAGTATTTCTCCGTCGCCAGTGTAATGGCATTTCCGGTCGAAAATATCCAACTGGCGGAAACATCAATCCGATCGCTGAACTTATGCATAAAAGCAATGCTAAATTCATGTCGCCGGTCATAGGTGTAATTGAACGGCTTTCCCCCGTTCAGATTCTCGAAATGCCGTGTGCTTCGCGATAGCGTATACCCAATCCATCCAGTAGTACGGCCTTCTTTCTTTTGAGCCAGGCATTCCAGACCATAAGAAGTTCCATGACCACCCGTTTCAATTTTGCTTTCCCAGGCCGAGGTACCTCCTATAAAAGAAGCTCCTTCTTTGTAAGTGATCAGATGCGTAAGCGCTTTGTAATACCCTTCCAGACTGAATTCAATTCTGTTTTTATTTACGGAGCAAAACAACCCAAGCGATACAGATTTCGATTGCGCTGGTTTCACGGCTGTAGTGGCCGGAACCCACAAATCCGTGGGCAGTCCCGGGTTGTAACTGGTCAACAAATGAATATTTTGCTGCATTGATGCATACGAGGCCTTTAACGAGATGGTTTTGCCGAGCATAATATTCAGCAGAACCCGCGGCTCAACAGACCAAAAATGCCGATTGCTGACACAGTAATCGGAAACCCGGATTCCCGCATTCAGTTGAAATTTTCCCGGATTCCATTCATACTCGCCATACAGGGCACTTTCCCACGCATTAAGGGTAATGTTATTGAATGCTGAGTCGACAGGCATTGCATTATTACTGTTTTGATAATACGATGTGGCGCCGGGTTTAAAGGTGTGATAAATGACATTGGTTCCAAAGCGCAGCGAATGCTCCGGACGCAGGTAATACTCAAAGTCCGCTTTCGCCCCAAGGTCATAGATGCCCGAATAGAATTTATTACTGGCGATAAATTCTTCATCGTCACCGGTGGTTTCAGAAGAAGACTGGTCGACCCTGTATTTGTATTTCGTGTAGGTACAGGTAATGTTGCTGAATAAATTTTTGCGCCATATATGATTCCAGCGAAAAGCCCCCAGCATATTTCCCCATTTAATATCATTATTGATTTTAAGGTGTTCGTTTCCTTTCTTTTTGAGGTGTGACAGGATTTTATCATCCCCCATATAGAAGCTATAAAAGAACTGATTGTTACGATTTAAGCGGTGATTAATCTTTGCATTTACATCGTAAAAATTATACCCAACACCCACACCGTCGAGCACCTGTTTACTCAAAGGTCGGGTAATCAAATCAAACAGGGTGCGCCGGAACGAGACAATAAATGATGCGACATTCTTTTTAATGGGTCCCTCCAGTGAAAGTTTTGAAGATAGGAATCCAAGCATGCCATTGGCATGCACTTTATTCATATCGCCTTCTTTCATCCGGACATCCACGATAGACGATAACCGGCTTCCATATCGAGACGGGAAACCGCCACGGATGAGCTTTACCTGGTTGATGGCATCACTATTGAAAATAGAAACAAATCCACCAAGATGATTTACGTAATATAGCGGGGCATCATCCAGCAGCATTAAATTCTGATCGGGACTGCCGCCACGGACGTACAATCCGCTGCTGCCTTCGTTTCCTGATTTTATGCCCGGCATCAGTTGCAATGATTTCATCAGATCGGTTTCGCCACCTAATGCCGGCAAAGCCTTAACCTGATTTATGGGGATGGATGCAACGCCCATTTCATTCCGTTGTTCAATAGGCACAGCATTGCTTTTAACGATGATTCCCGATAAATGCACACCCGAATGAAGCGCAAAATTCAGGGTGGTGTCCCCGGTGAAAACGATCCGGTAACTTTCGCAAACATAACCTATATAGCGCACTGTTATTAGTATTGAATCCGGCACCGGTAGCGTAATACTGTAGAAGCCATAATTATTGCTCACCGCCCCCTTCTGCAAATTGGATTCATAAACCGTCGCCCCAATAAGAACTTCACCGCTTGCACTATCGGTAATAAAACCACGGAGGGTAGCATTTTGTGCATATCCGGGCGTACGAAAAAGCACCAGCAAAAGAAATATCAACAGCAGTTTTCGCATATCAAGGCATTTCGAGGGTATCTGTATCGACGGAATAGCCGGCAAAAATCCCATAGCCATTGGCAATGTTCGAATACATTGGTACAGGATTTCCTGCGCCATTCCAAAGGTTACTTTGCTGATTATTCAGGTGAAGGGTCCATTTTTTTTGATAGTTGTACATACTTTCGGAAATCGATCGAAGCACGACCACCATCTTTGAAGGACCTGTAACATCCCGCCTTTTGAAATATAGTTTTATCTCATGCGTCGCCCCGTTGATCAGTTCATCAGAAAACACAAACGTTGCGGGAGAATAATCCAGCAGGCCTTCGTTTTTCAAAACATTATCGGTAATTTTTTCACCCGGGCAAGCGATCGGCTCACAGATAAGCTCGCCCTCTGTATCGTAATACACCTGGTTCAAAAACAATTCGTAATAGTTTTTTTGATTTACCATATCAGCGAAAGAAACCGATACTTCCGCATTGTATCCATCCACATCATATACGGCTGAGTCACGGTATTGGGCCGACAAGATCATGATTTTCTGCGGAATGACATCCGACGCCGTGCATTCTGCTTTCCCGTTTATGGCAACTTTAAGTTCGTAGATGAATCCCGTTTGCGGTTTTTTCACTGACACATA
>CAZPDS010000018.1:0-38244 GCA_964585485.1 uncultured Bacteroidales bacterium
ACAAAATAAAGACCCCTCCTATCATCCCGTATTCTTCAATAATAATGGCGTAAATAAAGTCTGAATAGGCCTGGGGCAGTATGTTTCGTTGGGTGCTGTTACCTGGCAGTTTTCCAAAAACACCCCCGGTGGCCACCGCAATTTTGGCCTGATCCGACTGGAAGGTAAGGTCTGGATTTTCTTTCATGCCCACAAACGTAAGTGCACGATTTTTCCAGGTACCCACACGGCCCCCATCACCGGAATTGGCCAATATAACAACGATCAGCGTGAGTCCGACCAAGCCGATCGCAATCAGCGACCCGACATATTTCAAGTTCATACGACCCACAAACATCAGGGCCAGGCAGGTGGCAAAAAGAATCATGGCCGTGGAAAGGTTAGACGGCATAATCAGACCACAAACAATGATGATGGGCAGCATGATCGGAACAAAGGCCGACTTGAAATCCTTGATTTGTTCCTGTTTCCGCGAAAGCATACGCGCCACATACATGATCAGGGCCAGCTTGGCAAAATCGGAGGTTTGGAAATCGATATTGATAATTGGAATGCTCAGCCAACGCGCCGCTTCGTTGCGGGAGGTGCCGATAATCATCGTAAGAACCAGCAAGGGAATCGCTGTGTAAAGCGCCAGGGTGGATAAACGCGAATAATAGGTATACTTCACCAGGTGGGAAATATAGATCAAACCCCACCCCAGTAACATGATGGCCAGGTGTTTCAGGAGATAATATTCCGTATTGCCCCCCTGCTCGAGGTAGGCCAGCAAGCCGGTAGAACTGTAGACCGACAATACAGAAACCACGGACAGCATAAAGACCACCGCCCAGATTACCTTATCCCCTTTTAAATTATTATAAAACCTGAACATGTTTAGTTTTTAGGTTTACAAATCAAATACAGCCCGCTTAAACTGATTGCCGCGTTCTTCGTAATTCTGAAAAAGATCGAAACTGGCGCATGAAGGCGAAAGTAAAACCACGTCTCCGGGCTGGGCCAGCTTGTAGGCCTCGATAACCGCTTCCGTGGCACTTTGGGTATCAATCAGAAGATCCACCGAGGAAGCAAACGCCTTGTGAATCTTCCGCACATCGGTCCCCATGCACACAATCGCTTTTACCTTTTCCTTCACCATCGGCAACAGCACGGAATAATCATTTCCCTTATCCTGTCCGCCCACGATCCAGATTACGGGATGAAACATGCTTTCCAGCGCGTACCAGGCAGCATTGACATTGGTGGCTTTCGAGTCGTTGATGAAGTCAACGCCATGCACCCGGGCCACGAATTCGAGGCGGTGTTCCACGCCCTGGAAATCGGACATTGACTGCCGGACATCGTCGTCAGTCAGCTCCCAGGACCGATTAGGGACATTGGCGGCCATGGAGGCGAATCGCCGGTTTTGAAGCGCTAAGGTTTCGATACTCATATTTTTGTATGTTATTATTATCGGATTTTGAGGGTTATGATGGTGAGCACCGACAGCAGTATGCCGATGATGAAGAAGCGCATCACGATTTTGGCCTCGTGATAGCCCTTTTTCTGGTAATGATGATGCAAGGGTGCCATGAGAAAGATGCGTTTTCCGGTCCCGGTGCGCCATTTCGTGAATTTGAAAAAGCCCACCTGCATCAGCACCGACAGGCTTTGCACCAGAAAAATACCACACAGCAACGGAATCAATAGTTCCTTGCGAATGATGATAGCGAATACGGCAATGATGCCGCCAATGGTAAGGCTGCCGGTATCGCCCATAAAGACCTGAGCAGGGTAACTGTTGTACCAGAGAAAGCCGATGCAGGCTCCAACAAAGGCGAGGATAAAGACCACCAGTTCGCCCGTGCCCGGGATGTACATAATATTCAAATACTTTGCAAAAACCATGTTGCCCGACACGTAGGCCAATCCCGCCAAGGTTACGGCCATCAGCGCCGAAGTCGACGTGGCTAAACCGTCGAGGCCATCGGTTAGATTCGCCCCGTTGGAAACAGCCGTGATGATAAAGATGATCACCAGGGCGAAAACGATAAACACATAGGAGGATGCCCCTTCGCCCATCCAGGAGATCAGCCAGGAATAATCGAATTCATTGTTTTTGACGAAAGGAATGGTGGTTTTGGTGGACTTCACCGACTTGGGGGAGAAGAGTTCGGGTGTATCATTATAGTTTTCAATACGAAACATATCCTGCGTTGAAACCAGGGTTTCAGAACGATCGCGTTCGCGGATTACCACATCGTCATTAAAGTACATCACGCTGGCCACCACGAGGCCCAGCACCACCTGCGCCAAAATTTTAAACTTGCCCGCCAGGCCCTTTTTGTTCTTTTTAAACACTTTGATGTAGTCATCCAAAAAGCCGATGGTGCCAAGCCATAAGGTCGTGATCAGCATCAGAATGATGTATATATTGTCGAGTTTGGCAAAGAGCAGCGTGGGCACTATGATAGCCGCAATAATGATGAGCCCGCCCATGGTTGGGGTGCCCTGTTTTTCAATCTGCCCTTGCAGTCCAAGATCGCGCACCGTTTCGCCGACCTGCTTTTTGCGCAGGGCTTCGATCAGGCGGTGGCCGAAGACCAGGGAAATCAGCAGGGAGGTGATAATGGCCATGGGACCCCGGAAAAGGATGTACTGAAACATTCCGGCACCGGGGAAATTGAACGTTTTATCGAGGTAGTCAAACAAATAGTACAGCATACTCTGTTTATTTTTTTTCTGACTGCAGGACTTCCTTCAGGATTTCCTTATCGTCAAAAGGATATTTCACACCTTTAATTTCCTGGTATTTTTCATGCCCCTTCCCGGCCACCAGCACCGCGTCACCATCGGCGGCGAGAGCGCAGGCGGTCCGAATCGCTTCCCGGCGGTCGGTAATAAAAAGTACTTTTCGCAAGGAGGCCGGCTCAATGCCCGTCTTCATTTCGGCGAGAATAGCTTCGGGATCTTCGGAGCGTGGATTATCGGAGGTCAGGATGACCTGATCGCTAAGTTCACACGCTATGCGCGCCATCATGGGACGCTTGCCGGGATCGCGGTCGCCGCCCGCTCCAACAACGGTGATGATGCGGCCTTTGCCTGCATTCACCGATTGAAGCGTCTTCAGCACATTTTGCAAGGCATCGGGGGTATGCGCATAATCTACGATAGCGGTAATACCACCCTGACTGCGGATGCATTCAAAGCGGCCCTCCACCGCTTCCAGGGCACTCAGCGCGGTCAGCGCTTCCATGGGATCCATCCCCAGGAGGCAAGCCGCCCCATAGATTGCCAGCAGATTGGATGCATTGAAACTTCCCGAAAGGCGGAACCAGGCTTCGGTTCCATTCACCTTCATCAGCATACCATTCAACTGATTTTCCAGGATCTGACCATGAAAATCGGCCAGGGCCGTTGTGCTGTATGTATGCACCTTTGCCAGGGTATTCTGCACCATGACCCGTCCGTTGCGGTCGTCAAGATTGGTAAGGGCAAAAGCTGCATCCGTCAAGGCATCAAAAAAGCTCTTTTTGGCCTTCAGGTATTCAGCCACGGTTTTATGATAATCCAGATGATCGCGCGTCAGGTTGGTGAAAATGCCCCCGCTGAAGGTTAAGCCCGCGATACGCTGTTGCACCACACTGTGCGAACTCACTTCCATAAAGCAATGCGTGCACCCCTGTGCCACCATTTGGGCCATGATCTCGTTGAGTTTCACGGGATCGGGCGTTGTGTGGGTACTGGGGAGCACCTCGTCGTTGATACGGTTGCAGACCGTGGAAAAAAGACCCGCTTTATAGCCACAGGCCCGGTGCAGGTTGAAGAGCAGCGAAGCAATCGTCGTTTTACCATTGGTGCCGGTTACGCCAACGAGCTTCATGCTGGCAGAGGGGTGGTCATAAAAGGCCGAAGCGAGAATCCCCAGCGCCTGCGCGGAATGAGCAACACGGATGCAGGCTACGTCCGCCGGCAGATTCGAAGGAATCGATTCTACCAGCACCGCCACGGCCCCCTGTTGCACGGCCTGCGGAATAAAGGAGTGACCATCCACCCGCGTGCCTTTCACGGCCACAAAGAGCGTACCCGGCTGCACCTGTGAAGAATCGGCCGTTACACGAAGGCAGGCTTGCTGCAAGTCGCCCTGCGTCTCCAACACGTCTAATGAAACTATGAGATCAATTAGCTTTTTCATTTTTCTTTACATTTCCAGCTCCAGTGTTATATTGCTTCCTGCTCTCAGGTTAGTACCCGGAGCCAGGGATTGACGTACCACGCTGCCCTTTCCTTTGATCGTCACCTTAAGTCCGTTTTTCTCTAAGAAGTAAACTGCATCGCGGGCCCCCATACCGCGCACATCCGGCACTTTCCCGGCTACCGAGGTAGTGGGGCGTAACAGAACCCCGTTCAGGCGTGTCTCTGGCCTGACCCAGGTGTAGCTCTCTCCTCCGGGGTAAACCGGGTAACCCAGTCCGGAATATACCATCGAAAGCTCCTGCTGACGGGCGATATAAGCCTGCGGCGCCGGACGGACCACCGACATATTTTGTTTGGTGGCCCGCAAATCGAGCCGAGTAGCAAATACTTTATCTGAAATTTCTTTAAAGACCGGGGCTGCGATCTGGCTGCCGGTATATTCGGAACCGCTGGCCCTGTGCACAACAACGATGCAGGAATACTCCGGTTTGTCGGCCGGGAAATAACCCACAAAGGAAGCCACATAGCGCATGATGTATTCTCCGTTCTCGAAGATGCGTGCCGTGCCCGTTTTGCCGGCAATCGGGTATACCGAGTTGCGGATGTTGTGGGCCGTTCCGCGAATGACCACACCCTCCAGCAAGCTGCGGACTTGTTTGAGCGTAGCGTCGGAGCATATTTTTTCGTGCAGCACTTTCACCTGGGAAGCCTGCGCCATTTTTCCTGCGCGGCCGATTCCTTTCACAAAGCGCGGCTTGATGTACACCCCATCGTTGGCCACCGCATTGTAGAAAGCCAGAATCTGAAGCGGTGTCATTTTTACGACGTATCCGTAAGGAATGGTTTCCATATCGGAAATATTGATCGGCATGGAAGGGTCCACCTCTCCGGAAATTTCGATGCCCAGGGGCGCCGTAATGCCCATGCGCGTAAGATAAGCCTTGTACTTATCAACCTGGGAGCGGAAACTATTGTACGTCACATAGGAAATTCCAAGGTTGGAGGATTTCTCGAAAGCTTTGGCCAAACTTACGACCCCGTAACCGGGCGGGTACGAGTCTTCGATCTTGCGTCTTCCCACAACACCCGTCCCGGTAGGTACGCGGGAAGCCGTATCAAATTTTCCCTCCTCCAGTGTAGCCATCACCGACGCCAGTTTAAAGGTGGATCCGGGTTCAATAGGTTCGCCAATAGCGTAATTCCGCATCTCGTAATAGCGGTTTCCCGTATCGCGGGTAAGGTTCACGATGGCTTTTACCAGGCCCGTCTTCACCTCCATCAACACGACGCAACCCCACTGCGCACGGTTTGAATCCAGGCATTTGCGCAAGGCGTTTTCGGCCACATCCTGAAGATTAATATCCAGCGAGGTATAGATATCATAACCATTTACCGGTTCCACCAGGTTCGCATCGGTGACTTCCTTGTAGGTGCCGGCGCCCAGCTTTTTCATAATGCGCGTACCGTCACGTCCGCTGAGCTGTTCGTTGTAGGCACCTTCCAGGCCCACGAGGTACTCGTCCTTGATTTTCCTGGTTTTGAACCCACTGCCTTCATCGAGTCCATTCAACATCGGAAAGCGGTTAAGCCGCTTCAACTGACGGCTGTCGACCCGCTTCTTGATGACCCGGTGCTGGCGGTAACTTTCTTCAATCAGGGTCTTGTACTTCTCTTTTGAGTATCCGTCGTGAAAAAGGTTGTACATACACAAAGCCAGGGTGTCTGCATACTTCGTGAATTCCTGCTCCGGGATGTTCGACCTGGAAAGGTTAATCGAAACATCGTAGACGGCCAACTGCACATACCCAATGGTGCGGCGAGCCAGCGATTTGTAGGGGCATTCCCGGACCTCCCGCTCGCTGACCACCAAGCCCCCCTTGTAGCGTCCCCGGCGAAAGATGGGGAACTGCTGTACTTTCTTGAGCTGATTGTAGGAGATGTTTTTTTCGAGCAACACATAGCCGGAATGCGTTTGTGCAAAATTCCGGCGTTTGGCGCTGAGCTTGTTGAGGTAATGAGATTTTTCCTTTCCGAAGAGCTTCGCCAGACATGTACTAAGCGAATCCAACTCACTAAAGAATATACTATCGTGTACCACCTTGGGATTAACATCCATCCCGATATCGTAAATCTGCACGCTGGTCGCCAGCAAACTCTCATCATCAGAATATATATTGCCACGGTGGGCCTCGATGTTCTCGTATTTATACACCATTTGGGAAGCCATCTTTTTCCAATGGCCGTCCTGGCCCCACTGCAGAAAGATGATGCGACCGACGATCACCACAGCGAAGATCAGCACACCCACGTACAGCAGGTAGGCTCTCATCAGTATGGTTTTTCTCGGGTCGCTCATTTGGTTGGGCTCAATGTTTTAACAAATACTTTCCGGGGTGGCACCAGGGATTCACGCACGCCGGTGCTATCAAGCATACGGGCCACTTCCGATTGCTTGCTGACCATCATCAGCTCCGACTTGGACGAAAGAAATCCATTTTCGAGTTCCTTGATTTCTTTCATGGTTTTGTTCGTCTGGCGCACGGTTTTCTCAGCGTAGTAAGCATTTGCGATGTACAATACGCCCAGCAGTGCGAGAAACAGGATAAAGGGCAGCAGCTTCACCACCTGCTCGCGGGTCAGAATAGAGCCGTCGAGAAGGCTTCTGAAAACACGCCCTACCTGCGATTCCTCGCGCTGACGTGCGGGTTTCCGGCGACGGATTTTCTTCGGCTTGACCGGGGCTTCCGGCTTTTTAAATTCATTGGTCGGCATCAGACTTTTTCGGCTATGCGTAAGCGGGCACTGCGTGCGCGGTTGTTTTCGTTGATTTCTTCTTCGGGGGCTAAAACAGCGCCCTTGCTAATACTTTTCAGCGGACATTTTTTTCCGCCGAAAATCGGATCTTTATCCTCCGTTCCCTCCACGTTGCCTGTTTTCATGAAGTTTTTGACCAGGCGGTCTTCCAGCGAATGGTAGGAGATGATCACCAGGCGTCCACCCGGTTTCAGGGCCTGAATGGCCCCCGGCAGAAAGTTCCGCAGGGCCGCTAACTCATCGTTGAGATGGATGCGCAGCGATTGGAAAACCTGTGCCTGGAACTTAAATCCGCCCTCGCGGGGGGTTAGCGGTTCAAGGGCACGAACCAAATCACCAGTGGTAGCAAAGGGGGTCTGCTTGCGAAAATTCAGCAGCTCATCCGCGATCCGCCCGGCGCGATCAAGTTCGCCATAGGTGCGCAGTATCCTGACAAGCTCATCTTTTGCCAGGGTGTTCAACAGCGACGCCGCGGTTTCTTTCATTCGCTGATCCATCCGCATATCCAGCGGCGCATCGTAACGAGTTGAAAAACCGCGGGTGGGAAGATCAATTTGGTGCGATGAAATGCCGAGATCGGCCAGAATACCATCCACCGGCAGGAAATTATAATACCGCAAAAAACTGAACAGGTAACGGAAATTGTGATGCAGCAGCAGGAAACGCGGATCCTGACTCGCGTTGGGTAGCGCATCCGCGTCACGGTCGAACGCCACCAGGCGGCCCTTGCTGCCCAAGCGGCGAAGAATCTCGGCCGAATGGCCGCCCCCGCCGTAGGTGACATCTACATAGGTCCCCCCGGGCTTGATGGCCAGTCCGTCCACGCTTTCCTTCAGTAGTACAGGCTTATGGTAGTGGTTCTGCGTCATTCGTGCCGTCTTTTCTGCTCATCACCTCTTCGGCAAGCACGGCGAAATTGTCGGGTTCCTTCCCCAACAATCCTTCGTACCGCTGCTGATCCCAAAGCTCTATACGGTTGGCATACGCAAACAAAATCACGTTTTTGCTAATCCCCGCATAGTCCTGCAACGGTCGCGGAATCAACAGTCGCGAGGCACTGTCCGGGAAAACTTCCGTGGCGCCGCGATAGAAATAGCGGACAAACTCGCGGTTCTTCCGAACGTAGATGTTTAGCTGGTTTACCTCGTCGCTGATTTTCTTCCACTCCGTTGAAGGATAAAGGTTCAGGCATTGCTCGAAGCCCCGGTTGATGACAAAGTGCATCGCTTCCGTATCAGCCAGTTGCCGCTTAAGCCCGGCGGGCAAAAGAAAACGGCCTTTACTGTCGATTACACACGGAAATTCACCAACGAGGTTCATGATAGTGCATTTAAGCCGGTAAAATTACACGAATTTTAAACACTTTTTACCACTTTTACCCACTTTTTACGAGCATTTATCAACTTTTGTTACACAAAACCCGCTTTACGCTGATTTTTAACTTTTTAAGTCCGCCAGATTGTTCATAAAATAGCGTATTGCGCCCATTTTTGAAGTGATTCAAATTTTCGTATTTTTGAAGTCGAATGCTGCCCGTTGAAACTGCAACGATCATCCGATCTCGCTAAAAAGTCGGATGGCAGGTCAGCTCTTGCAACGGCAACGGAAAATCAATCCAATGCGATCAGCGACACGAAAAGATTGATCAGTCCACGAAAAAAAATACTCATAAAAAATCAGTATGCCCTTCACGGAAAATCCCATAGCGCAGTTCCTAGGCAGTGTTTACCTTGATAGTTTCGGTTTCGATGTTTGGGTATATCAAAACGATGACGGATCCCTGCGCGTCACATCAGAAGGATTATTACATGACGAATACGTCAACTTTGAAGCGTTTCTGGACGACCTGGTCAAAAAAAATCCGCTTTGGTTCACGTACTATTTTGTCCGGTGTATTCCCGCCTACCGTGATCTAATTAAAGCCAGACTGGCCCATCATTATAGCGAGGTATTTGATTGGCTGAACAAAAGTATAGATTGCACGAAAAGGAATTGGGCGTTTGAGGATGACGGATTGGGGGATTTTGCTAATATCAGGATCGGCGAACTATGCTCCTCACCCCTAAATCCCTGCCAACGAGTAAGAAATGAACAGGTCAAAGCGCAAGACGATCCCCAAACATGGGAGGTTGATCAATTTTGGAATGGCTACTGCCCTGAAAGCTGGCTTCGCGGGAAAAAAGTTCGGATGCGCCTTAACCGACAAGATTTTTTTGAAAGCGAAGAGACGGGACTCCAAATAGCCGTTTTACGCGGTGTACAGGCAATTATTCTGAATTTTCGGGGAAGCGGGGATTTCCGGGCAACGCCCGAATACGGCGATAAAATTGTAAACGGCGAAATGCTTAGTCCCCAAAATTGCGTCAGCCCCCCCTTCAATCATAACAGCGAAATATTTGAATCGAGCGAGGAAATTGAAGCCTTCATCAGGAAGATTCAATAGCCGGATTATTCAATTTATTATTTACTAGCTATTTAACAGAGCATTCCCGCTAAAATGGAAAAATTTGGATTCTTGAAGATCTTAATCAACTTTGCTGATTAATTATAACATTTTGTATAAGTTATATTCTGCAAATCGGATACTTTATGCGATTGAATGCACCCTTTTCAACTTGATAAACTCAATAAAGCCAGATAACCAGCAGCCAAAAACGTCTTATTTCCAAATTGATTCCGGAAACATCCTGACCTGTTGCAAAAAAGGCCGGCAATAAATATTTGCCGGCCTTAACTGTTGTTTAATAAAACGTTATCCCTTCAACGCATTGGCTCCCGAAATAATCTCCAAAATTTCGGTGGTAATGCTCGCCTGGCGTGCTTTATTATAGGTGAGTTTTAAATCTTTAAGCAATGAATCCGCATTGTCGGTGGCTTTGTGCATGGCCGTCATGCGTGCGCCATGTTCAGAGGCCCAGGAATCGAGAATAGCCTTGTAAAATTGAATCTTTAAAGTCTTGGGTATAAGTTCACTAACGATTTCAACCTTCCCCGGCTCAAAGATATAGTCTGCCCGGGCGCTTGTTTCCTTACGATCGGAGGCTGCGATGGGGAGATACTGTTCATTAACCAGAATCTGGGTACTTGCATTTTTAAACTGTCCGTAGACTAATTCAATCCGGTCGTAAACACCCGCCACAAAATCCTTCATAAGCTGCGTGGAAATCTCTACTGTTTTGTCGTAGGTGAGCCCGTCGTAAATCGAACTGTAATTACCTGCAATCTTGACCTTTCGTCGGTTAAAATAATCGTACCCCACCTTTCCAATACAAAGGAGACTAAGGTTGCCGTTTTGCGCCTGTTCGCGATATTTACCACTTATAAGGCTGGATGTCAATTTTATGGTATTACTATTAAAGGCACCACACAAGCCTCGATTTGACGTCAAAACGATCAACAAAACATTGTTTTCCTTACGCTTAGCAAAGTAAATAGCCTCATCGCTATTTTCGACACTGTTTTTCAGGTTGGCGAGAATTTCGTTCAGCTTTTTCGAATAGGGTCTCAACTTGATAATCGCCGTTTGAGCCCGTCGCAACTTCGATGCAGAAACCATCTTCATAGCACTGGTAATCTGCTTTGTAGACATTACCGAGCTGATGCGAATCCGGACCTCTTTTAAACTTGCCATGGCACAAAAAATTAATAAGAACTATAAAAATCTATCTCACAGCCAACTATTTCTCGAATTTTGTCACCATTTCGCGGGCGGTCTTATCCAAAACAGCAATGACTTCGTCCGTCAACTGTCCCGATTTTAACACATTAAGCTCCGCTTTATGATATTCTTCCAGGTAATGCAGATAGGCTTCCTGAAAATCGACGATGCGTTTCACGGGGACTTTCTGCAGCAAACCTTTTGTACCGCAGTAAATAATGGCGATCTGGTGTTCCACCCTCATGGGGGAATACTGAGGTTGTTTCAGAATTTCCACGTTTCGGGTACCTTTATCCAATACGGCGCGTGTTGCGGCATCGAGATCGGAGCCAAACTTTGAGAAGGCTTCCAGTTCACGGAACTGAGCCTGGTCGAGTTTTAAGGTACCGGCAATTTTCTTCATGGCTTTGATCTGGGCGTTTCCGCCCACGCGAGACACCGAGATTCCGACATTGATAGCAGGGCGGATACCTGAATTAAACAGGGTGGATTCCAGGAAGATCTGACCATCGGTAATGGAGATAACGTTGGTAGGGATGTAGGCGGAAACGTCGCCGGCCTGGGTTTCAATAATGGGCAAAGCTGTTAGCGAACCGCCGCCTTTAACAAGGGGCCGGATGGTTTCCGGGAGATCGTTCATTTTTTTAGCAATCTCATCGGAGGTAATCACGCGGGCGGCACGTTCGAGCAGACGAGAGTGCAGGTAAAAAACGTCGCCCGGGTAAGCTTCGCGGCCGGGAGGACGGCGGAGCAGCAGGGAAACTTCGCGGTAAGCCACTGCCTGTTTCGACAAGTCGTCGTAAATCACCAGGGCCGAGCGACCCGTATCGCGGAAGAATTCCCCGATCGCCGCGCCGGCAAAGGGAGCGTAAAACTGCATAGCCGCTGGATCCGAGGCCGTGGCCGTCACCACCACAGTGTAGGGCATAGCGCCTTTATCTTCCAGGGTTTTAACAATATTAGCTACAGTGCTACCCTTCTGACCTACCGCAACATAAATGCAGTAAACTGGATTGCCCTGCTCATAAAATTCTTTTTGATTAATAATTGTGTCGATGGCAATGGCCGTTTTCCCTGTCTGGCGGTCGCCGATAATAAGCTCGCGCTGTCCGCGGCCGATGGGAATCATGGCGTCGATTGCTTTGATACCGGTTTGTAGCGGTTCCTTCACCGGCTGGCGGAAAATTACGCCGGGGGCTTTCCGTTCCAGCGGCATTTCGTAGGTTTCGCCGCTGATCAGACCCTTACCGTCGACCGGAATGCCCAGCGGGTTGATAACCCGACCCAGCATACCTTCGCCCACACGTAAAGAAGCGATTTTCCCCGTACGTTTCACGGAGTCGCCTTCCTGGATATGGTTTGAATCGCCTAATAGCACAATTCCGACATTATCTTCCTCCAGGTTCAATACAATGCCCATCACGTCGGCCTTCTCGAACACAACCAATTCGCCGGATTCAGCATTTGCCAGCCCATAGGCTCTGGCAATTCCGTCTCCAACAAGTAACACGGTACCCACCTCTTCCAGTTCAGCTTCGTACTTCAATCCGGCCAGCTGTTCGCGGAGAATAGCGGAGACTTCTGCGGGTTTAATTTCTGCCATAAACTTTTCTTTTTGAATATTTTAAAATATCATTACAGTTTTTTCTTGTAGATATTAACCTCGAATTCACGGGTTAACTTTTTGATTTTATTCTGGATAGACGCATCATATTGAAGGCCTTCAACCGACAACACAAAGCCGCCTAATAATTGCGGTTTTACTATAGTTTCAAGCTGAATTTCAGCGTTATACTCTTTCTTAAGCAAATCCACAAAACGAAGTTTTTGTAGTTCATCAATTTCCACGGCCGTTTCCAGGCTTGCCACTTTGATATTCTTCCAGATCCGGTAGAGGATAACAAACTGCAGGGCAATTTCATCCAAAATGCTTTCCCGGCGCTTACGGGTAATTAACTGGAGGTACTTCATGGTAATGTTGTGGAAGCGGCTTTCAAACAGTGCTTTCAGCACATTAATTTTCTTATCGGATTTGATTACCGGGCTGTGCAGCATCACCTGAAAGTCGTGGTTCGTGCGGCATACCTCCACCAACATCTGCATGTCGGCAAAGACCTCTTCCCTTACCTTTTGTTCTTCCGTGAAATCAAACAAGGCCTTGGCATAACGTGTGGCTAAACGAATCTGTCTCATGAGCTAAACCTTTATCTTTCCGGATGATTAATTAAAATTGACATCCCCCAGCAAGCGGTCAATCAACTGCTTTTGCTTGCCCTTGTCTGACAATTCGGAAACCAGCACTTTTTCAGCGATTTCCACCGAAAGCGTCGCAATTTCATTTTTAAGCTCTGTAATAGCGGCCATTTTTTCGAAATGGATGCTCTCCCGTGTGTTTTCCAGGATGCGGTTTGCTTCTGCATTGGCTTTTTCGCGTGCCTCTTCGATAATGGACTCCTTTACTTTGCGGGCTTCCCGAAGAATTTCATCGCGCTGATCCTTCGCTTCTTTAAGCAACTGCTCATTGCTAAACTTCAGTTGTTTCATTTCTTCACGGGCCTTTTCGGCCTGGGTCAGTGCGTCTTCGATGCGTTGCTCACGAGCCTGAAGTCCTTTCATTACCGGTTTCCAGGCAAATTTTCCAAGGATCCATACCAGGATCAGGAAAGAAAGGGTCATCCAGAAGATTAACCCCAAATTTGGCGTTACGAGTTCCATATAAAATTAAGCTTTAGTTACCTTAAAAAAACCTTTACACCCTGGCCAATCGCCGGGGTGTAAAGGAGAAAAGTTTACTGGAAAACGACCATCAAACAGACCACAATAGCAAAAAATGCAACCCCTTCAATAAGGGCAGCAGCGATGATCATGTTGGTCCGGATGTCACCCACAGCTTCGGGCTGACGGGCGATCGATTCCAGGGCACCTTTACCAATGTTACCGATACCCAGACCCGCACCCACTACGGCAATACCGGCACCGATGCCGGCACCCATTTTCGCGATCGGGGTGAAATCGGCCGCAGCCTGGGCTGCCTGCAAAATAACTGATAAAACTGACATACGATTAAATTTAGGTTTATAGATGTAGTAAAAAAAACACTCAATGTGAAGCCTCAGCCTGCGGGGCGTGTTCGTGATGTTCTTCGACGGCCATCCCGAAATACAGGGCGGACAAGAGGGTAAAAACAAAGGCCTGAATAAAGGCGACCAACAACTCAAGAATGCCCATGAATACATAGAACAAGACCGAAACGATCGAAATGGAGGCACCCCAGGGGCTGATAGCGGCAAAAATAAAAATCAGGCTGATAAATCCAAGGGCAATGATATGTCCGGCCATCATGTTGGCGAAGAGTCGGACCATCAGGACGAATGGTTTTGTAATGATACCGATGATTTCTACAATAGGCATCAGCGGCAGTGGAATCTTTAACCACCAGGGAACACCGGGTGTGTTCACGATATGTACCCAATAGCTTTTCTTGGCGCTAACACTGGTAATAACAAAGGTAAAGACCGCGAGCACCAGGGTAACCGCGATATTGCCCGTAACATTGGCGCCGCCCGGAAAAAACGGGATGACACCCAGCAGGTTCGTGAAAAAGATGAAGAAAAAGACCGTGAGCAGGTAGTTCAGGTACTTATCTGTTTTTTCGCCCAGGGCAGGGCGGACAACATCGTTGCGTACAAAAAGAATCAAGGGTTCCATCAGCGATTGCAGACCTTTGGGGGCCCCTTCGCTTTTCTTGTAGCGCCGGCCTACAGAAATGAAGACCAGGCACAGAATGATACAGGAAATAAAAATGGAAACCACGTTTTTAGTTAAGGAGAAGTCCAGGGGCAAACCCGCTTCGGTGTCCACCGTATGGCCATCCTCCTTCACTTTCACGATCTTGCCTTTGTACTCCCCGGCCGGCATCAAGCGATACCCTTTGTAAGAAGCTTCACCGTGATGAAAACGGCTCGACATAAACATTTCCACTTTCCCGTTGTCGATAAGGATTATCGGTAAGGGTATGCTGATGTGGGTGTGGCCCGTAGTGGCAATGTGCCATTCATGAGCATCAACGATATGATCGATGATCATTTCGCCGGCATTGAAAGGTTTTTCTTCCGTCGTTCCCTCCGTATCGGCCGGTGTTGATGCACAGGCTGTGCCTGCAAAAAAAACAGCCAATACCAACAGAAACAGTTTTGTATACATCCGCTTGTTACTGTAAAATCGCCTCATTCCCGTTGTTTTTAAATAATTTCCTGATGCGAAGCGAATTTATACATTATTCGACAACAAAAAATGCTTTTAAAAAAATTTTTACACGAAAAATGCAGTTTTTTACGGAAAACCGCTTTACTTGCGGTTTATCTCCCGGATGTCGCGCAGAAAAGCCGTAATTTCAAATACGGTGAACACCAGATAACAGGCAAAGAAGGCGACGATGAAGGGCATACTGTCCGCCGGATTCAGCACGATATAGAGAACAATGAGGATGGAATACAAGAGAATTTTTCCCAGGGTCATAATCATAAAGCCATTGACAAAGCGTGGAAAACGATTGGTGGCGGACTGCAGCATGAAATAATAAATGGTGGCGGTGAGCAGCGCGAAAAAAAGGATCATCACCGGAATCGCCGGTGAAAGCCACACTGAAGGCAGAAGCAGCAAGGCCCCAACCCACAAGGCATACAGAGCCATGGTCAGCAGCGTAATTTGGAGTAAAAACCGCTGGAATAGTTTTTTCATTTTTTCTTTCCGAATTTTATCAGATCACGCACCGCATGATAAATGGCCAGAAGCACCGAAGCCAGAGAGAACACAACCGTAAATACCGGAAATCCTGGCTGTACCCATTTATCCAAAAACACACCGCCCACCGTTCCCGCCGTAATGATAACGGCCATGGAAAGAGCAATGGATGTATACTTGGCGTAATCAGGAAGTTGCTTCTTTAACTTTTTCTTCATTCACCGCCTGAGGTGTAGTATAGCGTGCGCCCGAATCCTGCATCACACAGTTTCCACTGTAATGTGCACCCGGTTCTATCGCCAACTTGCCGATGCGAAGGTCACCGGTAACCTGAGCTGTAGACTTTATCATTAGTAAGTCCGTAACCGTTATGTTACCCTTTACAATGCCCGAAAAATCGGCACTTTGACAAACAATCTCGCCATCGATATGTCCGGTGTTGCCAACCACCACCTTACCTTTTACCTTCAGGGATCCGTTCAGGATTCCATCGATACGCATATCCCCGTTCGCCTGAATGTCTCCCGTAATGGAAGTCCCGTTTCCGATAAGATTGATAACGGAGGCTTCAGACTCAGTACTTTTCGCCATGATAGAAATTTTATGAATTTTAGCGCACCGAATGTACGAAAAAACTCAGAAACTGTTTTGATTTTAAAAACAAAAGCATGTATAAAATTGATAACTGACAGATGATCTGTCTGTTGTACGAATAATAAGCCAACTCGTGGTGAAAAAAATACGCACGCAGCCTAAGCGGAAAGCGGTAGCACATTACAAAAAGTGCTGTAAAGAAGAACGAAAACGCAAACTCAGTTTCTACGGTGCAAGGTAATTCTTCTCAAAAAAATCGAGGTATTGGGCAACATCCTTCAACTTGTAGAAGGTGGTGTAATTGCTGGCCGAAATCACGAAATGTTGCATATTCGCCGTGCCCAGTTTCGACATCAGGGGCAGATTATTCTTCAACGATTGCATATAATCCAGCGCTTTGTCTTTGTTATCGAAACGATTTACCGTGATCATCTGCAGGCTTGTACTAAGATATAAGCTGTTGACCGTTAGTTTATCCAATTTAAACATGGCCATGTTATGATCGGAGAACATCGATTTAAGCTCATTGACCTTGACTTTTACCGCATCGAAAACCGCAATATAAAAATGGAATCCCTGGGGATCGAAAACATAGGGCGAAGTGATGGCCGAAACGGCTTGATTTTCCTGGGCGTCAGGACTCACACTGGTACCGTTCATAAGGTAGTTCAGCAGCGCTTGTGCCATAGGGGTCACGGGGCTGGCGGGATAGCGGGCGACAATATCCTGCAAAGGCGGCTTCATGGCCGAATCGCCCTGTAGCTTTCCGATGGCGATGGCCCGCAGATAGGCAAAACGTGGCAAAAGCGAGGCGTTGGTGATGCGTTTCATGGCTGCATCCGACAGACTAAGAACCTGGGCAAAATCCCCGGCCTGCCAGGCGCTGTAGACCCGCCCATATTCCTTTTCTTCCAGGCCCTTTACCGAATCCATTTTGTCGTAATATTCGGGGTCGGCGATAATTTTGGCATAATCCGAATCGGGGAAGCCGGACGTAATCAGGTTTTTGTATTTTTCGGCCTGTACGGTGTTTTCCTGCTCAGTATAAATCCGGTAGAGGTAAAAATAAGCCGGTAACTTCTTTTCCGTGTTCGGAAAGCGGTTGAAAAGGGTAGCAAAAGCTTCTTCCGCCTTCTCATAATCCATGAGCCCGTCTTTATAAATAACGCCAATATTATAGAGTGCCTCCATAATTTTTCGGTCGGAATTAGCGAAGGCCTCCGGCGTTGCCGGAATAACTTTTAAATAAGCGTTTCTGTCTTTCGGGTTGAAAACTTCCGAGGCCGTGCTATCGATGGTTGCCGTATCGGCGCCCGCCCCATCGGCAATCTCATCACCAAAATCAACGGCCACCTTGTTACTCAGGCGCCAGAGATCTTCTAACTTGCGGTTTCCCCATTTCTTACTGAACTCGGTAATGCCAAAAGCGATGGTTTGCGGATTCTCAAAATACCATTTTCCAGTGGCTGACTGCGGATTCTGAAAGCCCATCTGCTGGAGATTTGCCAATGCATTCTGCCGATCGATCTCCTCCTGGCGTTTGCGCTGTTCTTCCTTCTCCAGATCGCGGATAATTCGGTCAATAGCCTCCAGGCGCTGCGCATATGGAAGCCGTCCCAGCCGCTGAAGACTGTCCTCAACGTCAACAACATCCATGTTCTTCACCAAATCCGTCAGGGTGTTCTTCTTCGATTCAATGACAGACAAATTAGGAAAATCCTTGGGCAAAGCCATCACCGCGCTGTCGTAAAACATTTGCGAAGGCCGGTATTCAGCCTCTTTGTAGTATAAGTCCCCTAACTTCAGGTACGAAATTCCCTTTTGGTAATTGTTGGTGGTACTGGAACGCGCCGATAATTTTAGGTTTTCAAGAGTGGCCGGACGATTATCTTCCTTTTCGTACACCTCTGCCAGCGCATAATAGATCTGGTCGAGGAAATCCTTGTTTTTCTCGTCTTTCAACATCTTGCCGAGCTGCTTTTTGATGGCCCGGCTGTCGCCATCGCTGGCATCAAAACACTTGGCCATATTGATCTTGCAGGCGAACTCCATCTCATACACCGGATTATAATCGAGCGCTTTGCGGTACATCTCTGTAGCCTTTCCAAGATTGCCGATGCGCTCGTACACCTGCGCCAGAATAAAGGAAGTGCGCATACGGACTTTCTTATTCTTATTTAGCCGCACGGCCTGCTCGAGGTATTCTACCGCATTGCCGTAGGCGCCCTGTTGCAGATAATAATCGGCCATGACCAGGGGGAAATGCTTTTCGATCTGCCGGTTGGTCTTATTTTTCAGAATCTTTTTATCGATCTGTGCGATCAATCCCTCCGCTTCCGAAAAACGACCCATTTGGGCATAGGTGCGCACCTGGTAGAGCAAGGCATCGTTGATGATCGGGTTTCCTTTGTAGCGATCGCGGATAAAATTAAACGCCTGCACGGCCATATCGTACTCCTGTTTGTGCAGATAGGATTTGCCGATCAGCAGGTAAGCATCATCGATCCAGCGAACGTACTCAACACGTTTAATGTAAATGGAATGCTTGGCAATTACTTTGGAGGCTTTCTCGATGGCCCGGTCAAAAAGGGCGTTTTGTGATTGTGCTTCTTCTTTGGTTCCGTATTGAAAAACCGGAATTACTTTCGCGAAATTATCCTTGTTCCGCTTGCCCAACTCGGAAACAGCCTCATTGTAAGCTTCCTTGCCGTTAAAGTAGGCATTGTAATGCGCCGTCAGGTTATGATAGACCCGCCTCGAAAACGTGTTTTTTTTGGTAGAACAGGCCACTGTTGTGGCCAGCGCAATCAAGAGGAGTATCAGCGGTATAGGTGAGGTTTTCTTCAAAGAGTCAATTTCGTTAGTGATCTTCAATAACTGAAAAACTACAAAATTATTTTATTTTTCCGAAATAGGGACTTCACAGCAAAAATAAGACAAGGCTGGAAAATTTTTCCGATCTTTGCAAGTCCGGGTTATTTTGCACACATATATTTATGTCCGATCAAAAGACAAGCCGCTGGCAGCGGTTGCGTAAGAAGCTTCTTGACAAGTATCGTCTCGTTGTCATGAACGACACGACACTGGAACGTAAATTCTCGTTCCGGCTTACGCGTATGAATGTTTTTGTGGCCGCCGGTGGTTTGGTCCTGATCCTGGTAATCGGAACCACCTTTTTGATTGCTTATACGCCACTGCGCGAGTATATTCCGGGCTACGGCAGCATCGGCATCAAAAAGGAACTGTACGTGCTGGCTGAAAAAGCCGACTCCCTGCAGCGCGAAGTTACGCTGCGCGAAAATTACATCCAGAACATCAAGGACGTGATGAGCGGAAAGGACTTCAGTATGAGCACCATGGCTGCACCCGCCAGCACAGAAAAGAAAAGTTACGAAAACCTTGATCTTTCCCGCTCGTCGGCGGATTCCATGCTACGTCAGGAGTTTGAAGAAATCGACCGCTACAGTCTGCGGACCTCTTCGCATTCCGCTGCAGGTACCATTAACAATTACTTCTTTTTCACCCCGGTGCAGGGCGTTGTTTCCAATGGGTACAATCCGGCCACCCGCCATCATGGCATAGACATCACGGCGCAAAAAAATGAAGCCATTAAGACCGTTCTGGACGGGACGGTTCTCTTTGCCGGCTGGACGGTAAAAACGGGGCATGTTATTGTCATCCAGCATATGAGCAATATCATCTCCGTATACAAACACAACTCTGCCCTGCTAAAAAACGAAGGCGATTACGTAAAAGCCGGCGATCCCATCGCCATTATTGGTAATTCAGGAGAACTCAGCACGGGGCCGCACCTGCATTTCGAACTGTGGTACAACGGCAAAGCCGTGAATCCACGCGAATACATCACCTTTTAGGCACCCCATGGAGAAAAAACGCATTGCTCTTGTTGGCTCCACGGGCTCTATTGGCACCCAGGCACTGGATGTGATCCGGCGTCACCCAGCGCATTTCACCGCGGAGATCCTTACGGCACAAAACAATGCCGATTTGCTGATCCAACAAGCCATCGAATTTCAACCCAACATGGTGGTCATCGGCAACGAAACGGCTTATACTAAAGTGAAGGACGCTCTGGCGTCCTATCCTATCAAGGTGTTCGCAGGTAAGTCTTCCCTTGCCCAGGTCTGCGAATCCTCCAGCGTGGATCTCGTTTTGGCGGCCATCGTCGGCTTCGCCGGCCTGGATTCTACGCTGAATGCCATCCGGGCCGGGAAACCCGTGGCCCTGGCCAACAAAGAAACCATGGTAGTGGCCGGTCATCTCATTACACGCCTGGCGCAGGAAAATGCAGTCAATATTTACCCGGTCGACTCCGAACATTCAGCCATCTTTCAATGCCTGGCGGGCGAATTCCACAACCCGTTGGAAAAAATCATCCTGACAGCTTCGGGAGGGCCCTTCCGGGGATACGGACAGGCCGAGCTGGAACAGGTGAGCCCGGCTGCAGCCCTTCAACATCCCAACTGGAAAATGGGCGCCAAAATCACCATCGATTCGGCGTCACTCATGAACAAAGGACTGGAAGTTATTGAAGCCCGCTGGCTTTTCAATCTCAAACCCGAGCAGATTGAGGTGATCGTGCATCCGCAATCCATCGTTCACTCCCTGGTACAGTTCCGCGATGGCAGCCTGAAAGCCCAATTGGGCCTGCCCGACATGCGCCTGCCCATTCAGTACGCCTTTGGTTATCCCGAACGACTAGCCACCGATTATCCCCGCTTTTCCTTCACGGATTACCCCACCCTTACCTTTGAACAACCCCATCCCGGTCTGCGCCCCAACCTTGATCTGGCCTACACCGCCCTCCAATCCGGCGGTAATATGGCCTGCATCCTAAACGCGGCCAATGAAATGGCCGTTGACGCCTTCCTTAAAAACCACTGCAGTTTCACGGGCATGTACGACCTCCTGGTACATTGCATGCAAACGGTTGCTCACCTCAGCGATCCCGGCATAGAAGAGCTGCAACAAACTGACGAAATCACCCGAATCCGTGCAAACGAATACATCCATCGTAAAAAATAAAACAACAATAATATGACAGGTTTGATTATGGCCGCCCAGCTCATTCTGGGCTTATCGCTTCTCGTTTTTATTCACGAATTGGGGCACTACCTTGCCGCACGTGCCTTCGGCATCCGTGTGGAGAAGTTCTATATGTTTTTTGATGCCTGGAATTTCCGCCTGTTCCGTTTTAAATGGGGCGAAACCGAATACGGCATCGGCTGGCTGCCCCTGGGCGGCTACTGCAAAATTGCCGGGATGATCGACGAGTCCATGGACAAAGAGGCGATGAAACAGCCACCCAAGCCGTGGGAGTTTCGCACCAAACCGGCCTGGCAACGACTTATCGTGATGCTCGCCGGCGTGATCATGAACGTCATTCTGGGAATGTTTCTCTTTGCCTTCGTAACCTTCCATTATGAAAAAGAATACCTGCCCACCGATCAGCTCGATAACGGCATCTACGCTTATAGTTCCGGGCGCGACATCGGTTTTCAGACGGGTGATAAAATTATCGCCATCAATGGCAAACACGTTGAACGATTTAAAGACGTGCGAAACACCAACATTTTGCTGGGCGGAACCGTTACCATCACGCGGGACGGACAGCAAAAAGACATCGTAATCCCCAACGACTTTTTCCTGACCTTCACCAAAACCAATGCGCGTGATTTCTTTATTGATGCCCACAACTTCCCCTGTACCATTGATAGTGTACTGGAAGGCAAACCGGCCGCGCTGGGAGGGGTGCAACAAGGCGATCAAATTTTACGCGTGGACTCGCTTACCATCAGCAGCTACGGCCTCTTCCGCGAAAGCATTTGGGACCGCAAAGGTCAAAACACCCGGCTGACGGTGAAACGCGGGGCCGATACCCTGGCCCTGGACGTCGCGGTGGACACCACCGGTGTTATTGGGATCCTCTCCAATGTTCCTTACAAAAACAAGGAATATAGCGTAGGCGCCGCCATCAATTACGGCATCAGTGATGCCATGGGCAACGTCTGGGCCAATGCCCGCGGCCTTGGCCGCATCTTTACCGGCGAAGTCAAAGCCACCGATTCCCTGCAAGGCCCAATCGGTATTGCAAAGATTTACGGCGGCGTATGGAGCTGGTACCGCTTCTGGTTAATCACCGGTTTACTCTCCATGATCCTGGCCTTCATGAATATTCTGCCCATCCCGGCGCTCGACGGGGGACACGTGATTTTCACCACCATTGAGTTGATTACGGGAAAGAAATTTTCGGACAAGTTCATGGAAAAGGCGCAGATGGTTGGCATGGTGATCCTGCTGGCCCTGATGGTTTTTGCCATTGGAAACGACCTTTGGAAAAGTTTCTTCTAGCCGCCCGCAGGGCCATCTACGCATGAGCGAAAACGGCAGCCCGCATCAGAAAAAAATAGTACCGCCCTTGCAGGCCCTGGAGAAGGCCCGCAACTGGTGCGCGGTTCAGGAAAGATGCCACAGCGAAGTCCGTAGCAAACTTTTCGACTGGGGCATCCGTGAAGAAACAGCGGAACAACTCATTTCGCAATTGATTGCCGAAGGCTTTCTCAACGAAGAGCGCTTTGCACGGGCCTACGCCCGCGGAAAGTTTCGCATCAAGCACTGGGGCCGCATCAAAATTGTGCAGGGGCTGAAATTCAGAAAAATCTCTCCGTATTGCATCCGAAAAGGATTGGAGGAAATTGAGGAAGAGGAGTACCGTCAAACCCTGCGCGGGCTTTTTGAGAAAAGGTGCCGCGAAGTGAAGGAACGAAACCCCTGGACCCGGAAAGCGAAGATTTTTTCGTACCTCGCCGGCAAAGGCTACGAACCGGAACAGATAAGGGAACTGCTACAGGAAAAAGGGATTAACGATGAGGCCGAATGCTGATTTTCGCTACCTTTGTCCTGCATTTTGAAGAATACAAATTATGATTAATAATGAAGCATTACGGGATTTATCCAAGCGGCTCGACGCCCTGAGGAGGTTCCTTTGACGTGGACGGCAAACTTAAACTAATCGCCGAAGAACAGGAAATCACGCTGCAGCCGGGTTTTTGGGACGACCCAAAAAAAGCAGAGCTCATGATGCGTTCCATCAGTGAGAAAAAAGACTGGACCGATGCCTTCGCCCGTGCACAGGCCTCGCACGATGACCTGGTGGTGCTGAATGAATTTTTGCAGGCCGGCGAAGGCAATGAGGCCGACCTTGAGCGGAATTACAACGAAACCCTGAAACTCGTCGAAAAACTGGAGTTCCGCCGTATGCTCAGCGGAGAAGAAGACAAGCTCAGCGCGATCGTCAGCATCAACCCCGGGGCGGGTGGTACCGAAAGCCAGGACTGGGCTGCGATGCTGATGCGCATGTACCTGCGCTGGGGCGAGCGAAATAATTATAAAGTCAATATTCTGGATGAACAGCCGGGTGATGTGGCCGGCATAAAATCAGCCTCCATTGAATTTGAAGGCGCTTATGCATTCGGTTATCTGAAGGGCGAGAACGGCGTTCACCGCCTGGTTCGTATTTCCCCCTTCGACGCCAACAGCCGCCGTCATACCTCCTTCGCCTCAGTATACGCCTACCCGATGATCGACGACAATATCGAAATTGAAGTCAATCCGGCCGAACTGGAATGGGACACCTTCCGCAGCAGCGGTCCCGGAGGACAGAACGTCAACAAGGTGGAAACGGCTGTGCGCCTGCGCCATTTGCCCACGGGCATCATCGTTGAATGCCAGGAAACCCGCTCTCAGCTTCAGAACCGTGAAAAAGCTGTGCGCATGCTGAAATCTCAGTTGTATGAAATTGAGCTGCGCAAAAAACAGGAAAAAATCAACGAAATTGAGGCCAGCAAAAAGAGAATAGAATGGGGCTCCCAGATACGCAGCTACGTAATGCATCCCTATAAAATGGTGAAAGATCTGCGCACCAACGTGGAAACCTCCAACGTGCAGGCCGTCATGGACGGAGACCTTGAGGAGTTCATCAAGGCGTTCCTGATGCAGTACTCCGACTAATCGCACGGACATTCGACCGGCCCCACCCTGCGCTTCGCAAGGCGTGTAAGACGTTCCGCTTATTTCTTCAGCAATACCGTTTGCGTATCCTCGTACTCGCTCACTACGTGATATGGGTTCTTCGGGCTCAGCTTGCCCCTTTCCTCCGCGCTGCAATAAATATACTCCGTGCTCTCATTGACCCCCAGCCGATCCGCCGGATTTAAGTAATCCATTTCATATAAGTCCCGGTAATAGTTGATGGCAGGTTCAAAAACCCAGGTATTGGAGATGCTCACGGCAGGTGCATTTTGCGGGTTCTCCTGATGCGCGTCGCGGATGCGCCGCATAACATCCTTAGTATGGGCATCCTGCTTCCATTCAATCGCGAATTTTAGGTTTATATTCTTTACAAAATGCCATCCCATCGGTACAAAAAACATCAAACACAGCGTGCCGGAAACGACCAGCTTCAGGCCGCGCTTTGCGCGTAGACCGGAATAGAGATCAACGATCAGATAATACAGGAACAGCCCGAACAAGGGGATAAAAATCAGCGAGGTTCGTTCCGTTGGATACAATGAATCGAAAACATAGTATTGCAGAATGGACGCGAAGATCATAAGCGTTAAGAGCAGGGTGATTCTGGATAAGCGCGAATATTCCTTCGTAATGATTTGATAAATGAGCACAAGTAAATAAATGACGATCAACACCTGGCGGAGATAAATCCAAAATTGTTCCCCATAGTAGCTCAGGTAAATAAAACGATGCAACAAAATCGTTAAGGTGCTTTCGATAAAACCATCCGCACGTCCAAAATACAATTGATTGGCGTCTTTCAGCAGAAACAACTGATGAATGAGAAGTGAAAGAAATAAAAAATTGAGCAGCAACACCCCTACGATCAGCCCGATTCGTTTACCGTTCAGCTGAATTGTCTTGCTTCTCACCAGCATCATGAACTCAAGCAGAAACAGAAAAACCAAGGCGATGTTCAAATTAATGCAAATCAGATTTGAAGCCGCGGAAAGCAGACTAAAAACAAGAGCCAACGTAAAACCCGTAAGAAACTGCCGATAGGAAGTAAACCCCTCCTGCCTGAAAAAATAGTACAAAGCCGCCATCCCGAAACCGAGCGAAAGTCCGTAGCCTCTGGCCAAACAGAAAAAATCAATCAGGTACGGGTTTAATAATAACAAAGCGGCTCCCGTCAACATCAAAAATATATTATTGACTTTTATGAGCAACTTGTACGTAAAAAGGGAATATAAAACAAACGCCAGTACATTGGGCATCCGCAGCACGCCTTCCGACGCTCCGAACAGGGTATAAAAAAAAGACATCAACCAGGTGTTCACAAAATGGTTATTGGCGGTTTTCGCCAATCCATCATCCCCCTTCAATATCTGATAGGAAAGGCATTCATCGTGTGTGAATGACAGATGATACGCCCGGAAGATTACATAGGCGATCAGGGAACTAATAAGGGCTAACAAGAGTATCCTGTTAACGTTCGTGGTGATACCCTGGCTCACTTTATTTTTCATCACCTGCATGGTTTAACGCGATTATCGCACAAAGATATCAAATCCCTTAAACTGCAGTTGATGTGCCGCAAATAAGAAGGCCACCGCTTAGAGATGAATCACCTTATAATGTTGAGCGGCGGATTCACTTTCGATCTTAAGAATATAGATACCAGCAGGAAATTGTTGTAAGCTTACCGGAACTGGACGGGATAGTTGTTCAATGAATTGCGAGAACAAAACCTGTCCTGATAAATCAGAGAGACAAATACGAACCGGAGACAACAGGCGCCCCGAAACATATACCACCTCCCCGGCCGGATTCGGATACACCTGAACCCCCCCGGCACGTTCGTCACAAAAGACGGAAAGCGGCCCAAAATATTCGAAAGCCCCATCAAGGTCGGTTTGCCGGAGCCGATAATACGAAGTACCCGCTAAAGGATTCTCATCAACAAAGCTGTACATCCGGAATTCATTGCTGATGAGCACCTAAATCAATCCGAAACCCGTACCTGCCAGAATCATCATCAGGGCAGTCCGAAACGGGAGGTGTCAGGTAAAAAAGCCGGATTTTCGCCACAGGCGATAATCCGGCTAATTCCAATCAAGAGAACGGTGGTTCCTAGCTGATGACTTTGTCGCTACCACCCTGCTTCCGATCCATCGGCACGGGCGTTACGCCCGCCATATCGTTGATGATGTTCACGAGTTCCGTTCCGGTGGGGATAACGATTTTGCTGTTCTTCGTCAGCGAAACCTCCATGGCTTCGAGCTTACGAAGCATCTGCGCATTGCCGACAAAATACTTATCGGCGGCTTCATTCACCAAACGTATGGCTTCGGCTTCACCCTCAGCGGCCAGAATCTTGGCCTGTTTCACACCTTCGGCTTCCTTGATCTTCGCACGCTTTTCGCCGTCGGCCACGGTCTCGCGGGCCGTTGCAAAATCAACGGCGGCAATCTTTTCATTCTCCGCCTTCACCACCTTGTTCATCGTTTCCTGAACATCCTTGGGCGGGTCAATTTCTTTAAGCTCGGTACGAACAATATCGATACCCCAGCTTTGTGTTTCGTTGCAAAGCGTCTTGTGAAGTTCCGAATTAATCTTCCCGCGCTCACTATTGGCCGATTTCAGCGTAAGCGTACCAATAATATTACGCAGGGTGGTGCGGGCCAGGTTCACGATCTGCCACTGGTAAGCGTTCACATTGTACTGTGAGTTTTTAACGCTTTCCTCGTCGCCTTTCACCTTAAAGTAAACCTGCGCATCCACGCGGGCATTCAGGTTATCGTTGGTGATGATTTCCTGCGGTTGGGCATCGACCATTTGTTCCGTCGTATTCACCTGGAACATACGCTCAATACCCGGGAAAATCCAATGAAAACCGGGATTAGCAAAACGAACGTATTTCCCGAGCCGCTCAATCAAGCCCCGATGGGTTGGGCGCACAATCCGGATCCCGATCAGAAAGAATAACAACACTGGCAAACCGATGTAAACATAAATCATGTTCATATTATAATATATTTAAGTTAAACAGTCCTTCGCTTCCTATGGAAGAAATTTTTATAAAGATAATGAATATTTTCGATATTCCCGGAAAGTAGTTCCAGGTTTGTAATGCCTGGTAAGTAGTGCCTGGTGCCTCGCGCCTGGTGCCTGGTACTGAAACGGCAATCTTTGGTACTGACATTCTGCACTTCTCGGCTTCTCGACTTCTCCACGCATTTATCCCGACGTATCATTCTTCACTTTAAAAATACGTTACACAGAGTTTCACAGAGTAATACGAAGAGTTTCACAGAGTACCGCACTGCAACCCGCAAAGAGCACCATTATTCCCTATTCCCTATTCCTTATTCCCTATAAAAACCCTCGTTGCCGCATGGCCTCAAACACCAATATGGCGGTGGATACAGAAACATTCAGCGAGTCAATTTTGCCGCGCATGGGGATCATGATATTCTCATCGGCCACGTCGAGCCATTGCTGCGTAAGGCCCGTGGCCTCTGTACCCATCACCAGGGCCGCCGGCACGCGCATATCGCATTGGTGATAGAACCGCTCTGCGTTCAGGGCCGCGGTGAATATCCGAATGTGTTGTTTTTGCAGCCAGGCAATCGCTTCCGCGGAGGTGCATGACATTACGGGAACGGTAAACACACAGCCCACGGAGGATCGGATGGTGTTTGGATTGAAGATATCGACCCGGGGATCACAAACCAGCACACCGGTAACGCCCGCGGCATCAGCGGTCCGCAGCACGGCCCCCAGGTTTCCGGGTTTCTCCACCGACTCCAGAACGATGATCAGCGGTGCGGGGACCGCCTCCAGCTCAGACAAAGTGTGGGATAGCGGGCGCAGCAATGCAATCATGCCATCGGAATCTTCGCGGTAGGCGAGGCGTTCAAACACGTGAGGACTGACCTCCGTTACCTGTTCCGGGGCAAATGCACGACGCGATGCCACCGCCTCTTCCCGTTCCTTCAGCCGATCCGTGCACACAAATAAGGCGTTAGGGGTACAACCCGAAGCCAGCGCCAGGCGGATCTCCCGGGCACCTTCCACCACAATCAGCTCTTGCTTGCGACGCGCCTGCGCCTTCTGTTGCAGCTCCAGTACCGCTTTAATTCTGGGATTGGCGGTACTCGTGATTTTTTCGGACATGCGTTCAGGATTATTCTGCTCAAAGATAATCATTGTTTCAGGAACAAAGCAGGCGCCGGCTACGATTGAAGAGTGTCCGTTTTTCGTAAAAATCTCCTCAGAAAAATTTGAAAGTGTACTTTTGCCCCATGATTTTCCACTCCCTGCAATTTATCTTTTTCTTCATCGTCATCGTCGCACTATACTACTTGCTGCCGATGCGCTGGCGCAAATTGCACCTGTTAATGTGCGGCATCTTTTTTTACATGACGTTTGCCCCGGGCTATATTCTTTTAATGATACCCCTGCTTCTGGCAGATTACGCGATCGGCCAAAAAATAAGCACATCCACCGAAAAACGGGCCCGCACATTTCTGATGATGAGCCTGTTCATGAACCTTGGATTACTGCTGCTCTACAAGTATTTCAACTTTTTTGCCATCAACATTACCCTGCTGCTGAACAGCCTTGGATGCTCCGCCAATGCTCCGCACCTGACCGTTTTGGTGCCGATCGGATTGTCCTTCCATACCTTTCAGGTTCTGAGCTATCAACTGGAAATTTACCGCGGCAACCGGCCTGCAGAAAAAAACGTCCTCACATTTTTCCTCTACTCCCTCTTCTTTCCGCTGATCGTTGCCGGGCCCATCGAACGTCCCGGCAATCTGCTCCCTCAGTTCAGCAAACTGCCCGGCTGGAATGCATCCGGGGTGAAAGCCGGCTTGCTGCAGATGGCGTTTGGCTTTTTCAAAAAACTGGTGGTGGCCGACCGCCTCGCCATCGTGGCCGATCAGGCCTACGGAGACATTACATCCCAAAATGGCGTCACCCTTGCGGTGGCGACTGTCTTTTATGCCTTTCAGCTCTATTGTGATTTTTCAGGCTATTCTGATATTGCCATCGGAGGTGCCCGGGTGATGGGAATACGGGTGATGGACAACTTCAACCAACCCTACCTGGCCCGCAACATTCAGGATTTCTGGCAGCGTTGGCACATCTCCCTGTCGACCTGGCTGCGCGATTACCTGTTCTCCCCGCTGGTCATCAAGCTACGCAATTTTCGCTTCGGCCTTGGCTTGCCCATGGCGCTGTTAATCACATTTACCCTGTGCGGTTTCTGGCACGGTGCCCAATGGACCTTCGTTGTCTGGGGAGCCCTTCACGGACTTCTCCTGGCAACCAATTACCTCCTCGAACGCTGGATAAAAAAGAAAAAAATCCGCTGGGTGCAATCACGCGGAGGAGTAGTGATCACGACCCTGCTTACCTTCGTGGCCGTGTGCATCGGCTGGATTTTCTTTCGCTCAGGCAGTCTGAACGAGGCTTGGCAGGTTCTAAGCAGGATCGCCCGCCTGCGCCTGAACGAGCCGCTGCAGCTAGCGCTCAACACCGTTGAGGCCTGGTTCAGCGTGGGACTGATCGGCCTGGTGCTGATGAAGGAACGATTTCTCCCCACCCTGCCATCTCGAAACAATGCGGTATTCGTGCTGATGATCGTACTGCTCGTCGCCACCACCTACCTGTTCGGGGTATTCTCAAATCAACAATTTATTTACGTAAAATTTTGATGAAGAAAATAACGGCCTTCCTTATTCTCCTTATAGCGCTCCTCATTTACTGCGTGAGTGCATCAAATCCGCTGACGGAACGTTACACCCGGGCACGGAATCAATGGGGTGTGCCGGCACTTATCTGGGAAAAATACCGTTTTGGCGACTTGTATGGCATTTCGTTTTTGCCGCAGTTCAGGTTGCTCATGGAAGAGGAGCCGCGCTGTGTGCAGAAAGAAAAAATCGTGGAGCCGCACAGTGTGGATGTTTACCTTGTGCACGACAGTTACCTTGAGATATGGTTCAGCGATACGGCCGGAGGTGAATTTCGGCCCGCACGCGCCAAGACCTTGTGGGAAGAAGGCCCTATGGCGGTTTGTCTCGACACCACCCGGACCAATATTCTCCTCTTTGAATGCGCCGAACGTTCATTTCGTGATTTTGCCGACTCCGCCCTCCTGATTCAGCAAGTGGCGGTGCAAGCCCCGGGGCCCACCGCTACGCCGGCTGGAAAAACGGTCACTACCAACGCACCAACGCCCATGAACGCTCCCTTCAACTGGGCCGGTACGTGGAAAGCCATCGGCGATTTTTTCTTTAACCCTTTCATCAATCGTAACCTTGAATTGAATCTGTTTGAATACGCCCTGTTCTCCCCCCTGAAAGAATTAAAAGCCGGCATTACCTACGATATATTTCACCGAAGTTCGCCCGACGTGGCCGTGAGCGACGACGGCCACCAGTTGTTTTTCGGCCCAACCGTAAGTTCCACCGAAAAGTCGGGTTCTTTCTTTCCGTACCCGGAAACCGAAGCGGCGGCTCAAGTCCGCGCGCTGAATGCTGCCTACCGCTATTACCGGGATGCGGGATTCGATGAAGTCTATTTCACCATCATTCCCAACACGGTTTCACTCCGGGGCCGCAAAGGGTATATCTACAACGGTTTAGTCCCCCGTATCCTCAACGACACCAGCCGCATAATGCCCATGGTTGATGCCTGGAACATTTATCCACCGGGCGATTGCCGGGCCTTTTACCGCTCAGATACCCACTGGAACATCAATGGTTTTTATTGCTGGCTAAACGAATTCCAGCGAAACCTGAGCGAAGTAATCCGGCGTAAATCATAGCCCCCAATCTTTTGCTATATTTGCGCTTTCTTCGCTCTATGGAAATTCTCTCAGCATCGCATTGGAAAGACTATGAACTAATCGACTGCGGCGGCTTTGAAAAGCTTGAGCGCTTTGGCGATTATGTGCTGGCACGTCCCGAGCCCCAGGCCTGCTGGGGCAAAAGCCTCAGCGAACCCGAATGGGAACGACAATGCCACGTTCGCTTTGTACGTGAAAAAGGCGGGTCCGACCGTGAAAACGAAAAAGGTCGCTGGCAGTTTCTGAAGAAAATGCCGGAACAGTGGTATATCAATTATCAATACGGTCAGATGAGTCTCCGGTTCAGGCTGGGACTAACATCCTTTAAGCATGTGGGAATTTTTCCCGAACAGGCCGAAAACTGGAATTTCTTATACGATACCCTCACCACAAAATGCCAGCCCGGAGCCCGGGTGCTTAACCTGTTCGCCTACACCGGCGGCGCTTCCCTGGCAGCACGGGCAGCCGGTGCCGAGATTGTACACGTGGACTCTGTGAAGCCGGTGGTGAACTGGGCCCGCGAAAACATGGAAGCAGCGGGCCTTTCCGACATCCGTTGGGTGGTGGAAGATGCGCTCAAATTCGTGAAACGGGAGGTTCGGCGCGGCCACAAATACCAGGGCATACTGTTGGATCCCCCCGCCTACGGCCGAGGACCGGAGGGCGAGAAATGGATACTGGAAGATCAAATACACGAAATGATGCAGGCCTGCGGTGCCCTGCTGGAAGCAGAACGGCCACTGGTACTGCTTAATCTCTATTCCATGGGCTTTTCTTCGCTGGTGGCCGCCAACCTGGTGAAGGAAATCGTCCCGCAACAGGCACTGGCATTTGGGGAACTCTGCCTGACCGACCGTGCCGGGAAAAATCTCCCCCTGGGGGTTTTCTGTCGTACCCCTTGAAAATATTCCGGGCGTCGCTTGCAAAGCGTTGCGAAAAGTGCGAATTTAGCTCTCCGCTTTTCGTAAAAACATGTGAAACCAACCAGAGCCATGAATATGAAAACCCGCATTGAAAAAGACACCATGGGAACCGTAGAAGTTCCCGCCGATGTTTACTGGGGTGCGCAAACCCAACGCTCCAAAAACAACTTCAAAATTGGCGGCCACCTGATGCCCCGCGAGGTCATTGATGCTTTCGCGATCCTGAAAAAAGCCGCGGCACTCACCAACCAGGAATTGGGCGGGCTGGCGCCGGAAAAAGCAGAGCTGATTGCCCGTGTTTGCGACGAAATTCTGGATGGCACGTTATACGACCAATTCCCCCTGGTGGTATGGCAGACCGGCAGCGGCACCCAAAGCAACATGAACCTCAATGAAGTCATTGCCAACCGGGCACACGTTCTCCAGGGGGGCAAACTGGGTGAAGGAAAAACTTTTATCCACCCCAACGACGACGTCAATAAAAGCCAGTCCTCCAACGATACCTTCCCAACCGCCATGAGCATCGCGGCTTACAAAATGGTGATGGAAACCACCCTGCCCGGACTGCGCAAACTAAGAAACGCGCTGGCGAAAAAATCGGAAGAGTTCATGGATATCGTAAAAATCGGCCGTACGCATTTGATGGACGCCACGCCCCTTACGCTCGGACAGGAATTTTCGGCCTATGTCAGCATGCTGGACCATGGTATCCTTGCGGTTCAAAACACCCTGGCGCACCTATCAGAACTCGCCCTGGGCGGCACCGCTGTAGGTACGGGCATCAACACCCCCAAGGGATACGCTGAGCTCGTGGCCCGCAAAATCGCCGCCCTCAGCGATCTGCCGATGGTGACGGCCCCCAATAAATTTGAAGCCCTGGCCGCACACGACGCCATCGTTGAAGCCTCCGGTGCCCTGAAAACCGTAGCCGTGAGCCTGATGAAAATTGCCAACGACATCCGCCTGCTTGGATCCGGCCCCCGCTGCGGCATTGGGGAATTGAACCTCCCCGAAAACGAACCCGGCTCCTCCATCATGCCCGGAAAAGTCAACCCCACCCAATGCGAAGCCCTCAGCATGGTGTGCGCCCAGGTGATTGGCAACGACGCCGCCATCAACATCGGGGGCATGAACGGACACTTTCAGCTCAACGTATTTAAACCGGTGATGATCTTCAATTTCCTGATGGCCGCCCGGCTGATTGGCGATGCGGCCGTTTCGTTTACCGATAACTGCGTTGCTGGAATTCTCGCCAACACCACCAACATCGGCCTCAACCTGGAAAAATCACTGATGCTGGTAACGGCCCTCAACACCCACATTGGCTATGAAAATTCAGCAAAAATCGCCAAAAAAGCACACAAGGATAATTGTACCTTGCGGCAGGCAGCTCTTGAACTTGGATTGGTCACCAATGAACAGTTTGATGAGTGGGTGGACCCCCGAAAAATGATCTAGCATCGGGCATTCCCCTGTATAAGAATACCGTATGCGAACGTTAAACTTTTGCAACTTTCTGCGATTTTTGTTGTTGTGTTGAAATTTAGTCTACCTTTGTTTAAATTTTATTATCAATTCATTCATTCATTATGAAAATTTTTTGTGGCAGTCTTCCTTTTAGCTTAGAGGAAACTGAATTGAGAGAATTCTTCGAAGAGTATGGCGAAGTAGCGTCAGCAGTAATCATTTCTGATAAATTCACCGGACGAAGCAAAGGCTTCGGTTTCGTTGAAATGCCGGACGATGAGCAGGCTACCAAGGCCATTGAAGAATTAAACGGAGCTACCGTTAGCGGCAGAACCATCGTTGTCAACAAAGCCGAAGAAAAACGCCGGGATGACCGCGGCGGCTTCAATAAAGGTGGCTTCAACAAAGGGGGTGGCTTTAATAAAGGCGGCTTCAACAGAGGTGGCGGCCGTAACGACCGATACTAATCCTACGGATTCTCAAAAAAAAAGCGCGATCAACATCGCGCTTTTTTTATTTATGGCCTTAGCTTAAGCCACCCCGCCCGGGCTTTCATTCCTTTTAGCCCCACCAGCATCAATTCATCACCGGGAAGCATCTCCGCCAACACAGGGTAGAAAATGAACGGCTGCTGATCATACCGAAAGAGCGTTCGCCGACTAACACGGCCATCCGCAGATACCCTTGCCAGGGTTGTAACTCCTGTCTTCGAAAAACTAGCCTGTACTGTCGAGGGCGGATTCGGTGCGTTGTTTATTGGACTATCGCTAAACAGAAAATACAAATCACGCCCCTTCATCAGACAGAAATAAGAAACATTGGCCGAAGCCGAAGACTTCTGCTTCTTAAGCACAGCCTGCGTCAAATCAATATCGCCCGAAGAATTCATCCCCACCACGATGATATTGTTGGCATAATAAACGGTATGTTCCGAATAATGACCATTTCCGCTGTAAGTGCGGTAGGTCCGCGAATAATTCTGCTCTGCAATAAGGTATAGTCCGTTGTCGGGGCGCACCAGCAAATTCCCTAAACGATACTCGCGCATCTCAGTATTCCCCCCCCGCTCTGCTTTGGCCTCTGTATGCTCCGCCTGCCGATCCGTCATGCCCGCCGTTATCAATTCCATGGGAATATCGCGGCGGCTGGAATGAACCACATTGCCCGTGGCACCATCAATTTTTACACACAAGGTCCCCTTAATACTCAAGGTGCCCTTTTCGGAATAAAAACCCGCCGCAAACACATCGCCCCGGTGATCGCAGCCAATCTGCAAATCTGTAATAAAATAGGGGTCCATGGTGAGGCCGATTTCCATGGGGGGCGTATTATCAGGCGCCATTCGCAGCACCGAAAAACTGTAATTGGGCTCGTTTTTAAACGGGTTCCGAACGCCTTCGGTGAGCAGCCCGTTCAGGTAAACCACCCCCTGATCCGATATTACCGAAGTCCACAACTCATAATTTCGATCCTTAAAGGGAAAGACATCCATCCGGTTCGAAATAATCTTCAGCTCTTCATTCAGCACGGCGCAGCCAAAACGCTCCATGCCCCCTTTCGCGGAAGGCGGATTGTACACCAGCGCCACCTTGGTAGAATCGGGCGAAAGGGCGTAAGAAAACTGCCCCACTTGAGGCATAGGTTTGCTCACCACCGGCATATCCAAAATGCGAACCGCTTCTGAGGATAAATTTAGATTTTCCCGATCAAATTCTTTATATATCAATACCTTTTTCGACTCCTTCAAATCCACGTAGGATGAGAACACCAGCGTATGCCCCTTCATGTTTACCACAAACTCAAAGGTGAGTTTGCGATCCTCGTGCCGCAGCAACACGAGCTTAGAAGTGATGAAGTTCATCGAATTATCGAACGACAATACGTTCAGATTAACATCGAAAAGCCCGGGGGCCGGGGCCAGTACATTAATCCCTCGCTCATCCGCCGAAAGAACCCCCAGGTTGTTTCGCAGCAAGGCGCCTTTAAACGGAGCCCCCCATGTTAATACCGCATCCTGCGCTAAAAGCCCAAGGGTCATCAACATCGCAGCAAGTATACTCGTGATCTTCTTCATTCTTACTATATTTCGACAAATATACATAAATACTGTTTTTAAAAATACTAAAACGACCTTGATTATTTGATTTTTTAACCTTCAAATCAATTTCAACGAGTATTTGCGTATCTTTGTACCACAATATGTAAAATAACATTAATTTATAGGAGAACCGACTATGTTAAGTAAAAAAATGGAAAAGGCATTCAACGAGCAGATCAATGCCGAAATGTATTCCTCGTATCTGTACCTGGCCATGCAGGCCCATTTTGCCAGCACCAACCTCAATGGTTTTGCGAACTGGATGAGCATCCAGGTGAAGGAAGAAAACGCCCACGCCATGATGATGTTTAACTTTGTTTTGGAACGCGGGGGCAGCATCAACCTGAAAGCGATTGCACAGCCGGACAGCACGTGGAAAGATCCCATCAAAGTATTTGAAGCAACCTTGAAGCACGAACAGCACGTCACCCAACTTATTCACAACCTATACGATATTGCACTTCAGGAAAAGGATCACGCTTCGGCGAATTTTCTGCTGTGGTTCGTTAAAGAACAGGTGGAAGAAGAGTCAACAGCCAGCGATATTCTCGAGCAACTAAAAATGGTTGAAGGTAAAGGCCACGGCCTGCTGCTCCTCGACCGTGAACTAAAAAGCAGGGTATTTAACGACCCCTTGTTGGCGGCAAACGCTTGATTTCTTAGCAAGCCAGAAAATTCCTACCACAGCTTCGCCGTCGTACCAACAGTTCGCGTCATCTCCAAAGTGAGATGACGTTTTTTTTTGAAAAAAAACTTTTTTTTGAACTATTGTTCACTATCTTTGTACTGAACTATTGATCAAAATATATGTCACCTAGAAATAAAGTACTTCGCAAGGTAGCCCGTCCACCCGTCATTAAAGGGTTTTTGCCCTTTGGGGGCCCTGACGATGCACCGGAGTTGCCCTTCGTTTCGTTATTCTTTGAAGAGTATGAGGCGCTCCGCTTAAGCGACTACGAACAGCTCAATCACCATCAGGCATCCCTGTTAATGAGTGTTTCCCGGCCGACCTTCACCCGTATTTACGCTAGCGGCTTACAAAAAATCGCACGTGCTTTTATCGAAGGCCGTCCTATCCGCATTGAAGGCGGTAAAGTGCTTTTCGATAGCAACTGGCATCAATGTCGAAACTGCCACTCCTATTTTAATCAACCTGAGAATGCGATTTCTCCGGGAAACTGCCCACTCTGCGGCAGTGACAATATTTCATCACTTCCTGATTCATCCAGCGAAACGGACGACTCTTCTCCATGGCTTACCAGTCGCTATTTCTGCCGCGACTGCGGGTACGAACAGTCTCCATCCAGGGAACCCATCACCGTGCATCCACGATGTCCGCAATGCAAAAAAATCATGTACCCTAAAAGGGCTTTTAAAATCTAACAATTAAAATATATACACCATGCGATTTGCCATTACAGCTACCGAAAACTCTTTGAATGCCAGCATTGATCAACGATTTGGCCGCTGTGCCTGGTTTGCAATTTACGACACACAAACCATGGCCTGCGAATTTATTCCGAATCCAAACAAAGAAGTTGCCGAAGGAGCAGGTCCCGCTTCAGTTCAGCTGATAGCCTGTCATAACGTAGATAAAGTCGTCTCCGGAGAATTCGGACTCAAGATCAAGCCTTTATTTGATAGTCTAAAAATTCAGATGATTGTCATCAAGGATTCAGACAAAACAGTCCAAAACATTATAGAAACACTCAAGCAAAATCAGCCCGAAACAAATAAAAAAAACAGCTAGTTGCAAAAAAGGGCTTCAATACCCTATGCAAATGATCGATTAAATAAAAAAAGGAGGCCTGTATGACAGGATTTAATCAAAAAGGTCCGGAGGGACTAGGTCCCACGACCGGACGCCGATTAGGCCGCTGCACCCAATTTGGTGCAGGAGCCGAGCAAACAAGTAGTTCCCGCACCAACAAGTTCACCGAAGAATGGAAGGCATTTATGAGTACGTGCGGCTTAGGGCGCGGTATGGGACCCGGAGGTCGTGGTAGGGGATGCAGACAACGACGTCGCTTTCGCGGCGGCCAGTAATCTTAATCGGGGGAAAACAGAAACTGTTTTCTCCCCATTTTCTTCACAAAGCAACAAACATATCAATAACAATTTACTTTCTATGAAAAGAATCATTGCTATTCCGCTCGAAAACGGCGTACTGTGCGCTCATTTCGGACATTGCCAAACCTTCGCTATAGTAAGCGTTGATAACAATCAAATCGTGGGGATACAAGAAGTGACTCCTCCGGAACATGTGCCCGGCCTGTACCCAAAATGGGTTGCGCAATTTGAAGTTACAGATGTAATAGCCGGCGGCATGGGTCAGCAGGCCATCCTGCTGTTCAATGAACAAAACATCAATGCCTTTGTTGGCGCACCGGTGAAAACCGCCGAAGAACTGGTTCGTGATTTTCTTGATCAAAACTTAACACTGAGTGCCAATTACTGCAACCATGATGAAAATCATGAGCACGGGCAATGCGGAAACCATTAAAATACGAAAATTGGCGAAGAGATATCCATGCATAGGATGCTCGTTCTACTGGGCTCAGGAAAAGCTTCACTAAATTCTTTCACCCCACGCAGGCGACCGGCCTGATCATTTACAACGAGCAAGGGCCTTTAGGCAGACATTCCCGGGAACGGAAATATCGTTTGCATATCAGTCATATTCCTGTGTGTGACATACTCTTCGAATTACGCCATATAGAAAAGGGAAGAAACATCGTGTATAATTAATCACGCTAACCTATGCTCCTGTTTATAATCATTACAGGCCTTCTGCTTGCGAGTTTTGGGTGTTTAGCCATGGCCAGTTTAATGCTGCTGCTCAAAGACGCCAACCTTAACCGTGTTTCCACCTGCTTGCTAT
>CAZPDS010000019.1:0-38008 GCA_964585485.1 uncultured Bacteroidales bacterium
CAAGCGGCCGCCGTTAACTGCGCCTTCACCTGACGGTAGGTTCCATTGTTCATTACACTGCCCCGTCCATACACCAACAGAACTGTTTTACCGTAAAGCAGAACGGTCTTCCCCAAATCATTGATCACTCCGGCGCCGAAGTGAAGTTTGGTTGGATTGAAAGCGATAAAATTTTCCATCGTTGATAAGCTTATTCCTTAGGTTCAAAATCGAGTGAAACAGAATTTACGCAGTACCGAAGACCGGTCGGCGCAGGCCCGTCGTTAAAAACATGGCCCAGGTGCCCGCCACAGTGAGCACAGATAATTTCGGTTCGCACCCTACCTTTACTCAAATCCTCTTGTTCAAGGATGCGACCATTGTCCAGTGCAGCCGAAAAACTGGGCCATCCGCAACCCGCGTCAAACTTGTCTTTCGACGAAAATAATTCCGTGCCGCATCCGGCACACACATAGCTGCCCTCGGCCGTTGTGTTTACATAACGACCACTAAAAGGCGCCTCCGTGGCCTTATTGCGCAGGACTTCATAAGCCTCCGGCTGAAGCCGCTTTTTCCATTCGCTGTCGGAAAGTTTCATAGTATACTTGGTTTGAGTTTCTGAAAGATCATTCAAGGGTCGTGTCGGTGCCTGACAAGCGACCAGCAGGAGAAAAAGAGGAAACAAACAGCACCAGGGATTCATAATGAACAAAACATTACATTTCAACGAAAATATTGGTACCCCCATCCGGCGCGGTTTCCATGCGACCGATGGGTTTGTGTGAATACTCATACTTATCCATTAACCTGAAGAAGTCCGAGGTATCCTCCGGGTCAACGGCGATCAACAGACCACCGCTGGTTTGCGGATCACACAGGATGTTCCGATGGAGGTCATCCAGCCCTTGCACCTTATGACCATAGCTGTCGTAATTTCGCTGCGTGCCACCGGGCATAGCGCCTAACTTAACATACTCTTTCCAGTCGTCAATCACCGGTATGTTATCCATGTAGATCCGGGCCTGTAATCCCGCACCCTCGCACATTTCATTCAGGTGGCCCAGCAGGCCAAAACCGGTCACATCGGTCATGGCGGTCACGGCGGACAGCGCGCTTAATTCACGACCCATGCTGTTCAGCCGGATCATCAGGTCGCGAGCAACATTCTTGTGATCATCGAGAAGAACGCCCTTTTTCTCGGCCGTTGAAAGAAGTCCTATGCCCAGGGGCTTGGTAAGGAAGAGCAGGTTCCCGGCACGCGCATCGCTATTGCGACGAATGCGGTTTTTTTCCACGATACCGGTCACGGCCAGCCCAAAAATAGGCTCCAGGGAATCGATGCTGTGGCCACCGGCCAGGGGAATTCCAGCTTGTTTGCAAATAGCGCGGCTTCCTTTTAGCACTTGCGAGGCCAGCTCCGCCGGCAATTTTTTCAGTGGCCAGCCCAGGATGGAAATGGCCATGACAGGGTATCCGCCCATGGCGTATACATCGCTGATGGCATTGGCGGAAGCGATGCGTCCAAAATCGTACGGATCGTCGGTAATGGGCATAAAAAAATCAGTAGTACTGATGATACACTTGCCGTCGCCCATATCATAAACGGCCGCGTCGTCACTGGTCTCGTTGCCCACCAACAAAGCAGGGTTAGCGGCATTTTCGCCAGATTGTTTTAAAATTTCCTGGAGATTTTTTGGGGATATTTTGCATCCACAACCTGCGCCCGGACTAAATTGCGTTAATTTTATCTCTTCCATTTTAGTAAGCGGTCTTAAAACTGCTAAAGTAGTGAATTTTTAGTTAGTAAAGAGTGGTGATTCTATCTCTGCGGTGTCCGTCTGGCGTTTTCCCGAACAATCCGACGGATCGTTTGGATCAGCCGCAGGACATCATCCTCGCGCTCTTCACCGGAAAGATCAATGGTATAAACGGTGCTAGCGTCACGTTTGCGAATGGAAGCCAGGTAAGATGCATCGTAATAGGTCAGCAGAAGATCTGTGGCCAGAAGATAATTGGCATTTTGCACAGCGTCTATGGCTTGTTGGGCCTTTTCCAATCCCAGCCGCCGTTCCAGTCGCTTGATTCCCGCGAGCAGCAAATCGTCGTCCACCGCCGAATATTCAGCGATCAGGGCGCGTATCCGGGAAGCGCGGGGAATAGTAAGCTGCAACAGAGGGGCTTCGCGCATTTGCTGCCAAAGGGTGAACGGCAGGCGCACCGCGCCCAGGTCAAGGTTTTCATCTTCCACCACGATAAGCTGATCCTTACGAAAGCGGCTTAATGCCTCAAAAAGATTGTTTTCAAACTGCTGTGAGGTGGGCTGGCTTTCCTGGCTCATCGCACCAAACACCGATCCTTTGTGGCAGGCCAGTCCTTCCAGGTCCAGCACCTGAACGCCGGCCACCGCGAGTCGCCTCAGCAATCGTGTTTTTCCGGAACCGGTCATACCGCCCAACACGATCAGCGACAGTGGCTGCGCGAAGGATTGAAGCAGGTGCTGGCGATAGGCCTTGTATCCTCCCTTCAGCAGGTGCACGCGGAAACCGTTCTGCGAAAGCAATTCCGCAAAGCTATGGCTACGCATCCCGCCGCGCCAGCAATACACGGCCACCTCATGCTGTGGAGCTATCTCCTCTGTGGCACTCAGGTATTGGTTCAAGCGGCCGTTGGCGAGTTCTGTCCCTTTGCGGATAGCTTCTTCGGGATTTTTCTTCACATAGAGATACCCCAGCAGCGCTCGTTCGTCATCATCAAAAATATACACATTGCGGGCTCCCGGAAGATGGCCCCGGCTAAACTCCAGCGGGCTGCGAACATCAATCACGGGGAGCCTATTCACAACACCCCCGATATCGGTGGGTTCCAACACATCGATCATTGTTCAGCTTCCTCCAGTAAGCGATCGGCCAAACGGGGCAGAGCCACACCGGCCTTTTCGGCCATCATGGTCCATTGGCGGCCCAGGTTCAGCGTTCCCAAACCGGGATCGATCAGAAAGCAGCGGCAGGCGGAGGATACCGCCTGCACCAGTCCCGCCGCGGGATAAACCTTGAGGGACGTGCCCACCACCAGCAGCATATCGGCGGCGTGCACCATCCCGGCAGCGGTTTCAATAGCGGGAACCGCTTCGCCAAACCAAACGATATGCGGGCGGAGCTGCGACCCTTTTTCACAGCGATCGCCCGCCCGGATATCCTCGTAGCCAATAGGGTAAACCAGATGTTCATCCACCGTACTCCGGGCTTTGGTCATCTCGCCGTGAAGGTGAAGAACTTTCGTAGAACCGGCTCTTTCGTGCAGGTCGTCCACGTTCTGGGTTATGATCTGCACTTCGTATTTTTTTTCCAGGGAAGCCAGCGCGCGATGTCCGGCATTCGGCTCCACGTCCCGCAACTGCCGACGGCGCTGATTATAAAATTCCAGCACCAGGTCCGGGTTTCGCTGCCAGGCCTCAAAGGTGGCCACATCCTCCACCCGATAATTCTCCCACAAGCCGCCACTGTCGCGGAAGGTACGAATTCCGCTTTCCGCACTGATTCCGGCCCCGCTTAAAACAACCACCTTCGTTTGCATCCACCCAAATTTTATCATGTAAAAGTAAATATTTCAGGAGTGCCGGGGGGTGTGCGGGCGACAAATTTTTTTACTACTTTTACCCCACCAAAGCAACGCGCCTCAATTCATAAATTTTTTGACGACCATGGAAAAAATCCAACTGAACCTGAGCAATCTCGACAAGGCCTTTCCGGAAAACTTCAGCCAGGAGCAAATTGCCCGGGCCAAAACCCTTTTTCTAAAAAAACTATCGGAAGACGCCCATATCTTCTACGGCGGAAAAATTCAGACGGTGCCCAAAGCCCCGGTCATTGGCTTCAACTGGTTCAACGTTTGGTACACCCCGGGCGTATCCAAGGTATCCACCAACATCCGCGACAACTACGACGCCTCCTACGATTTATCGAACCGCGCCAATCTGGTGGCGGTCGTGAGCGACTCCACCCGCGTGTTGGGCGATGGCGACTGCACCCCTCCGGGCGGGCTGGGGGTCATGGAAGGAAAAGCGTTCTTGATGAAGTACCTGGGCGGCTTTGATGCCGTGGCGCTTTGTATTGATTCCAAGAACAAGGACGGAAAAAATGATCCGGAAAAAATAATCGATTTTGTCAAGATGTGCCAACACAGCTTTGGTGCCGTGAATCTTGAAGACATCAGCCAGCCCAATTGTTACCGGGTGCTGGACGTCTTGCGTGAGGAGTGTGAAATTCCCGTGTGGCACGACGATGCGCAGGGGACGGCGTGCGTTACCCTGGCCGGACTCCTGAATGCCTTGAAATTAGCGGGGAAAAAACTATCCGAAGTGAAAATCGTGCTGTTTGGCGCCGGGGCTTCCAATACCACCATTGCGCGGCTGATCCTGACCGATGGCGCCAATCCCGCCAACATGGTACTGTTCGACACCAAGGGCTCGCTGCACAAAGACCGCACAGACATTCGTGATGATCAACGTTTTTACCGCAAATGGGAACTCTGCGAAAAAACCAATCCCAATAAAATCCCCACCATTGAAGAGGCCCTGAAAGGTGCGGATGTCCTGATATCGCTTTCCACACCGGGACCCGGCACCATCAAGCCGGAATGGGTGCGCCAGATGAACAGCAAGGCCATCGTTTTTGCCTGTGCCAATCCTGTTCCCGAAATCTACCCTTACGCGGCCAAAGAAGCGGGTGCCTTCATCGTAGCCACGGGCCGGGGCGATTTCCCGAACCAGGTCAACAACTCCATCGGCTTCCCGGGCATTCTCAAAGGTGCGCTCATGGTAAGAGCCCGCAAAATCACCGACACCATGGCCATCACGGCGGCGCACTCCCTGGCCAATTTCGCGGAGCGGCGCGGCATACATCCCGACAACATCGTACCCTCGATGGAAGAAGCCGGTGTATTCCCCGAAGAAGCTGCCGACGTAGCGATGCAGGCCATTAAAGACGGCGTCGCCCGCATTCCGATGAGCCGTGAGGACGCTTTAAAAAAAGCCAGCGAGGATATCGGGGATGCCCGCAAAATGATCGACCATCTCACTGAATCCGGATTTATCAAAACACCGCCGCAGGACATGCTGGACAATGCCATGACCTGGGCCATAAAACAGGTTTCCTAACATGATTCATTACATCGAAGGGCGCCTGGTCGAAAAAAACCCCGCCTACGCGGTGATCGAAACCGCTGGTGTCGGCTACGTGTTTCAGATTAGCCTGAACACCTTCAGCGTGCTGGGCGATTTAGGCCAGAGCTGCCGCCTCTATACCCACCTCGCCATTAAGAATGAGGCAACCACGCCCGTTGGCTTGGTTATGTATGGCTTTCACAGTGTACGCGAAAGGGAAGTTTTTCTACATCTGATCTCAGTTTCCGGCGTTGGATCCAATACGGCCCGGCTGATTATTTCCTCCATGAACGCCGAAGAAGTGGCCGCCGCCATCATCAACGGCAGCGTGGGTCATTTCCAGTCGGTCAAAGGCATTGGTGGAAAAACCGCCCAGAAAATCATCCTCGAACTTCGCGATAAAATAGGCAAAACCAGCGGATTAGGCGAAACTTCCCGATCCCTGCACAATACAAACCGGGAAGAGGCGTTATCTGCTCTGGTTCTTCTGGGCTTTAACCGGATCCTCGCCGAAAAGGCCGTTTTGAAAGTCCTGCAGAACCATCCGGAAAGCACCGTGGAAAACCTGATCAAAGAAACGCTGAAGATCTTGTAAGCCGACCAGCGGCAATTTGTTAAGCGTTTGCCTTTCTTGTTCTTAAGCTATTTGTTTCCGGATCCGAATTTGGCTGCGACGTTCCATATGATGATAAAAGAATTATCTTTGCACGTTTTTTTAATGACTAATCTGAGGTAAGGATTGGAGCGCTTTTTTACATACTTTCTGAGGTTCTGCGCAGCAGGGTTCATTATCACCATGGGCTGGGCCGCGGTTTTGAAACCCGGCCTTCACGATGCGGCGTGGCCCGGCGAGCCTGGCATTCCCGGAGAACAACCGCCGCCCGACACCATCCTTCCATATCCGTTTAACGACAACAGCGGCAATCCCTACGATCCTGAGCAAAACGGGGGCCTTTACCTGAACAACCCTTCCAATATCAAGGAAGACCTGATCTACGACCCCGACGCCAACGAATACATCCTGAGTACCAAAATCGGCGAGATGGACTACCGCCCCGCCAATTACATGAGCTTCGAAGACTACCTGAATTACGACGCCGACCGGGCCATGCAGGATTACTGGAAACAGAAAACCCACGCCAACCGGATCACCCGCCAAAGCGGTAGTTTGTTTGGCCCCATCCGCATCGGTAAAGAAGACGGCATTGCTGCCGACATCTTCGGCGGAAATACCATCGACATCCGGCCGTCCGGTTCCGCGGAACTCATCTTCGGCGTGATTTCAACGCGCACCGACAACCCCGCCCTGGACGTCAAACAACGGCGTAATACCAATTTCGATTTCCAGGAAAAAATACAAATGAATGTAACCGCCAAAATCGGCGATAAAATTCAGTTTGGCGTTAGTTACAACACCGAAGCCTCCTTCGATTTCGAAAACAAAATGAACCTCAAGTACGAGGGCAAGGAAGACGAAATTATCCAGTTGATTGAAGCAGGCGACGTAACCATGCCGCTAAACTCCACGCTGATCACGGGAAGCCAGGCCCTGTTTGGCATCAAAACCAAACTAAAATTCGGCCGCACCACGATTACCGGCATTTATTCTCAGCAAAAAAGCAAAACCGAAAACATCACTGTGTCGGGCGGTGCACAAACCAGCGAGTTTGAACTGAAGTCGGACCAGTACGAAGAAAACAAACACTTTTTCGTGGCGCAGTATTTCCGCGATCATTATACCGAAGCTTTGTCCAAGCTGCCCATTATCCAGTCACCCGTCAATATTACCAAGATGGAAGTCTGGATCACCAACATCGGTGCCGCCACGCAGGAAAACAGAAACATTGTTGCCTTTCAGGACATCGGGGAACCCAATCCGTACAATCCTGCTATTAACGGGTATCCGGTGAACTTCCCGAACAACACCTCCAACGACCTCTTCGATAATATCGACACCGCTCAGATCCGGAACCTCAACACCGTGAATAATTACCTGAGCGGCTTTGGTTTAATGGATCAGGTGGACTTTGTGAAAGTAGAGCTTGCCCGAAAACTGAATCCTTCGGAGTTTACCTATAACAGTAAGCTGGGCTTCATCTCATTGAACACCACCTTGAACACGGACCAGGTCCTGGCCGTAGCGTTTCAGTACACGCTCATTGGCGACACCACGGTGTTTCAGGTGGGTGAGTTTTCCAATGAAGGGGTGAGTGCGCCCAACTGCCTTGCGGTAAAACTCCTGAAGTCAACCGCCCTCAACACCAAAATTCCATTGTGGAATCTGATGATGAAAAATGTGTATGCCATTGGTGGTTACCAGGTGAATCCCGAAGATTTCCGCTTAAATGTACTGTATAGCGGCGAAGAGAGCGGGGTTCCGATGGGCTACCTCACCGAAGGCCTCATCAATGGTATTCCTTTGATCAAGGTGTTGAAGTGCGACCGGCTGAACAGCAACGGAGATCCGGTTTCGGACGGGGTCTTTGATTTCATTGGCAGCGCAGCCACCATGGGCGGAACCATCCAGGAAACCAACGGCCGCGTTTTCTTTCCGGTGTTGGAGCCTTTCGGCGATGATCTTCGCGAAGCCATCACCAATGGGAACACAAGCGACCCGGCCCTGAACGCCATCGCGGATAAATATTGCTACGATTCTCTTTACAGCATGACCAAAACCGGGGCGCAACAGTACCCCGATAAAAACAAGTTCGCGATCGCCGGTTTTTTCAAATCGGCCTCCGGCTCCGAAATCTCACTGGGGGCCATGAACGTTCCGCAAGGCTCGGTAAAAGTAACAGCCGGCGGCATTCCGCTCACCGAAAACGTGGACTACACGGTAGACTATACGCTGGGCCGCGTGAAGATTATCAACGAAGGAATTTTAAATTCCGGAACGCCGATCAACATCTCCCTGGAAAGCAACAATATGTTCGATATCCAGACCAAGACCCTGATGGGAGCCCACGTGGATTACATGGTTAACCGTAACTTTAACCTGGGCGCTACCGTCCTTAACCTGTCGGAAAAACCGCTAACACAGAAAGTCAACTTTGGCGACGAACCGATTTCGAACACCATCTGGGGCATCAACGGCGACTACAAAACCGACTCCCGTTTACTGACGAAGATTATTGACTGGCTGCCCTTTATCGAAACTAAAGCGGAGTCCAACATCGCAGCCTCCGGGGAGTTCGCTCATTTGATTCCGGGCCACTCCAAAGCCATCGGGAACACCGGAACCTCCTACATCGACGACTTTGAAGGCAGCAAATCCTCCATTGATCTGCGCACCATTCAGAACTGGTTCCTGGCCTCCACACCGCAGCACCAACCCGACATGTTCCCGGAATCGGCCCCCAACTCCTCCCTGGCGTTTAACTTTAACCGCGCCCGCCTGGCTTGGTACGTGATCGATCCCTCGGTGTTTTACCGCGGCAACAACCAAACCCCCGACCATATCACCAAAGATGATATCTCCAACCATTTCGTGCGCGAAGTATATGAAGATGAGGTCTTCCCGCAAAAGGAAAATTCGTACGATACACCCCAAAACATCGCCCTGCTTAACCTCGCCTTCTATCCTGCCGAAAAAGGGCCCTACAACTATGATGTAGACGGCTCTGAAGGATACTCCTCCGGTATCGGGGCCGACGGCCGGCTGCAGGATCCGGAAACCCGCTGGGGCGGCATCACGCGCAAGCTGGAAACCACCGATTTTGAGGCCACCAACGTGGAGTACATCGAATTCTGGATGATGGATCCCTTCGTGTACAACACTTCGCACACCGGCGGCAATCTCTATTTTGATCTGGGCGATATCTCGGAAGACGTGCTGCGCGACTCCCGCAAAAGCGTAGAAAACGGTTTGCCCGAAGACGGTGTCTACGACAACCGCGTTGATACCACGCAATGGGGTATTGTACCCAACCAGCAGCCGCTGACCAATTCCTTTGACGCCAACGAAGAGGCCCGTCAGTACCAGGACGTGGGACTGGACGGCATGAGCTCCGGCAATGAAGATGATTTCTTTTCGGATTACCTGGCCCGTATCGCCACCACTTACGGAACAAACTCACCCGCTTACCTGGACGCCGTGAGCGATCCTTCTTCGGATGACTACCATTATTTCCGCGGACCCGATTACGACGGCGAAACCAAGTCAATCCTGCAGCGTTACAAAAAATACAACAACACCGACGGCAACTCCCCCACCAATCAGCAATCGCTGGATGAGTTCGGTGTTGATTACACGATGATGGCCACCACGCTGCCCGACGGCGAAGACATCAACCGCGACAACACCTTGAACGAAAGCGAAAGGTATTTCCAGTACCGCGTTGAACTGCGGCCTGACAAAATGGTGGTGGGCGATAATTACATCGCCGATGTCCGCCCGGCCACCTCACAGTTGGCCAACGGATCATCGGCCACCGTGAACTGGTATCAGTTCAAAATCCCCATTCAGAGCCCCGATCGTATTGTAAACGGCATCGCTGATTTCAAGTCCATCCGCTTTATCCGCGTTTTTCTGAAAGACTTCGCCGATACCGTGATCTGTCGCTTTGCTACGCTGGACCTGGTACGCAGCGAATGGCGACGCTACAAATATTCACTGCTGGCTCCGGGCGAATACATTCCGGATGACGACCAGAGCGAGACCAGTTTTGATGTCTCCGCGGTGAACATTGAAGAAAACAGCGAGCGTACACCCGTACCTTACGTTATACCGCCGGGCATTACGCGCGAGGTTAACGTAGGCTCTACCAACCTGCAACAACTCAACGAGCAATCGCTCGACCTGAAGGTTTGCAACCTGCTCGACGGCGACTCCCGGGCGGTTTACAAGACCTGCGATTTTGACATGCGGCAGTTTAAAAAATTAAAGATGTACGTGCACGGCGAAGCCGGCAGCGCGCTGGAGCCCTTGAACGATGGCGACCTTACTGTATTCGTGCGGCTTGGGTCTGACTTCACTACCAACTTCTACGAATACGAAATTCCCATTACCGTTACCGATTGGGGCACGCCCCTGGACCGCGACGACCTGATCTGGCCTGATGCCAATAACATGGAGATTTCGCTGGAAGATCTGGTGAACGCCAAAAAAGACCGCAATACCGCGATGCGGGCCGAGGGCAGCACGCTGACCACCAATATTCCCTACATTTCTTACGATGAGGCCAACCACAAAATAACGGTGGTCGGAAACCCCAGTCTGAGTGCCGTAAAAACCATTATGATTGGCGTGCGGAATCCCCTTCGCAGAGCCACCGCTACCACCGACGACGGGAATCCGAAATGCGCGGAAATCTGGGTGAATGAATTGCGGCTTACCGATTTTGATGAAGACGGCGGATGGGCGGCAACTGCACGCATCAATGCGGCGCTGGCCGACTTCGGGAACCTTAGTCTGGCCGGAACCATCAGCACTCCTGGTTTCGGAAGCATCGATAAAAAAATCAACGAACGTCAGAAAGAAACCATCGTTTCGTATGACATAGCCACCAATCTTGAGCTCGGAAAATTCTTCCCGGAAAAATGGGGGCTCAAGATCCCGATGCATTATGATTTCTCTGAATTGCGCAGTACCCCGCAATACAATCCGCTGAACCCGGATATCATTTATAAGGAAGACCTTAGCACCTACGAGAGCCGAAAAGAAAAAGACTCCATTCGTGAGATTACCCAGGACTACACCCGGCGGCAGAGCCTCAACTTTATGAACGTACGCAAGACCAAAGTATCCGGTACGTCAAAAGCCCATATCTGGGATGTGGAAAACCTCGACATCAGCTACGCCTACACCGAGATCTTCCAGCGTAGTGTGGATATTGAATACTACGTGAAGAAAACCCACCAGGGGGGACTTGGCTATAACTTCACTGGAAATCCCAAGCCCTTTAAGCCCTTCGACCGGGTGAAATTCCTCAACAACAAGTACTTCCGTATCGTCAAAGACTTCAACCTTTTCTATATGCCCAAGTTGTTGTCGTTCCGGACCGACCTGGATAAACAGTATTCGGAAAACATGATGCGGAACAAGACCAACGCCATTATTTTGCTGGAGCCCACCTTTATTAAATCATTTAACTGGACGCGCGACTACGGTTTGAAGTGGGATCTGACGCAAAATCTGAAAGTGGATTACAACGCTGACGCCAACGCCCGGGTGGATGAACCGGCGGGACGCGTCGACCGAAGCAATCCCAACTACAAGGAACTGCGCGATTCGGTCTGGAACAACATCCTGGACTTTGGCCGGCTCACGACCTACAACCAGCAACTCGACGTAACCTACAACCTGCCGATCAACAAACTCCCGTTCTTTAGCTGGATTACCTCTACGGTGAAATACGGCGGCGATTACCAATGGACCGCACTCCCGCTGAGTACTGACTCTCTGAACAACATCATTAAAAATCCGCTTGGCAACATCATTGAGAACTCCAATACGCAACAACTCAACATTAACGGCAACCTGCTGAACCTCTATAATTATATTCCCTATCTCAAAAAGATCAACGATAAAAAACGCCAGGCCAGGCCCGCGCAGGCACGCACCAACATGCCCTCCGCCGAGGATACCGTGAAGAACAAAATCAACTGGGGTAAAGAAATTATCGACAACACCCTGAGTCTGTTGATGAGCGTAAAATCCGTCAATATCTCCTACCAGGAAAACAACGGAAAAATGCTCCCCGGGTTCATGAATGAACCTATCGCCCTGGGCAATGACTGGAACCACAATGCCCCCGGTTTGGATTTCGTGTTCGGCAGTCCCAGCGAAATCTTCGGTGGCAACAACGACATCCGCAACGATGCCTTCAGCAAAGGCTGGATGTCGACCGACACCAACCTGAACACCGCGTATGCCATCAAGCAGAGCAAAACGCTCAACGGACAAATTACCGCGGAGCCTTTCCCCTCTTTCCGCATCGACATCACCGCCAACAGCACCTTCACGAAAGTGCGAAGTTCCTACCTGCGCTACGCGGAAGACCCCAATTCGGGCCAGGCCTACGATGAATTTTCCCCCATGGAATCGGGAAGCTTCAGTATGTCGTACATCACGTGGGGAACGGCCTTCACCGGCGATAACAAGGACAACAGCAACGCCGTTTTTGAGCAATTCAAGGAATACCGCATTCTGATTGCCGAGCGTCTGGCTTCTGAAAACCCCTTCTACACGGGGCTTCATAATGATTCTACCGGCTTCCCCGACGGCTACGGACCCACCTCGCAGGACGTGCTGATTCCCGCCTTCCTGGCTGCTTATGCGAAGAAAGACCCGAATAAGATCTCGCTGAAACCATTCTCCGAAAAACTGCTGGGCGCTATCCCCTTGCCCAACTGGAAAGTAACTTACACCGGGCTGACACGCATTCGCTGGATCAAAAAGTGGTTTAAAAACATCTCTGTTTCGCATGCTTACCGGAACACATACAGCGTTGGGACCTACGTGACCAGTGTCCGGTTCGACGACAAGGATGGCGACGGCTTTACCTACGTCCGGGATGCCGCACAGAATTTCCTTGCGGAGAAAGAAATCGGAACCATCTCCATCAATGAGCAATTTAATCCGCTGATCGGGTTCGACATGACCATGGTGAACAGTCTGCTTATCAAATTTGAGATCCGTAAATCGCGCAACCTCGCGATGAGCTTTGCCAACACCCAGCTCACCGAGGTCACCAGTGATGAGTATGTGATCGGTGCCGGTTATCGAATCAAAGATGTAACTTTCAATATTAAGAGCGGTGGGCGTTCCAAGCCCATCAAGAGCGACCTGAACATGAAGGCCGACTTCTCGTACCGCAACAACAAAACCGTGCTCCGCAAGCTGGTGGAAGATATGGATCAGGTTTCGGCCGGTCAGCGGGTAATGACGATCGGAGTATCGGCCGATTACCAAATCAGCGAGAAGTTCAACATCCGCCTCTTCTTTGATAAAATCATCAACAATCCCTGGGTTACCTCGCAATATCGCAACAGTAATACCAACGCGGGTATCAGCCTGAAATTTACGCTGGCTCAATAATTTGCCGGGCAATTAAAAAAAATGTATTTTTGACACAGAATTTTAAATCACCTATCATATGAACGTACCAGGAAATTTACATTACACCAAAGACCATGAATGGTTAAGGGTTGAAGGAAATGAAGCGTTTGTCGGCATCACCGACTTTGCACAGAGCCAGCTTGGCGATGTGGTTTTTGTGGAAGTGAACACCGTTGGCGAAACGGTTGCGAAAGAAGAAACCTTCGGCACCATCGAAGCGGTGAAAACCGTTTCGGATATGTTCATGCCGGTGAGCGGGGAGGTTCTTGAGATGAACCCGCTGGTAGAATCCAACCCCGAAATCCTGAATAAAGATCCTTATGGCGAAGGCTGGATCGTGAAAATTAAAATGGCGAATGAAGCTGAAGTTGGCGAATTAATGAACGCCGAACAGTACACTGCCCAGATTGCGCACTAACATTCGTTTCCAATCTTTTCGCATGAAACCCTGGCAATCATTGCTACCCTCTGTGTTGTGGGCCGCAGTGATTGCCTTTTTGTTATTCTCCTCCGGTGATCAGGTGCCCCGCTGGAGCCTGTTCCAGCGCATTCCGCAGTTCGATAAAATAGTGCATGCCCTGCTTTTTGGAATTCTCGCCTGGTTGCTACTTTACGGATTCGAACAACAACAAAAGTTCCGTCACCAACGTTTAGGCTCCGTGCTTGCGGCCCTCAGTCTTGGCTTGTTGTACGGAGGGCTGACCGAAACGCTGCAATACCTGCTGCCGTCGGGAAGAACCGCCGATTTCATGGATTTTCTGGCCGACGCTGCAGGGATATTCGCTGCTTTTTGCTTACGTTTGTTATGGAAACGCAGGCTGCATGGTTCGCTTTCGTAAATTTTATCGCCGTGAACGCCAGAAAACATCCTAAATATGATCTTGACAACAAGCGGGGTTACCTCCTGCAGATTGGCCTGCTCATCGCACTCATCCTCACGCTGACGGCCTTTGAGTGGAAAAGTGGGACCCGCGAAGACGCCTTCCTGCCGGAGCCTAACAATCCGCTGGTGCCCGATGAAGTCATACCGGTAACTTACCAGGAAAAGCCCAGGCCCGAACTGATGCCACAACAAATGCGCCGGCAGACGCCATCGCCCATCATTGACATTGTTCAGGAGCTTATCCACGACACGGAAGTATCGCCAGATGACATCGCGGGGCAGGACAGCGCCGGCATTGATGAAAACATCAACGGAATTGACCAGGTAGAAACCGGCGAACGGGATCCGGAAATTTACACCCTGCTGGATGAACCGCCCGCCTTTCCGGGCGGAGAGGAACTACGGATGAAATTTCTGCAACGAACCACCATCTATCCCAGGTTTGCACGCGAAAACAAAGTCCAGGGCACCGTTTACGTCACCTTCATCGTGGAAGCTGACGGCCGTTTAAGCAACATAAAAATTCTGCAGGGTATCGGCTCCGGATGTGATGAAGAAACCTACCGCGTAGTCACCGCCATGCCCCGCTGGATACCGGCCCGCAAAAACCAGGTGGCCGTGCGAACGCAGGTTACCATGCCCGTCACCTTCACCCTGCAAGCTTCCCAATAATACCAGCACGCCACATGGACATGCACAACGCCATGGATGAAATAATTTTCCGCAACCGGAACAAATCCTATGGAGCCTACCAACTCCGGCGTCGGTATGCCGGTATTCTGGCCTTTAGTGTGCTGATGGCCGTACTCCTTTTTGTTACCATCGTGCTGGCCTATTATTACGGATCAAGGGCGGTGCAAAAACAACGTGAGCAGATCTTCGAATACCTCCCCCTGGGCGACAACGGATTTTTGGGAAAGCCACCCGACAAGATGCCCGCCTCTTCCGGCGGGTATTTCAATGCCCAAAAAATTCCACTGGTAGTCGACAGTTTATCGTTGGCCGACACGCTCATCAATATGGCGGAGGGCAATGGAACGGATACCACCGGGCGTGGATCGGGTGAAGGCTCGGGTGAGGGTTCCGGCAATATTTTCCTGTCGGTACAGCAAGCCCCCTCCTTCCCCGGCGGCGATGAAGCCCGCACCCGTTACCTTCAGCAAAACATTCATTACCCCGTGCGGGCGAAGGAAAAGAATATCCATGGCACAGTCTACATCTCTTTTGTGGTAGAAAAAGACGGGCATATCAGTTCCGTGAAACTGCTGAAAGGTATTGGATACGGCTGTGATGAGGAAGCCCTGCGCGTGGTCCAGGCCATGCCGCGCTGGACACCCGGGCGCCAGCACGGACAGCCGGTACGGGTGCAGATCGTGCTACCCCTGCACTTCCTGGTGAACACACCCACCTAAATCCATAAATCCACGTATAAACGGCAGTTTATAGCAGGATTCGCCCAGCGATTCAGGTAATATTCGCTGATTTTGGGGGAAAATTCACAGTGCTTGTCATTATTGTACTTTTTTTTAATAACTTCGTGTCTGAATAGAAATTAAATCATTGATAGTTAATTTATTAACAATATCTTAAGGTTTTTACGACCTTATTCCATGAAAGCGAAAACATCAGTCCCCCTTCATAAAACTCTCAAGGAGTTTTTTGGTTTCGATAACTTTAAAGGAAATCAGGAAGCCGTCATCAAGAATCTGTTGAGTGGCAAAGACACCTTTGTTATCATGCCCACCGGTGGCGGAAAATCGCTCTGTTATCAATTGCCGGCACTCGTCAGCGAAGGTACAGCCATCGTGGTTTCACCGCTGATCGCGTTGATGAAGAACCAGGTAGATTCCATGCGCAGCTTCGGTATTGATAAAGGCATCGCGCACTTCTTGAATTCCTCCCTTTCGCGTCAGGAAATAGCGGAAGTCAAGGCTGACCTGGTGGCGGGCAAAGCCAAATTGCTATACGTCGCACCGGAATCCTTAACCAAGGAAGAAAACATCGAATTCCTTAAAGAAATAAAGATCTCCTTTTACGCGATCGATGAGGCCCATTGCATCTCGGAATGGGGGCACGATTTCCGTCCGGAGTACCGGCGCCTACGGCCCATTATCGACGCCATCGGGCAGAAGGTTCCGGTTATTGCCCTCACCGCGACCGCAACACCTAAAGTACAACTCGATATTCAGAAGAACCTGCACATGATGAACGCGGGTTTATTCAAATCCTCCTTCAACCGTCCAAATCTCTACTACGAAGTACGCCCGAAGACCAAGGATGTAGCCAAGGATATCATCAAATACATTAAGCAACACACCGGTAAATCCGGCATTGTGTATTGCCTTAGCCGTAAAAAGGTAGAAGAACTGGCCGAAACGCTACAGGTAAACGGTATCAAGGCCGTGCCTTACCATGCCGGACTGGAACCGGCGATGCGCGTTGATCATCAGGACAAATTTCTGATGGAAGAAGTTGATGTGATTGTGGCCACCATCGCCTTTGGCATGGGAATCGACAAGCCCGACATTCGCTTTGTCATCCATCATGACATTCCCAAAAGCCTGGAAGGATATTATCAGGAAACCGGTCGCGCCGGGCGTGACGATGGCGAAGGAAACTGCATTGCTTTTTATTCCTACGATGATATTCAGAAACTGGAAAAGTTCACCAAAGGCAAGCCGGTCGCGGAACAGGAAATCGCGCGGCAGTTGCTCGTGGAAACCATTGCCTACGCAGAATCTTCCGTGTGCCGCCGCACACAGCTCTTACACTACTTCGGCGAAACCTTTAAGGAATCCAACTGTCAGAACTGCGACAACTGCCTGCACCCGAAAACAAAATTCGAAGGCAGCGAATACGTTGAGCTTTTGCTGGACACCGTGGTTGCGGTGAAAGAACAATTTAAAGCCGGACACATCATCAATATTATTACCGGAAAAGTCTCCGCGAATATCAAAAATTTCAAGCATAACAAACTTGAGGTTTTTGGCAAAGGCATGGAGAAGGACGAACGTTTCTGGAATGCCGTTATCCGCCAGAGCCTGATCAACAATTTGCTTGCTAAGGACATTGAAAATTATGGTATTCTTAAAATGACCCCGGAGGGTCACGCCTTTCTCGAAGAGCCTTACTCCTTCATGCTTATGCATGATCATGATTTTGAAAATCCGGAAGAGGATGAATTTAGTGCTGCGGCGAAAACCAGCACGGCCGACAAGGCGCTGTTTACCCTGCTGAAAGACCTCCGCAAGCAGATGGCCCGCAAGGAAAATCTGCCGCCCTTCGTGATCTTCCAGGATCCCTCCCTGGAAGACATGGCCATTCAGTATCCCATCAAAATGGATGAATTAAGCCAGATCACCGGGGTGGGTGCCGGGAAGGCCCAAAAATACGGCCAGCCTTTTCTGCAGCTCATCAGCCGATACGTTGAGGACAACGAAATCATCCGCCCGATGGATATGCAGGTGAAGTCGCCGGTGTCTAAATCAGGCTTGAAAGTCTTCATCATCCAGGGCATCGATCGCAAGATTCCATTGGAAGACCTGGCTGTGGCTAAAAACCTGGGCATGGAAGAACTCATTGCCGAGATTGAAAGCATTGTTGCCTCTGGCACCAAGGTAGATCTCAATTATTATATTGATGAGTATGTAGACCCCTACCATCAGGAAGAAATCTTCGACTATTTCAGCAGTGCGGAAACCGATTCTGTTGAAACGGCCCATATCGAACTCGGGGAAGAGGAATTTACGGAAGAGGAGATCCGCTTAATCCGCCTGAAGTTTATGTCGGAAATTGGTAACTAAACCCGGAATCCTTTATCTTTGCACCGCTTCACCCTTAAATCATTCCCACAAATGGACGAAACCATCGAAACTACCTCCGCCCCTGCACCGGCACCGACCGATAGCAAAAACGACAACCGGACACTGATAACGCTAAGTCTCTCGGTGATCGGTGTATTGCTGGGCCTGGCCGCACTGATCCTGACCATTGCCGGCAAACCTTCGGAAAACGCCACAGCAACGACCTCCCAACCAAGCGATCTGAAAATCGCCTGGGTCAATACTGACACCTTGTGGAGCAAATACGCCTTTGTGGACGATGTGAAAGCAGAATTGGTGACTTTTGAGGAAAACCTGCAAAAGAAATACACCGCGCAGGCTACAGCCTTACAGAATGACTACAACGCCTATATTAAAAAAGCCTCCAATTACCAGCTAAGCCTCGAAGAGCAAAAGAAAACCGAAGAACGCCTGGGCCAACGGCAACAGGAACTTCAGCTACTGGATGCACAACTTAGCCAGAGCTTGCTGGATGAAAAAGCTGCCCGGAATATTGAAGTGCACGACAGCATCGTAAATTTTATCGCCCGCTACAATAAAACCAAGAAGTTCAACCTGATCTTCTCCACCGCTTACGATCAGGGTTTGCTCTGGGGCGACCCCGGGATGGACCTTACCGCTGAAATTCTCGAAGGCCTCAATAAGGAATACGCAGTCCGAAAAAATCAATAATATCTTGCCATAGCCCCCTATGAAACTGAAACTTCTTGCCCTCTTTTCGGCCCTCTTGCTGATGACCGCCTGCAGTAAAACCGTGGAAGAAACCACCGAATCCTACCCCGACGGCAGCCCGCTGCTGGTGCGCACTTTTAAGGTTCGCGAGAATGTCAAAGAAATGATCAAAGAAGTCCGTTTTTACGAAAACCACCAGAAACAATACGAGGGTGAGTTTCGCAACAACAAAAAGGATGGCCGCTGGACCGTCTGGTACAACAACGGAAAAGTATGGTCAGAGGGCGATTTTAAAAACGGTGTGGCCCACGGAGAACGGCTGAACTACTACGAGAACGGTCAATTGCACATCGAAGGCCAATACACCGACGGCAAGATGAGCGGCACGTGGATCACCTATGATGAAAACGGCAAGGTGATGAGTGAGACCGATTACGATAAGAAGAAATAAGCCGCGCTGCGGCCATCAATCCAGAGGCAACAAGCGCCCCCGCTCTGTCGTCACGGAGTCAATCCACTGCGGATGCCCGGCGTACCAAACATTACCCGTGTACCGTACACCGGCTGCCAGGTAGTAATCCGAAAAGATATAACTATCGTTGGTGTTTTTCGAATCAATTGCCGCGAAGGAGGTGCGCAATCCGCTGCACCGAATCTGACCTGAATTACGCGTGTAATAATACACCTCGCCCGCCGTGCCCGTGAGCTCTGCGTCACCGCATCCCGTGTGCTGATGCACCTTCACTTTCGCGCAGCGCACATCCATTTTAATACAGCCGGAAGCCCCCCAAAAATTAAACTCCAGGGTGTCGGCCACTATCGTATTCAAGGCCAGAATATCACCCGCACCGCGGTAATCGAACACAAACAGCGAGCGGCAGAACAAATAAACATTCACGGGAACTTTATAGCTGCGCACCCAGTTGCAACGGTTCTTGTTACCAAGGTAGAGTACCCCTTCGCGGACCGTCGTCTCGATGCCCGCCAGCAGATGCTCACCCGCTTCCACGCGCACAAAATTTTCGGTTAATGTGGTATCCTGCGTAATAAAAAGATTCACATTATCGCTGAGACAAATCTGATAAAAGTCGCTCACCATACGGGTTTCCGTGATTACCTCGCCCGTACTGCGGAAACAATCGCCCTCGTGACCTTTACTGCACGCCGCGCAGAATGCCAGATTGAGCAGTAGAGCGCTTACCAAAAGCCATGGATTTCGGGTCTGCATCTTAAAAAGTATAACCAAGTCCGTATTCAATCATGTCGGCGGTAAACATGTGTGTTTTAATCCCCAGCCGAAGGTTGTAGTGCTTTTTGAAACAATATTCCAGTGCAATGCGGTCGTAAAGGTAACCATCGGTTTTGTAAGCCGTGTACAGATATACCCCGAGTTGTGTCATCAGCGAAAGGTGCGAAAACTGCAACTTGTGGGTGACGTTAATACCGGGGCGCAGCGCCATGAAGTTTGATTGCATCGGTGTTCCAAGGCGGATCATCGATTCAATGTTAGCCTCATCGTACTGAAGGTCGATGCCGGGGCCCACCAGCCGTTTGCCCTTTTTCCCCACCGGCTTCAGCGCTACACCCGACAGCGTATACGCCATGAACTTCGGCCCGCCGGAAGCGTAAAGTTCGCTAAAGCCGGTGAACGCATACACAGAAAACTGCCAGCGTCGGTCGTACTGCGGCCAGCCCCTTTGGGTCAGCGAGCCCGTCGTACTCAGGTTTTCGAAGTCCACCGGGGTTTTCCGAACCGCCTCCTGCGCATTAAGTTTCAAAGCCAATCCAAGGTTCAGGGTGGCGATGTTGATGCCCAGGTTTGGCACACGCATGGCCCCGTTGGAGAAATGCAGCAGGGAAAAACCGGCACTGACATCGAAACGCCGGGCCACATGCCACCGCAGCTCGTACATCAGTTGTATGGCCGCATTCCAATGCGAGCCGATGGCGATGTTTTTATAATTGTCCAGCCGATCGAAACGCCGCGTCAGATAACCCAATCCGGCCCCAAAGCGGAAATAAAGATTGAGCCGTTGACCGCGGGTAAGGTTGAAATTCAGGTAGGGCATGCAGGCCACCGCCTTCCCTAAACCGGGCGCTCCGCCCAGATCTGAATACAAAAGGGTAATCCCTTTTAAGGGGTAATGATGCTGGACCTCCCAGAATTTACGCCCGTTCGCGGCCTGAATCAGATCCGCCTCCACCATGGTCAGATGCTGTGCGGTAAGGTGAATCATGTTCTCGTGATGCGGGATGATAAAACCATAATGCATCCGGCCTTCCAGCCACCACTTATCGGCCGGTCGGGCGTCCTGGGCACACACCTCCACGGCTGTCAACCAGAACAAGCTGAACACGAGGAAGCGTGGGAGTACCCATTTCAGAACTGGCATCGATAGGGGAATTAGGCCAGGCAAATGTAACAAAAAGCGCGAATTGTGTACATTTGCACAAATTCATTTTTATGAAAAAGGAACTGCAGGCATTTGATCGTTTATTGACCATTATGGACGAATTGCGGGCCGGGTGTCCGTGGGATCGAAAGCAAACCCTGGAATCGCTCCGCTACCTTACCATTGAAGAAATGTACGAACTCAGCGACGCTATATTGGAGAAGGATGAGGACGCGGTGCGCGGCGAGCTGGGCGACCTGATGCTGCATATCGTTTTTTATTCGGTCATAGGTCGTGAGCACGGCACCTTCGACATCACGGACGTATTAAATGGCATTTGTGACAAACTGGTGCAGCGCCATCCTCATATCTACGGCGATGTGAAGGTTCGCGATGCCGAAAATGTGAAGAACAACTGGGAAAAGATCAAACTCAGCAACGGAAGTCGCGGGGTGCTGGCCGGCGTGCCGGGCTCCCTGCCCGCCATGGTCAAGGCTTTCCGGATCCAGGAAAAAGTTCGCGGGGTAGGTTTCGATTGGGAAAACAGCCAGCAGGTCAAAGACAAGGTTCTGGAGGAATGGCAGGAATTACAGGATGAAATCACGAGCGGGGGAAGCGATCAGCGGAAGGAAGACGAATTGGGCGACCTGCTGTTCGCGCTGGTCAACTACGCCCGTTTCATCAATGTGAATCCCGAAGATGCGCTGGAACGCACCAACAAACGGTTTATTCAACGTTTCAATTACATGGAACAGCGTGCCCGCGAAGAAGGCCGGAAACTGCAGGACATGAGCCTGTCGGAAATGGATGTCTGGTGGAATGAAGCCAAGCGTCGCGAGCAATCGTAAGAACAGGCCTCAGGCAATCAGATACGCCGCGGCCGCCCCGGCCACAATAACCAACAGCTTGAGCCAGTTAAAACGGTGATGCTCGTCCGTTTCGAAAAGAATGGTGGTGGATATATGCAGAAAAATACCGACCACAACGGCCATCAGGATGCTGAAGAAATAGTCGCTGTGGGCTGCGATGCTTTCGCCGATAATATTACTGGTGAGCATACCCAGGGGGCTGCCCAGGGCGAAAATCAACAATAAGAGAAGGGCCTGCCGTACCATGTGCTTACCGCTGCCCCCGGCCAGGGCCAGGCTCACCAACACGATGGCAATGGGAATATTGTGCACCGCAATACCCATCAGGAGGGTGTTGCGCAGCTCTGTCATGTGAAAACTGTCGGCCAGCGGCATACCTTCCAGAAAAGCATGGATGAACAATCCGATGATAACAGGTAAAACCGGCAGGTGTACGCGGGTGTGGGGCTGATTGGGGTGATGCTCATGGCAATCGTGGTGCTGATGACCGTGCTCGACCCCTTTGGTAATGAAATCCAGCAAGAGCTGTATAAAAAAGCCCAGCAGCACAAACAGGCCTATTTCCAGGCCATTGCTTTCGCCGTAGATTTCAGGAATCACATCCAGAAAACTGATCGCTAAGAGATAGGCCCCGCTGAAAGCCGTCAGCAGCTTAAGAATATGACTATTGGCCTTGAAGAAAAAAACCGTGCCCCCGCTTAGTAAAACAGGCAGGAAAAGTGCCAGAAAAACCCAGATATTCATGAATGTTTAGTCCGCGTCCTCGTCGCCGTGTATCTCCAGTTTAAAACCCGTACCGTGAATATTGGTGATCGCAATGTTCGGATCGTCTTTGAGGTATTTGCGCAAACGAGTGATGAATACATCCATGCTGCGACCGGTAAAATAGTCGCTGCCGCCCCAGATCGACTTCAGCGCGATTTCGCGGTGAACCAGTTTGTTTTTATTGAGACACAAAAGCTTCAGCAGATCGGCTTCCTTACGGGTGAGGTACTGTTCATTCGAAGCTGATTTCAGCAGCATGTTGGAATAATCGAAACTGAAAATACCGAGGCTGAACACTTCTGATTCTTCCACCACCGGGAAGGATGTTTTCTTTTTAGTGCGGCGCAAAATAGCATCGATGCGCAGACTGAGTTCTTCGGTGCTAAACGGCTTGGTGATGTAATCGTCGCAACCAATCTGGAAGCCCTTGATGCGATCTTCTTTCAGCACTTTGGCCGTCAGAAAGATGATAGGAATATCTTTGCTGACTTTGCGGATTTCCCGCGCCAGCGTAAAACCATCTTTTTTGGGCAACATCACATCCAGGATGCAGAGATCAAACGAATTGTGACGAAACGTCTCGAGCGCTTCCTCTCCGTCATCGCACAAGGTGGTTTCGTAAAAAAGAATTTCGAGGTAATCCTTTAAAACCATACTCAGGTTGGGATCGTCCTCGACTAGTAAAATTCGTGCTTTTGCGTTAATCATGGTCAGTTATACTTGATTTATAGGGAAAATGAAGTTCAAATGTACTACCTTTTTTTAACTCACTCTTCACTTTAATACTTCCGCCGTGTGCATTTACGATTGTTTTCACATAAAACAACCCTAAACCAAAGCCCTTAACGTCATGGCGGTCGCCGGTATGAACGCGGTAAAACTTCTTAAACACATGCTTGAGGTTTTCCTGACTTATTCCCAAGCCTTTGTCGCTGATGCTGATTTCAATGCCGCCGTTTCCATCCCGGGTCGTAATTTTAATTTCCGGCCGCTCTGCACAATACTTAACCGCATTGTCGAACAAGTTCGAAATAACGTTGATGAAATGCACCTCATCAGCTTCAATCTCTGTTTTTACTGCGTACAGATCCGCTTCGATCCGTCCCCCTTTTTCCCGTAAAATTACATTAAAAATCTCAATAGTGTTCTCTAAAATTTTATGAACATCAAGTATTGTCGTTTTTAGTTTAAATTCTTCTTTCTCCAACATGCTGATATTCAACACCTGCTCAACCTGATTCCGCAGTCGCAGGTTCTCATCAAAAATAATGTTGGCATAGCGCGATGTTTTATCACCCGAGCTTTGAACCGCGGGTTTCATCAGCATCTCGCTGGCCACGGAGATGGTGGAAATGGGGGTTTTAAACTCGTGCGTCATGTTGTTGATGAAATCGTTTTTCATCTCGGCCAGTTTCTTCTGCCGGAATCCGGTGATAAGGATCAGCAGAAAGGTCACCACGATGATCAGCAGAAATACAGCGGAGAGTATCAGCAACCATACAAACATTTTGCGCAAGATGAGCTGCTTTTGCTCCGGAAAAAAAACAGACAGCACATACTTCTTCCCCGTATATATTTCGGAGGCTGAATACTGATGTTCCGACAGAAAAAGGTCCTCCCGGTAATCGGATGGGCAGCGCCCGTACACCAAAGTGTTTTCGGCCGTATCCAGTAAGCCCCAGGAGAAATCCTCCTTGATGCGTAAACAGCCAAACTCTTCTTTAATCAGCGAATCGAGCAGATAGGGGTAATTCAGACGCTCATTCCAATCCGGGTGAATCGTATCGTGGGTGTGGGTTTTCTCGAAATGAAGCAGGGAATCCTTGCGGATATCAATAACGTTATGCACCACGGCATTCAGTGAATAGTTAACAGCCCGTTCGAATTGTTCTTCACGCAAGCGAATGGCCCGTTCAACCCAGAAAAACTGAGTAATAATCACCCCCACCAGAGAGAATCCGGTAATAAAAGCTAAAGCTGTAATGTAACTTTTTCGCATAGGGGCAGGGGGAATTTCCGTAATCAAATATAGTCAGGCTGCTGCATCTTTCTTTCAGCAAATAAGCCTTTAACATTATTTTAACCGGGAACTAATTATCATAATTATCTTTAATTGAAGAATACCTTCCCTTGTATATTTTCAAAATCAGGACGTAAGAATTCGTGCGGTGCTGCCAAAAATTGCAGCAGCCATTGTTCGGTAATACTTTCCGGTTTGTTATCTTTGCCGGCACGTTCCATCCAAAGAAACCAATCATAATGGGAAACATAAACATTTCGCTTGCGCCCGGCATTCAGCACCGTTTGCAGAAAACGGTTGAACCCTCGGATACAGCTGCCCGATATGGATCGGGGCTGGTGGAAGTATTTGCAACCCCCGCCCTGGTAGCTCTGATGGAACAGGCGGCGCTGCAGTCCGTTAACCAACTGCTTCCGGAAGGCTATACCACCGTCGGCATCGAAATTTCCGTACGCCACACCAAGGCCAGCCCTGTCGGCACCTTGCTTGATTGTACCGCCACCCTCGAACGATCGGAGGGAAATAAACTTTTCTTCCGCGTGGAGGCCAGCGACGGCACAGGCCTTATCGGTTTTGGAACGCATACACGTTATATTGTTAATGCAAACGATTTTTTTAGCCGGCTTACATCAGCCCAACAAGATCAGTAAACGCTCTACATCCATCGTTTACGGCGGAAGTAGAAGAGAAAAAAGGCGGTGATGGCCAGCATGGCGCCCACCACGATCCAGAAAGCCCCTATTTGTTGCTGAAAGGGCAATTCGACATTCATTCCATACAGACTGGCAATAAAGGTCATCGGGAGCAAAATGGTGGAGATCAGCGTAAGCACCCGGATGATTTCGTTGATGCGGTTGGTCTGCAGCGAATCGTAGGTTTTGCTCAAGCCCTCAATCAACTCCTTGTAATCCTCGGTCATATCCCACATCTTCTGATAATAGTCGAGGATATTGCCCCAGTATTCTTCCATATCGTCGCTGTAGCCCTTGATTTCACCCGACTCGAATTTATGGAACAGCCGAAGCTGCGGTTTAAAAATAGTATCCAGCAGAATGATGTTTTTCCGGGTAACGGATATTTTACCAATGATGGTCTCCGGCTTTTTGTTGAATAGGTCCAGGTTGATTTTTTCCACCTCATTGCCGATGTTGTCCAGCAAAAGCAGGGTTTCTTTCATCAGACGTTCAAGGATTTTATAGAGCAGGGCATCACTGGTGTCGCTACTAAGATCTTCCTTAAAGGTGTCGAAATTTGCCTTGATGCTTTCGAAAAACTTCTTCACCACCCAGTGCGAATTCCCAATGGTGATGATATAATCCTTTCCCCAGAAGATCTTGACTTCTTTGGTGGTGAGGAAACGGTTCAGGTTGTCGAAAGAGGGAAAGTGGAGAATCAGAAAATAATAGTCATCATAAATGTCTATTTTCGGTCGTTGCGCCTTACTCCTGCAATCTTCTATGTCGAGGGGATGGAAATTGTAATTATTGCTTAAGTACTCGAGGTTTTCATCTGTCGGATTTACAATATGACGCCAGACAAAATTGCCAAATTGCAGGTTTTCGATCATAGGCCCGCCTCCCGAATTTTAAAATAGATGCTACATTCCGTGATTTGTTTTTGCCCGGCAAATGTAATGATTTTGTCGCTTGGTTCGGACAGTCATTTTAATTCATCCGGAAAATAATTGCGTTGGGGGCTCCCCCGACCCCAATTCACTAGTGACAATTGCAACCGGTGGAAAAATAAATATCGGTATCGGGCAGCAATTGTTCAATTTCGGCCTGATCCTTTTGGCTCATAGTGATTACCCGCATATCTATTTTTCGCAGACTGTTCCGGAGGGCGCCCATTTCGGGCGGCAGTTTGTTGATGCTGTTACCCCAGAGATCCAGATATACCAAGGCGTGCAGATCACCCATTTCGGGCGGCAAGGCTTCGAGCCCATTCTGCGCCATCAGCAGGTTTTTCAGCCAGCGGAGCTGGCCAATGCAGGGATGCAGTGCCCGCAGTTTATTGTCGGTCAGAATCAGGGTGCGCAGCTCGCTTAGCTGCCCAAGGGCCGGGGTGATATACCGTAGTTTGTTACCGGAAAGGTCGAGCCAGGTTAAGGCAGTAAGCTTCCCCAGACTGGCCGGTAAGGTGTCGATCATATTGCCCGAAAGGTTGAGTACTTCCAGTTGCGTTAACGTGCCGATGGCCTCTGGCAACCGGGAAATCCTGTTTTTAGAAAGATCCAGTTCCCTCAGATTCGAAAAGCGGAAAATTTCATCCGGCACGACGCTGCGTTTCTGTTTCTGCAAATGCAGCCGGTACACTTTCTCCGGCGAACGCAAGGCTTCGTCAAGGGAGGTGTAAACCCGGGCCCGGTCCACACTGTCCACATTCCCTTCCTGCGCCTTGACCGACAGTCCGGACCACACCATCAGCACCATCAGGAAAACACGGCTTTTCACAATCAATCTTCGCCTTTTTTGTTTTGTTGTATCCACCGCTGTGCTGTTTCCCGGTCCGCCGTCATCTGCTGAACCAGCCGGTCGCCGGAGGTGAAGCGTTCTTCGTTTCGGATTTTTTCTTCAAACTGAATCTGCAGCATATTATTGTAAAGATCTCCTTCAAATCCGAGCACATGAACTTCAATGGTTTCTTCGTTCTGACCGAAGGTTGGATTGGTGCCGATGTTACATAAGCCATAGTAGGACTGCCCGCGCAGCTGTAGCGACACAATATAAACGCCCCGGCCCGGCACGAGCTTATCGGGATGATCAACGACCAGATTGGCCGTCGGGAAACCCAGTAAGCGCCCACGCTGCCGGCCCTTCCCCACCTTCCCGCTAAGGGGGTAGCGGTACCCAAGCCAGGCATTGGCTTCTGCCACACGGCCTTCCGCAATCAGCCGGCGAATCATCGTGGAACTAATCCCCTCTGCGCCGGCATCCAGACGCGGCATCTCTTCTACTGTGAACCCATACCGCTGACCATAGTCCTGCAACGAAGCAAAACTCCCGTTGCGCCGGTGCCCGAAACGATGGTTGTACCCAATCACCAAACAGCGCACCTTCAGGTATTCCACCAGGTAGCGCCGGATGAAACTATGTTCATCCTGCCGCGAAAAAGCCTGGGTAAACGGAAACACCGCCAGGGCCGAAATGCCCGCCTGCTGCAACAGCAAGGCCTTCTCCTGCGGCGTGTTCAGAAGCTTCAATCCCGCCGGATCGTTGCCTATCACCTTGCGGGGATGCGGGTCAAAGGTTGCCACCACCGACTCACCGCCCTCTTGCGCCGACAAGGCGGAAAGTCGCTCCAGCAGGCTGCGGTGACCCCGGTGAACCCCGTCGAAAGACCCTACCGTGACCACCGAGGAGGTCAGCATCACAGGCTCCGGAAATCGAAAATGTCGAAGTGTACCCACCGTTCAAAATCTTAAAAGTACCGCCCATGTAAAGGCGGTCAAAGGTATAAAAAATAACATTTTTACTTGGCGAATTAAAAAAAACACTAAATTCGTCGGCCTTCCTCTTTAGGTACCAAAGCGCCAAAGCGGAAATGTCATTCATTTGATTTTCAGTCATTTTTTTAAAATTCGTGATATGTCAGAACAAATTACCGGAAAGATTTCACAGATCATCGGGGCCGTTATCGACGTTTCGTTCGAACACGAAGACCACCTGCCCAAGATTTATGATGCCCTGGAAGTGACCCGTCCTAACGGGGACGTACTTGTGCTGGAATGCCAGCAGGATATTGGAGAAAACACCATCCGCACCATTGCCATGGATTCAACCGACGGATTGCGGCGCGGCATGGAGGTCAAAGTTACCGGAAGTCAAATCTCAATGCCGACCGGGGAAGACATCAAAGGCCGCCTGTTCAACGTCATCGGTGAAACCATTGACGGTATCGGCCCGGTGAAATCCGATGTCCGCTATAACATCCACCGCGACCCGCCAGCCTTCGACACCCTCACCACCACCAAGGAAGTGCTGTTCACCGGAATTAAAGTCATCGACCTGATCGAACCTTACGCCAAAGGCGGAAAGATCGGCCTGTTCGGCGGTGCCGGTGTGGGGAAAACGGTCATCATCATGGAACTCATTAACAATATCGCGAAAAAATATTCCGGACTGTCGGTTTTTGGCGGCGTGGGCGAACGCACCCGCGAAGGCAACGACCTGCTGCGCGAAATGATCGAATCCGGGGTTATCCGCTACGGCGAAGAATTCCTGCACGATATGGAAAAAGGCGGGTGGGACCTCAGCAAAGTTGATATGACCGAACTGGCCAAATCGCAGGCAACCCTGGTGTTCGGACAAATGAACGAACCTCCCGGAGCCCGCGCCCGCGTAGCACTTTCGGGATTAACGGTGGCGGAATACTTCCGCGACGGCGATGAAAAATCAGGCGGCAAAGACATACTGTTCTTTATCGACAACATCTTCCGCTTTACCCAGGCCGGCTCCGAAGTATCGGCCCTGCTTGGCCGTATGCCCTCGGCCGTAGGCTACCAGCCTACCCTGGCCACCGAAATGGGAATCCTGCAGGAACGTATTACCTCCACCAAACGGGGCTCCATCACCTCGGTGCAGGCGATCTATGTGCCGGCTGATGACCTTACCGACCCCGCTCCCGCCACTACCTTTGCTCACCTCGATGCCACCACCGTTCTGAGCCGTAAGATCTCCGAACTCGGCATCTATCCCGCCGTGGATCCCCTCGATTCCACCTCCCGCATCCTTTCACCCGACGTGGTGGGCGACGAGCATTACAACACTGCTCAACGCGTGAAAGAAATCCTGCAACGCTACAAAGAACTTCAGGACATCATCGCCATCCTGGGAATGGACGAACTTTCGGAAGAAGATAAACTCGTCGTGCACCGCGCCCGCCGCGTTCAACGCTTCCTCTCCCAACCCTTCTTTGTCGCTTCCCAGTTTACCGGACTGGAAGGAAAATTCGTGGCCATCGAAGACACCATCAAAGGATTTAAGATGATCCTCGACGGTGAGGTGGACGAATACCCCGAAATGGCCTTCCACCTGGTAGGAACCATCGAAGAAGCCATCGAAAAAGGTAAAAAACTCATCGCCGAAGCAGAATAATCCAGGCTATGTACATCGAAATCATAACCCCCGACAACACCATCTACAGCGGCGAAGTGAGCCTGGCTCAATTCCCCGGTAAAGACGGCTCGTTCGAACTCCTGAACCGCCACGCCCCCCTGATCTCTGTGCTTAAAAAAGGACAAATCAAAGTGGTCGACAGCCAAAAACAAACCCTGTTTTTCGACGTTAAAGGCGGCGTTATCGAAGTCAGCCAAAACCGTATCATCGTTTTGGCCGATTAACCTAAACGAATGCTATTCCCAAAACGCCGGTACCTCCGGCGTTTTTTTTTGCCCCCCACGCCCACCCTTCCTATCTCTTATACATGACACCTGTTTTATGGTTTCATTAACATTTACAGGAATTGTGTAAAGTCGACATTTTTAATACATTCGCCCATCCACAGCCCCTGGAGATGTTAAACCAAAAAAAATTTTTAAGTATTTTTGCGGAGCGAAAATTTTTGTATATTTGCACGTTCGGAAATATACCGCTCGTTGATTTTTATACTATTAATAATCAATTACTTAGCGAAAATCCGCAACCTTGGTATGAAAAAGTTAATCCTCGCCGCTTTAGTATTCGCGCTACCTGCACTCTATGCCAGTGCACAGGATTATACCTTTTACACCCGTCAGGCCGACTCCCTTTACAACCGCGGACATTACGAAAAAGCCGTGGATACCTACAAGCAAGCTGTGTCGGCCCACGCCGAATTTAACGACGCCGAGAAAGACCCCTTCTTCTGGAATGTTTTTGAAGGTATTATGAATTGCTACAACAACATGCTGATGACCGACAGCGTGTACAAGTACCTCGAAGAAACAATCCTGAACGGCAACACCTCCTACCAGCTCTTCACCAACAAGAAATTCTACAACCACTACGCTGATCCGCGGATGCAGAAGCTCATGACCTTGTCGGATTCCCTCTACATTCACAACAACCCGCAGGCCGATCACGAAGTCGGCTTAATCCTCCGGCACATGATGATCTCCGACCACATGATACGCCAGGAAATGGAAATGGCTGAAGTGCGCAAAGAAGGCAAACGAAAAATGGACAGCATTTACGCGGCTACAATAGAAATCGACTCCATCAATATGTTGAAACTGGAACCGATTTTCGCCAAATACGGCTACCCCGGCGCCCGCGTGGTCGGCAACGATTATACCGCCCTCACAACACCCTTGCTGATCCTGCAACACGCCGACCTTCAGTACCAGAAAAAATATTACCGGCTGATCGAACAGGCCGCCAAAGCGGGCGACATTCCAATGTTCTCCTTCGCCTTCCTTACCGACCAGATTCTGGTATCGCAGGGAAAAAAACAAATGTACGGAACCCAATACCGTTTCGACGAACAGGGCCGTGCTACCCGCTACCCCGTGAAGAGCCCCAAAACACTGCACAAACGCCTCGCTGAGGCAGGCCTCGAATAAGGCCCGCTGCCGCTGAAGCAAGCCGGAAACGAGGCCCCCGGAATCAACATATTCATCTGATTAAAGTATCCTGTGGTGATTAGATCAACACCGTTTAATGATAATTCCTTAACTTTGGAGCTATAAAATAAATCGACTATGTCAGAAAAAATGTCAGCTACCATTAAACCCGGCGTTGCTACCGGGAGCGACCTGCGGGAAATCTTCCGCATGGCCCGCAATAATCATTTTGCCCTGCCCGCTGTAAACGTGGTGGGCACCAACTCCATCAACGCCGTTATGGAAGCCGCCAAAACCGTGAACAGCCCGGTGATCATCCAGTTCTCCAACGGCGGCGGATTGTTTTTTGCCGGCAAATCCTTAAACAATGCCGACGAAAAAGCCGCCATCGCCGGCACCATTTCCGGCGCCTACCACGTACATCGCGTGGCCGAACTCTACGGCATTCCCGTAATACTGCATACCGACCACGCCGCCCGTAAACTCCTTCCCTGGATCAACGGCCTGCTCGACGAAGGCGAACGCTGCTTCGAAAAAACCGGCAAACCCCTGTTCAGCTCCCACATGCTCGACCTCTCCGAAGAACCCCTGGCCGAAAATATCGAAACCTGCCAGCGCTACCTCGAACGCATGTCGAAAATCGGAATGACCCTGGAAATCGAACTCGGCATCACCGGCGGCGAAGAAGATGGCGTGGACAATACCGGCATCGACAACGCCAGGTTATATACCCAACCCGAAGACGTGGCCTTCGCTTACGCGGAACTGATGAAGATCAGCCCCGACTTCACCATCGCCGCTTCCTTCGGAAACGTGCACGGTGTCTACAAACCCGGTAACGTACGCCTGGAACCCCAGATCCTGAAAAACAGCCAACAGTTTATTCACGAAAAATACAACACCCCCGAAAACCCCGTCAATTTCGTCTTTCATGGTGGCTCAGGTTCAGAACCCGAAAAAATCAAAGAAGCCATCTCCTACGGTGTCGTGAAAATGAACATCGACACCGATACCCAGTGGGCCTACTGGGATGGCGTGATGAAGTTCTACAAGAAAAATGAGGGCTACCTCCAGGGACAAATCGGGAACCCGGAGGGCGAAGATAAACCCAACAAGAAATTCTACGACCCGCGCGCCTGGCTGCGTGAAGGCGAAAAAAGCCTGGTGGAACGGCTCAAAACCGCTTTCGCCGACCTGAACGCCCTGGATCGATACTAAAATGAATGGGGTTGGCTCCCTTTGAGGTAACGTATTTCAACAACGTTACCTCTTTTTTTTGATCACTACAAAGCGGGAAAATTGATTTCCGATTTGACCACAAAGGCCGCCGTAAAGGTCTCGCCAATCTTCACCTTAAAACCTTCTGCATCCATGCGGGTGCGGAAATCGCCCACCCTTACCTTGTAGTTGGGCGACTGGAAAGTAAGGTAGGCTTCAACGCCGGGGAACATCGACATAAAGGTGTTCTTCATCGCGTACGCACGGTTCTTGGAATTGGTACCCGAATCGTAAAAGATTTGTACACGGTAACCCTCCGTCTTTCCTTCCTGTCCATAATACTTGTGCTTGGCGATTAGCTTTGGAATGCGGCCATCCTGCACCAGGACAAGTTTGCCCTGACTAACCGATTGTGCGCTGGCCATAAACAGGCAAGGAACACAAAGCAGAAATAAAACAATGATTCGGCGGAACATACGCTTGAAATTTCCGCACAAAGATACAACTATCTCTCGAGGTTTGCCAACATTTTCGGGTGCACACTCATCACCGGAATCGGCGAATTATTGACCATCTGCTGCGCATAGGGCCCGAGCAGAATATTACCCGACGATTCCTGTTCCGTCATGATAATGATCAGGTCGGCGCTGATTTCTTTCGCGTACTCGATGGTGGCCGTGGTGTTATTATCCGGCTGTACCGTGTGAACCACATGTTTCACGCCGTTTTCCTTCAGGTACTTCACCACCTGGTTGGTGTAACTCACCACCTGGGCCTGTACGGTTTTTAAACGGGATGAATGTATTTGAAGCACGTGAACCTCCGAGCAGAAGGACTTGGCAAACTCCATGGCAAAGGGGACTTTCTGCCGCGTAGAGGAGGAATTATCGATGGGGAGGACAATTTTGCGAATGCCCTTTTTCACATTGAAACTGTCACGAATGGTGATTACAGGACACTCGCAATTGGCTACAATTTTATTGGCATTGGATCCGATCCAGAAGGCCTCAAAACCCGAAACCCCATGGGCACCGGCCATCACCAGGAATGCATCGTGGTACTTGGCCATGTTAGCCACCTCTTTATACACCTTGCCTTTGCGCAGTTTAAACGTGATTTTTCCGGTTTTCAGCTTGGGCTGGAATTTCTTGACCCAGTCTTCCATCCGCTTTTTGGCCTCTTGCCGGACCTCAGTAACTTCATTGTCATAAAGCGACTCATCGCTTTCAGGTTTGTCAACCCAGACCAGCGTAATGTCGGCGGATACCGTGTTAGCAATAATCACAGCATACTCCAGGGCGTGCTGGGAGTTCTTCGAGAAGTCGATAGCGACAATAATATTCCTTTTCACGTTAGGTAATTTTTTAATGAATAATTTTTTGTTTTCGTGAAACGCAACCTTTATACATCAAAACTACAAAAAAAGTTGCGTTTTGGTTTAACAAATTCACAAATACGTATACGAAAAGCGTTTTTTTTTCTTCCGGCGCTTTATCGGCCTACATTTCTTACTTTTGTGATCTGTAGAAAGGTATTTTATGATCAATGATTTACTGAACCCCGAAGAGGAAAATCTGAGTCCGGCCGAAAAGGAACTGGAGAAAGTGCTGCGCCCCTCGGCTTTCGATGATTTCAGCGGACAGGGGCAGGTGGTGGAGAACCTGAAAATTTTCGTGGAAGCGGCCCGTCAACGCGGCGAATCCCTGGATCACGTGCTTTTGCACGGACCTCCGGGGCTGGGAAAAACAACCCTCTCCTACATCATTGCCAACGAACTGGGGGTCGGCATTAAAGTTACCTCCGGACCGGTGCTGGACAAGCCCGGGGAACTGGCCGGTTTGCTCACCAACCTCGAAAAAAACGACGTGCTCTTTATTGATGAAATCCACCGCCTGAGCCCCGTGGTGGAGGAATACCTTTACTCGGCCATGGAAGATTTCCGCATCGACCTCATGCTGGAAACCGGGCCCAACGCGCGCAGCATCCAGATTTCCCTGAATCCTTTCACGCTGATAGGCGCCACCACCCGCTCGGGACTGCTGACGGCCCCCCTGCGTTCACGCTTCGGCATCAACTCCCGCTTATCTTACTACGACGCGGCGACCCTCGAGAAAATCATCCACCGTTCCTCCGCCATCCTGAACGTGCCCATCCATAAAAATGCAGCCGCCGAAATTGCCCGCCGCAGCCGCGGCACCCCCCGCATCGCCAATTTGCTGTTGCGCCGTGTACGCGACTTCGCCCAGATCAAAGGCGATGGATCCATCACCCACGCCATCGCAGAAATGGCGCTCACCGCCCTGAATGTGGACAAAAATGGCCTCGACGAGATGGATATCCGCATCCTGGCAACCATTATCGAAAAATTCAAAGGCGGCCCCGTGGGCCTCACCACCATCGCCACGGCCGTTGGCGAAGACGCCGGCACCATCGAAGAAGTGTACGAACCCTTCCTCATCCAGGAAGGTTACCTGATGCGCACTCCCCGCGGACGCGAAGCTACCGAAGCGGCCTTCCGCCACCTCGGCAAAATTCCACCCCGCACCCAAAAGACCCTGTTCGACCCGGCATCCTGACCATGGCCCACAAAAAACAAGCATCGAATAAAATAACCTCCGAGGCCCTGAAACCACCGGCCAACGGACGCGAACGTTTCTTTCCCTTACTGGCCATCCTGCTGCCCTTCATCCTTTTCTTTCCCTCGGTCTTCGGTACCTTTCTTAATTGGGACGACAGCCTGTACGTGCTGAACAACCCCATGGTTCAGCAGTTCAGCTATGAACAAATCCGCACCATTTTCACCACCAGTTTCGACGGACACTACCATCCCCTGCTGCTGCTGTCCTTCGCTATCGATCACCTCATCGCCGGCAACAACGCCTGGTACTTCCATCTGATCAACGTGCTGCTGCACGCCGCCAGCACCCTCCTCGTGTACCGCCTCGTGCTGCGCCTTAATCAGCGTCCCGGCGTGGCCCTGCTAACGGCCCTCTTCTGGTCAATGCACCCGCTTATGGTCGAATCCGTGGCCTGGATCACCGCCCGCAAAGACGTACTGTACGGCTTCTTCTTCCTGCTGTCGCTACTGATGTACCTGCGTTACCTCGATCAGCCGTCACGAAAACACCTCCTGCTGTCGCTCCTCTTCTTCCTGTTGTCCGCAGCATCGAAAGAACAGGCGGCCTTCCTGGCCCCTTCCTTACTGGCGGTGGATTACCTCCGCAAACGCGATCTGCGTAAAGCATCCGTGTGGCTTGAAAAAATTCCCTTCTTCCTGATCGCCCTCGCGTTCGGGCTGGCCGCGATATGGGCACAGTCACAAACCGGCTACCTGAAGCCCCTGAGCGGCGAGGCCGTATCCTTCGGAAACCGCCTGCTGCTGGGCTGTTCCGGACTACTGATGTACCTGCTCAAATGGATCGCACCACTCAATCTATCGGCTTACTATCCCTACCCCTTCGACGCGTTGCAGCCTGCCCCCGCCCTCTTCTGGCTGACGACCCTGTGCATTCCCGCCCTGTTGTTTTTGCTGATCTGGCTGCCGCGCAAATCGCGCAACATGACCTTCGGCCTCTGGTTTTTTCTCCTGAATATTTTCGTGATGTTGCGCTTACTGCAGGCCAATCCGGGCGACTTCTACATCGCCGAAAGGTATATGTACATCGCGGGCTTCGGGCTCGCCTTTGCCCTCGCCACCGGACTTTCAGCCCTGGTCGCCGAAACAGCGAAATACAGTCGCTTGCTCCTGCCCCTGGTCTTCATCCTTATCCTTACCTTCAGCGGGCTGGCCTACGCCCGCACGCTGGTATGGCGCGATAGCATGAGCCTGCTGAACAACACCCTGGCGCAGTTCCCCAAAGCTTACACGGCCCTCAATTGCCGCGGCGATCTCTACCTTGAACAGGGTAATGTTCCCGCCGCCCTGAACGACTTTGATCAGGCTGTGCGCCTCAACGCTTACAACGACCGGGCCTTCGCCAACCGTGGCCGGGCCCGCGCTATGGCCGGTAACCTGCCCGCGGCCCTGGAAGACCTGAACCGCGCCGTGGCCCTCGCACCCAGGGAAGCGGCCAATTACATCAACCGTGGCATCGCCCGCGACCTGAGCGGTGATCCCGAGGGCGCTTTCGCGGATATGAACACCGCCCTCCGCCTGCAACCCAACGTCCCGGACGCCTGGGCGGGTCGCGCGCGCATCAGCAGCCACCGCGGAAACTATGAAGACGCGCTGCGTGATTACCAGCGGGCTCTGCAGCTCAATCCCTCCAATGGCGCGTACTATGTCGGCCGTGGTTCCGCTTTCGCGGGAATGAACCAGCCGCAGGCCGCCGGAGCCGACTTCGAAAAAGCCCGCCAACTAGGCTTCTCCGGCGCTGAACTGGACTATCAACAAGGACTGCTCGCCTATCGGCAACAACAATTTCAAGCGGCCCTGGCCGACTTCACACGGCTTACAGAAAAACAACCCGGCAACGCCGCCGGCTGGGCCTACAAGGGCTTTGCTCTGTACAACCTCCAACGCTACACCGACGCCATCCAGAGCCTGAATGAAGCCGTACGTCTGGATCCCGGTGCTCACCTGGCCTACGCTATGCGTGGCATGGCCAGCATCAAGTCCGGCGATGTGCTCTCGGGCTGCTCCGACCTGCGCCTCGCCGCCAGCCTCGGCAACAGCGTGGCCGAAAACGAATACCGGAAATACTGCGGAAACTAAAGCCCATGCCGCCACTTGCGCCCAACGAGCTCGTACGAAAAATCAAGGATTATGCCCTGGAACTGGGCTTTTCCGCTTGTGGAATCGCGCAGGCTCATCCCCTCACAAACGACCTGAACCATCTGAACGCCTGGCTTAGCAAGGGTTTCCACGGACGTATGCACTACATGGAACGCAATACCGAAAAACGCGGTGATCCCGCCAAGGTTCTGGAAGGCGCTTCATCCGTGATCTCTGTGCTGTTGCCCTACCCCGTCCACGATCCGGCACCCGGCGAAGCCTACCGCATTGCCCGCTACGTCAACCAACGCGATTACCATATCGTAATCCGTGAAAAACTCGATGCGCTGATCCTACACATCCGCACCTTCGATCCACAGGCCCGTTCCATGGCCTTTGTCGACGCCGGCCCCGTCTTCGATAAACGCTGGGCCCAGGAGGCCGGACTGGGTTGGATCGGGAAGAACAGCCTGCTGATCAGCCCGGAATACGGCTCGTTTGTGAACATCGGCGAAATCATCACCACCCTTCATCTCCCGCCCGATGCACCCATGGAAGATCGCTGCGGTTCCTGCACCCGCTGTATGCAGGCCTGTCCCACCAAGGCACTCACGGAGCCTCGCTGCCTCAACGCAACGCGCTGCATTGCCCATCTTACCATTGAAAACAAAGAAGGTTTTGATGAAAACACCCCGGCCGATTTCGGCGGATTTATTTTCGGTTGCGATATCTGCCAGGAGGCTTGCCCCTGGAATCAGCCGTCGCTGCTGGCCTCCACGCTGCCGGAAAAACCCACCGTCTTCAAGGGTATCGACTGGCAACAAATCAGCGAAGAGGAATTCCGTGAACGCTTCAGCGATACGCCCCTGATGCGATCCGGACTGAGCGGGCT
>CAZPDS010000020.1:0-24145 GCA_964585485.1 uncultured Bacteroidales bacterium
TCATATTATGTCGTTTATATTTTTACACAAAGGTATGAAGAATATCAATTCAAGCTAATATTCTTGCGTTTAATATCAACTTACTCAAAATGAGGCTATCCGTATCTTTGCGACATAAAATACGTGTCCGGATGCCGGACGCCGAAGGCATGATACGGTCAAATTTGTGCGTCTGGTGTTGCCATACCAGATCCGGATTGAATCGGTGTGATGGAGAAACGCCCCGGTTCTCAGGTTTGTTGAAGGTTTATAATGGATGTCCTGCTTGTGCTTTTATCTTGCGCCACCACCCGATGATGACGAGGCCGGTGCAAACGAGGAGCCCGATGAGAGCCGGAATAAGAATGGCCTTACCGGATTCACCTGCATTCAGTAGGCTCCACGTGATTTTTCCCGCGGCCATCAATACGATAACCCCCAAGCCCATCCACAGACTTCTCTTCCAGAACGCGAGTCCCAATAAAATAAAGGAAGCAGGCACACTCAGGAGGAGTAATATCTTGTTGCTGTTGGCCGGTTCGAGAAGCCATTCCTTTTCAAACTGAAGGAAACGAACGGCCTGTTCACTTACGACTTCAGGTTTGTTAAACCAAAACATGCTGGTGAAGAGCGCGAAAATAGTTATTGAAATGCCCGCCCAGCTTCGCTTATATGCAAAGAAACAGAAGGGTATTAAAAACAAGGGACGGATGTACCAGCTTAGCATGTTTTGATGTCGCTCAAACACCCAGGCAAAGAAGCGGTCGTTGGTATTAAAGAGCAACAGAAAGAGGATTGTTAAGGCAGCAAAAAGTAAGGCGGCTGACCAGTCAAGTGGTTTTGGGATTTTTTTCATTTTTTTTCAGGCTGTGCTTAAGAAAGAAATATCCAAGGATTCCGGCCAGGAGTGATGCCAGAAGGATGGCGATTTTAGCGTTGTTTATGATGGCCGTATCTGTAAAGGCAAGGTGCGCGATGAAAATGGACATGGTAAAACCTATCCCGGCCAGCGATCCGGCGCCCAGCAGGTTTTTCCAACTCAATCCTGGGGGCAAGGTACAAATATGCAGGCGAAACGCGATGCGTGAAAAGAGCCAGATTCCCAGGGGCTTTCCGAGAACAAGGCCGACGATAATTCCCAGACTGCTTGCTTGTCCTAGGCTATGCCACCAGCCTTCACCAAGGGGAATGCAGGTGTTGGCCAGGGCAAACACCGGCAGAATAACGAAGGCCACCGGTTTGTGCAGGTAATGTTGCAGTTTGTACGAAGGAGATTTCTTATCCCCTTTTCCAAACGGAATCGCTAAGGCTAATAAAACACCGGATATCGTAGCATGAACGCCGGAATGCAACATGAAATACCACATGGCAATTCCTCCAACGATATAGGGGAGAAGGTTGTAAACCCTAAGCCGGTTAAGCAGGATGAGAATGCCCAAAATTCCGATGGCCAGCAACAGCTGAGTGTAGGCGAGAGAGGTTGTGTAAAAGATGGCGATCATGATGATGGCTCCGAGGTCATCGGCAATGGCGATGGCAAGCAGAAAAATTTTGAGTGCGTTGGGGACGCATTTTCCTATAAGGGCTAAAATGCCAATAGCAAAGGCAATATCGGTGGCCATGGGAATGCCGGCGCCCGATTGTGTATTGGTTCCGAAGTTGAGCAACAAAAACAGCCCGGCGGGAACCAGCATGCCGCCGATCGCGGCAACAATGGGAAGACTTGCGTTTTTCAGCGAGGAAAGCTCGCCTTTGTAAAGTTCTCTTTCCAGTTCCAATCCTATCATCAAAAAGAAAATGGTCATAAGACCATCGTTAATCCATTGAACGATCGTGTGGCCGCCCAGGTCGATCTGCCAGAAATTGATGAAGCCCGATGGCCATCCTGTGTTGGCCAGTATCATCGAGAGAATGGTTACGAAAACCAGGATGATTCCGGCCGCTTTTTCACTCTCGAAAAACTCATCGAAAAGTTTGTTTAGGATCATTTTATTCTTAGTGGGCTGCGAATGCAAACGATATAAACGACGCTTTAATGGTTCTCAAATTTACGTATTTTTAGAACAATCGGATCAAACGCCCGTTTTCTGTGCAAGCAAAATACCCTATCTTTGCAGCCCCGGCAGGCTGCGGCCTCCGGTAAACAGGCGCTGAAAAATTGAACCCGATGAAGCCCAGACCCTCTGCCATCGTTTGCGTATCCAACGATCTTTCCAACGACCGACGTGTGGATAATACCTGCACCGTACTGACGGAACTGGGCTTTGAGGTGCTGTTGGTGGGACGCCACCGCAAAGGCAGCAAACCCTTGCCTCCACGGGACTACCGTACCCGCCGGATGCGGCTGTTGTTCGAAAAAAGTTTTTGGTTTTACGCGGAGTTTAATGTGCGGCTGTTTTTCTTTCTGCTGATGCGAAGAGCCCGTCTTATCGTGGCCAACGATCTGGACACCCTCTGGCCCTCATGGTGCATCGCTCGCCTTAAGGGCTGCCACCTTGTTTATGATACCCACGAGTTCTTTACCGGCGTACCCGAACTCGTCGAACGACCCCGTGTGCGCCGCGTGTGGGAACGCATCGAAGCCCGTATCTTTCCACGGCTGCAGCATATCATCACCGTGAACAATTCGATCGCGGCGCTGTACCAGCAGCTCTACGGAAAACAACTTCATGTGATCCGCAATGTGCCGCCCTTACGTAACAATTTAGCCGACGCTATAAGTGTGCACGGTCTGGTGCCTCCGGGGAAAAAAGTGATTCTTTTACAGGGTGCCTGGATCAACCGCGACCGTGGCGGAGAGGAGGCGGTGGCCGCCATGGAATGGGTGGAAAACGCCGTGCTGCTCGTCATTGGCGGTGGCGATGTGATAGACGACCTCAGGCAAAAGGCTCAACAACCGGGTATCCTTGGTAAAGTTGTTTTTAAAGACAGGCTTCCTTTCAGTGAACTTTGTGTATACACCGCTCTTGCGGATGTGGGCTTGAGTCTTGATAAGGACACCAACATCAATTATCGATACAGCCTGCCCAATAAGCTTTTCGATTACATTCACGCGGGCGTTCCTGTGCTGGCTTCCCCCCTGGTGGAAGTTGCGGCAATTGTTACAACGTACCAGGTGGGCGAGCTGATTCCATCACACGAGCCCCGCGCCATCGCGGAAACGCTGAACAGGATGCTGAACGATCCGGAAAAACGAGCGTATTACCGCACCCGCTGCCTTGAGGCGCGTTTGCAACTCTGCTGGGATGAGGAGAAAAAAATAGCGAAAAATCTTTACCGTCCGCTGCGCTGATGCGCTATGTTCAGCATTTCCCCAAGTTTGAACCAATCGAAATTTCGCAGTGAAGGCCGTTCCGATAGCAAGTTTTTTCGGATGCCGGCAGCCCGCATCCGGTAGCAGAACCGCACTGCAGGTGCCAGTCCGCAGCGTCTGATTTTTTGATACATCCTCGCCAGCTTTATAGCATGGGGTTCTGTACCTGTCTGGAGCAGAAATAAAAGGTTCCCGACGCCCTGCAGGGTTTTATCCAAAAAGTTGGAAGCCGTTTCCAGCCCCAGGTGGCGCAATGGATTGTCGAGATGCACGATGGGAACATGATGGCGCTCTAATTCCAGACCGAAAAGAGTGTCTTCGTGGCCATAGCCTTTCAGGTCTTCGTTGAGTGGATGATCCAGGTAAATGGATTTAGGGACCACGAAGTTGTTGGTCTGGAAGGCATGCCAGGGGTGCGCGGTACGCTGTTGCGGAGCAACAACCTCCCGTTCCATGCCGTATTTCCAACGTAACAGCAAGGCTTTGTTTTCCGGAGCTTCCGGCGCATAGCTGCGGCCGCCGTAGAGTACCACGTCCGGCTGAAGAGCGATGGAATATCGCTGAATAAAGTCCGGGTATTCGGGGAAGGAGTCGCAGTCGAGAAAAAGCAGGTAGGGATAGGCTGCTTCCCGGGCCAGCAGGTTACGGATGGCTGATCGGCCAATGTTCGCTGGCAGTTCCTTGTATATTACCGCATCCAGCTGTTCCAACTCACGGTTCGCATTACGGAAGTGGCCCGAGGATCCGTCGTCGTAACAACGAATCTCATGGGTGATGCCGGCCGCCCTGGCCTGGCGTTCGAGCTCTAGCACAAAGGCGCGGACATCATAATTATAGATGGGAATCAGTATGGATACCATAGCTGCGAGTCAAAGATTTTCATGGTTTCCTTCGGCCAGGCTGTCCTTGCTGATGCTGTCGCTTCCCAACAGTCGACCCTTTTCGCAGCGTACGGTACGGGCCGGAAAACGGTGAAAAAGGGAGTAGTCGTGGGTGGATACAAACACCGCCGTTCCATTTTGACTAATGTCCTGAAGAATTTGGATTACATCTTCCGAGGTCTTGGGATCCAGGTTCCCGGTGGGCTCGTCGGCCAGGATGATTTCGGGTTTGTTGAGCAGGGCGCGGGCAATGGAAACGCGCTGTTGCTCGCCACCGGATAGCTGGTGGGGCATCTTGAGCCCTTTCCCGCCCAGACCGACACTCTCCAGTACCTCCTGCGAGCGTTTCAGCATTTCGGCTTTATCGGTCCAGCCGGTGGCTTTCATTACAAAATCGAGATTCTCGTTGACCGAACGGTCGGTGAGCAATTGGAAGTCCTGAAATACGATGCCAAGCTTACGACGCAGAAAGGGTATCTGTTTGTTGCGAATGCTGCGCAGGTTAAAGCCGGCCACTTCGGCTTCGCCGTCGGTAGCGGGAATCTGGCAATAGATTAGTTTGAGCAGACTCGATTTTCCGCTCGCGGTTTCGCCGATCAGGTAAACAAATTCGCCCTTGGCGATTTCCAGGGATACATTGGAAAGGACAAGGTTACGGTTCTGAAAAACGGAGACGTCTTTCAGCATTATAACCGGTTTTGAGATTTCCTGAAGGTTTTCTTCCATGCTTAGACAGACTAAATTGTGCTACAATAGGCCCTATGTACAGCGCGGCGGGGGTGGCCATGAATGCGGCCATTCTGTATACACTGTTATCTGCAAAATTACGTAAAGCCACCCCCGCTTTGCCGTGTTGTTCTAATTGTTATGAACATGCTTTGTTAATTCCTTTTTACACATTTTTTTTGTATATTTGTTTCTAAGAGAGTGATCCAGCGATATAGAGTGGCTGGATATCTGCTAATTTTGGTTGGTGATGACGAGCAAGGACGAAACTTCACAATATTCCGCCGAGCCTTCTGCGAACGTATGGGATCGCCATCCGGCGGTAGCAGGCACGTTTTATCCTGGCAAGGCCGATGAACTTCGGGCAACGGTACTGAAGTTATTTGAAACGGCTGTTTCGCCGGTGAAAGCCGGGAACGTTCTGGCCTTGATCGTACCCCACGCAGGTTATGTGTTCTCCGGGCAAGTAGCGGCATCTGCTTTCAGGCAGCTTGATCCCGAAAAGGAGTATAAACGGGTCTTTCTGATCGGCAGCAGCCACACCAGCCATTTTGAAGGAGCCAGCATTTATGCCGCTGGGCGTTTTCTCAGCCCGTTGGGCGCCGTTCCGGTGGATTCCGTGCTGGCTGCGGAGTTAATGGAGTCAAACCAGGTGTTTCATTTCGATAAGTCCGTTCACCAGGACGAACATTCCCTGGAAGTGCAGATTCCCTTTTTGCAACTTCGGCTGAAACATCCATTTATGGTCGTCCCCATCATTATTGGGGGCTCATCCATCAGCAATTGCCGAAAGATTGCGGACGCCCTGAAACCTTACCTGAACGAAGAGAATCTTTTTGTTATTTCCTCTGATTTTTCGCATTATCCCAACGATGAAGATGCAATGACGATAGACGGGCAAACCGCTTCGGCCATTCAGCAGAACAGTCCTTCGGCTTTGCTGCAGATCCTTGAGGCCAACGCGAAAAGCAAGATCCCGGGGCTCGTTACCAGTCTCTGCGGCTGGACGGCGGTGTTGAGTTTGCTGTACATGACGCAAAACGACAAGGCTTATACGTATCATCATCTGCAGTATATGAATTCGAGTGATTCTCCTTACGGGGAGGCCGACAGGGTCGTGGGCTACCACGCGCTGGCGGTTTTCGGGGCCGGGCATGCGCAGGTGGAATTTGAGGTAAATGCGGAGGCGCGGCAGGCTTTGTTGCAATTGGCGCGGAGAAGCCTGCAGCAGATAGTAATCAGCGGGAAGCATACGCTCTCCGATGCAACAGGGTTTTCGCCGGTGATGCGGCAAGCCTGTGGGGCTTTTGTTTCGCTCCACAATTCGGGTAAACTCCGGGCTTGCATTGGATCTTTCCGTGCCAGCGACCCCCTTTACAAGGTAGTACAGCAAATGACGGTGGCGGCCGCCACAGAGGATCCACGTTTCACGAGGGTTACCGGGGAGGAGCTGGACGAACTTTCCATCGAGATTTCGGTGCTTTCGCCCCTGAAGAAGATCAGCAATATCAACGAGATCAAACTGGGTACGCACGGGATCTACCTCGTTAAAGGGACCCAAAGCGGCACCTTTCTTCCGCAGGTGGCCACCGAAACCGGCTGGGACCTGGAAACATTTCTGGGGCACTGTGCACGTGACAAAGCGGGTATCGGATGGGAGGGCTGGAAAACAGCCGACATCTACATTTACAGCGCTGTTGTTTTTAGTGAATCAGATCAATAATACCGTTTAATTCCGTACGATATCAGCTCCGATGGCTTGAAGGCGCTGGTCGATTTTTTCGTACCCGCGATCAATCTGTTCGATGTTATGGATTACACTGCGCCCATGGGCCGATAGGGCAGCAATCAGCAGGGCAACGCCGGCGCGGATATCCGGTGATACCATTTCGATGCCGCGCAGGTGATATTGTTTGTTCAGGCCGATTACCGTGGCACGGTGCGGATCGCAGAGAATGATCTGAGCGCCCATATCGATGAGTTTATCAACGAAAAACAAGCGGCTTTCAAACATTTTCTGGTGGATGAGAACACTGCCTTTGGCCTGCGTGGCAACCACGAGGGCCACGCTGATAAGGTCCGGAGTAAAGCCCGGCCAGGGGGCATCTGCAATGGTAAGAATGGAGCCGTCGATATAGTTTTCAATTTCGTAATGATCTTGCTGCGGAATTAGCAGATCGTCGCCCTTGACATCAATCTGAATGCCGAGACGCCGAAACACGTCGGGAATAAGGCCGAGAGCCTGCACATTTACGTCGCGAATGGTGAGCTTCGACCCGGTCATGGCAGCCAGACCGATGAAACTTCCTACCTCAATCATATCGGGCAGCAGCCGGTGTTCGGTTCCGTGAAGGCTCGTAACCCCTTCAATTGTCAGCAAATTGGATCCAATGCCTGTAATCTTCGCCCCCATACGTTGCAGCATGCTGCAGAGCTGATACAGGTAGGGTTCGCAGGCCGCGTTAAAAATGGTGGTGGTCCCTTCGGCCAGTACAGCGGCCATTACAATATTGGCGGTTCCGGTAACGGAGGCTTCATCGAGCAACATGTACGCGCCTTGAAGGCGTTTACCCGAGATGTGATAGAGGTTGTCCTGGTGGTTGTAGAGAAAACTGGCTCCCAGTTTTTGGAAGCCCACGATGTGGGTGTCCACGCGCCGGCGTCCAATTTTGTCGCCACCGGGTTTAGGCATCACGGCTTTTCCGAAGCGGGCCAGTAGCGGACCAATCATCATAACCGAACCGCGCAGACGGGTGCTTTTGGCAATGAAGTCGGCGGATTCAAGGTAGTCTGTGCTAATTTTGTCAGCCTTGAAGCTGTAGGTGTTGCTATTCAGCTGGTTTACGGCAACGCCCATATCCCGTAGCAACTGAATCAGCATATTCACATCCCGTATATCCGGAATATTACTGATGCTTACTTCCTCGGATGTAAGCAGTGTGGCGCAGATAACCTGCAGCGCTTCATTCTTGGCGCCCTGTGGGGTGATGGACCCCTTCAGGCGATGCCCTCCGTTGATCGTGAAAGTGTTCATAGCCCTTATGAAGCACACTTAACCCTGTTGCTTCCGTTGCTTTTTCCGGTTGTAGTTTTGGTAATTTTTTGGATTTCCGCCCTGTTTGTTCTGGCCGGAGTATTTTTTCTTTTTGTTTTGTGGGATGTTTTGGCGCTGGGGCGCGATGTCGGTAATCACTTCCAGCCTCGTGTCTTCCGGTAGTTCTAACTGTCCGTTGGAGAGCATCGAAAGGTGCTTGCCGATCAGGTCGTCTTGCACTGTTTCGCGATTCCAGTTGAGGTACATGCGTTTCAGGTAATTGGCGATGTAGCGTTTGAGGGTTTCTTTTTCCTCGCCTTCTTCGTAGGCGATGGTCTTTTCGATCATCAACTCTACATTTTTACCATATTGTTTAAACCGGATGTTGGTATGCGGATAATGTGGCTTCACCGGGACGTGTTCAACCCGGGCTTCGGGCATAGGGAAGGGGCTGTCGATATCCAGTTTATAGTCCGACATAATGAACAGGTGATCCCAGAGTTTCTGCTTGTAGTCGTTGCCCTCGCGCTGCGCGTTGGTCAACTGCCCCATCACCATCACGATTTGACGGGCCGCCATGGTGCGCTTTGCGCGATCTTCAATGCTTAGTGCAAATTCTATCATTTCCTGCACGGCTCGTCCGTATTCAGGTATCATTAGGTGCTCGCGACGGGTGTTGTACTTCATAAGGTAAGTTTGGAAAGAATCATTTTCTTGGGTGCCCGCGGAGGTTCGGTTGAGCGGATCACGGGCCGATCAAACAGAATTGCTTCTGTGATCAACAGATGGCAAAGATACAGGTTTTTTCCCAACGGGCAAAATCTGTGGCTGTCATGCGCTATCCCTGCGTGCCAGGGAATTCTTACACAGGTGTGCAGCGCTCTACATGTAGACTTTGGGGTCGATCTGTCCGCGGAGCACCGCCAATCCGTTCATGGCCAGGGCTTCCATCTCATCCTCCCCGCCGTAAGCAAACACGGGGGCAATGGTATGCACCCTTTCGGTGATGTAATCGTTGAACCATTTACTGCGGGCGATGCCACCGGTCAGCAGGATGGCATCCACCTTGCCTTTGAGTACGGTACTCATGGCGCCAATTTCTTTACAGACCTGGTATCCCATTGCAAAGAAAGCATCGTGGGCCACTTTGTCGCCCTTTTCGGCGCGGAGTTCCACTTCGTACGCGTCGTTGGTGCCAGTGTAGGCCACGAGTCCGCCTTCGCCTTTGATCATCTTCAGGATTTCCTTCTGGGTATATTTTCCGCTGAAGCAGAGTTTTACCAGTTGCGCCACGGGCAGGGTTCCGCTGCGTTCGGGGGAGAAGGGACCTTCCCCGTCAAGGGCCTGATTTACGTCAATTACGCGGCCCTGGCAATGAGCACCAACGCTGATTCCTCCACCAAGATGAACCACGATGAGGTTCAGGTCCTCGTAGGAACGCTGCATCACAGCGGCATGCTTACGGGCAATGGCTTTCTGGTTGAGGGCGTGGAAGATTGAAATACGCTGAAACAGGGGGTGCCCGGCATAGCGGGCCACTTCGTCAAGTTCGTCTACCACCACCGGATCTGCAATGAATGAACGGGCGCCGGGCAGAGCTTTCACAAGGTCATCGGCGATCAGGCCGCCCAGGTTGGAGGCGTGTTCGCCCATCGGACTGCTCATCAAATCGCGTTTCATGGCTTCGTTTACTTCGTATACGCCGCCGGGAATGGGCTTAAGCAGGCCGCCACGGCCTACAACGGCTTTAATGTTATTCAGGCTGATGTTGGCCTCTTTCAGCTGATTCAGGATGACCTCCTTGCGGAACCCGAACTGGTCGGTGATCTTGTCGTAAGGCTTCAGTTCTTCGGCACTGTGGCGGATGGTTTTTTCAAAGACGCACTCAGTGTCCTTATATACGGCAATTTTAGTAGAGGTTGAACCCGGATTGATGGTAAGTATTCCTAAAGTTTCCATATGTAATATCGATATTTGTGCGGCCAAAAATACTATAAATATTAACGCCAAAAAAAAGAGATTGCCATGACGACAATCTCTTGAAGAAAATCACAATATCATTAGCGGGCCAGCATCGCGCCCAGCGCAATGGAATAGAGTTTCGTTTTTTCTGAATCGCCGCGGCTGGTCAGGATGCAGGGCACCTTGGCACCAAAGACAAGGGCGCCCAGCTCGGCGCCGGCAAGTTTGGTGTTGGTTTTAAAAAATACATTGCCGGATTCGATGTTGGGGAACAATAAACAATCGGCATCACCGCCCACGGGAGTATCCAACTTTTTAATCTCGCAACTTTCCCTGTCAATAGCTACGTCCAGCGCCAGCGGGCCATCGATAATGGCACCCTTGATCTGGCCACGATCACCCATTTTGGCAATCACAGATGCCTCCACGCAGGCGGGCATGCCGATGGAAACCTGTTCGGTAGCGGCAATAACGGCCATCTTGGGCTTCTCAATCTGCAAGGCATGCGCCGTTTGGATCAGGTAACCTGCCATGGCAATCTTCTGCTTCAGGTCGGGAAGCGGGATGATGGCTACATCCCCGACTACCAGCAACTTGTGGTAATTGGGGTTTTCGATCACGGTAACATGACTGAGCACAGCGTTGGGGCTTGACATCAGGCCTTTTTCTTTGTTGAGAATGGCGCGCATGTATTTATCGGAGGTAACCAGCCCTTTCATCAGAATGTTTCCTTTGCCCTGATTGATCAGTTCAACGGCCCGCATGGTTGCTTTCACATCATCAGACTCGTGTACGATCTCGAATTTCGTGCTGTCGATTTTATGCTCTTCGCATACTTTTTTAATGGTGGGCTCATCCCCAACCAGGGTTGCGTCCAGCAGGCCCATATCAACCGCCTGGCTTACGGCGCCTATGGTGTGAGAATCGTTAGCGTACGCGGCTACTAATCTGTTCTTGGTTTGTTTGCTCCTTAAAACGTCAAACATCTGATCTAATTTCGTGATTGCCATAGTTGTTGTGTCGTTATTTTTTATGATTAATTATTGAGTTCTGGTGCCTGGTGACTGGTGCTTAGGGCATGCTGCTCTTATTGCTTCATTCCTTAATTTTCACTCGTCACTGTTTTTGTCATTTTGTGTGAAATTCAATCATCCGCTCTATCGCCCTTTTGCACACGGGGCAAAAATTATTTTCAGAGATGGATTTCATGGTGCAGTCGTAGGCCGGGCGGTACACGCCTTTACTTACATAACCGCCTCCTTCGAATACGCCGACCGCTGGGCGCGGATTAAGGCTGGCGGGCGTAGGTACGGGTGTTTCCGGGCTCAGCATATCTTTCCACTTCCGCGAAAAATCCACCAGTGTGGTCAGGTTGGGCTCCCAGGGCTCGAGGTGCAAGGGGTAAAAATCGATGTAGGAGGTTTCGGAATCATAATATTCATCACCGAGGCCAGCGAAGGAATGGCCAAATTCGTGGGTAAAGACATAGGCGCCGTGTTCGTTGTCGGCAATGGTAACCGCGTAATGGTTGTAAATGGCACCGCCGCCATAGTGGTCGGTGTTAACGATGATATAGATCTGGTCGTAGGGTGCGTTGGCCGCCAGGTCGCGGATAGATTTGTTGTCTTCCGACATCAGGTAGCGTTCGGAGTCGAAGGTATAGAACGAACTGTTGAGGATGGTTTTTTTCCAGGTGTAGGTGCCGGGGTAATCAGTACCGGATTGTTCCGATGGAGCGTTTACCCCCCAGATGTTAAACTTCTTTTTGTATTTGTCGTAGGGCTGACACGAAAAAAGATAGTCGCTGAATTTCTTACAATCTTTGCGGAATTTTTCCATTTCCTCTTTGGTGTATCCTTCAGGCAGCATCACGATGTCGACGCATTTATCGGGGTCGCCGGATTTCAATACCTCAAAGCGGGGGTATTCCAAACGACGCTCCTGGGAAATAAAATAACTTTTCGGATTCAGTTCATAGGCAAATTTCAGTTCCCAACTTCCGGTGTTTTTCCGGCTGTAAAAATCGATGCGAACAAGGTGTTTAGGAAGAGGAAAAATCACCGTCTCGCTAAACGATTTCACCGTTTTCTTGGCTTCTTCCGTAGTTTGCCATTCGTTAAAAAGGGTGCAGTACCTTCCGGAATAAATTAGCGTATCCTCCACCAGGTCGGTAACGTCATAGCGGTAGGTGCCGAAGTCGAAGGCATCGATAAGGTTCACTTTTGATCCGCCCCAGTAGGGTTCTATCAGGCACTGGTCAATGGAGTAAAACTCGTGGTCTTTGTCGCCCGAATGGTAATAGTCAACCCGAAGGGTTTTGTCTTCAAAATACTTGCTGAATTGAGCGGTAGCGGTGAGTCCGCTCAGGCACACCAAGGTGGTCAGGCTCAGATACAGAATGCTGGTTCGCATACAATAATTTTTTTAGGGGTGTAAATATAACGAAAAGGCACAAGTTGTTTCATCGCGGGTTCAGATTGATCATTGTGTGCTCAGGAAGTAATCCCACACAGGGTCCTTCGGAGGGGAAGCCAGGATGGTAATTTCCTCGTCGCGGACGGGGTGACGGAATTTCAGGCAACGGGCGTGAAGGCTGATGCTGACATCGGGATTGGCGCGGGGGTAGCCGTATTTAAGATCGCCGCGTATAGGGCAACCGATGGAGGCAAGCTGAGCGCGGATCTGATGATGACGTCCGGTGAGCAGTTCCACTTCCAGCAGAAAATAGCGATCGCTGGCGGCCATCAACTTGTACTTCAGTTCTGCGGATTGGGCACCCTCCACGGGCTCATCATACAGGTAGGATTTGTTTTGCCGCTGGTTTTTTTTGATGTAATGCTTGAGGTGACCGGCTTCCTGCGGGGGGCGTTCTTTTACCACCGCCCAGTAGGTCTTGGAAATTTCGCGCGCCCGGAATTGTTCATTCATGCGCTCCAGCGCTTTGCTGGTGCGGGCAAAAAGGACTACACCGCTCACCGGACGGTCGAGGCGGTGAATGACCCCGAGAAAAACGTTGCCGGGCTTATCGTACTGCTTTTTGAGGTAAACTTTCAACGTGTCCGTCAGCGGGGTGTCCAGCGTCTTGTCCATCTGAATGATGTCCGACGCCCTTTTATTAACGGCAATCAGATGATTATCTTCATAAAGTATCTCGGGTAGGGTGTAAAACGGAAACCCCGTTATTGCTGTGTCGCCTGATGTATCCCGGGATTCGCTCATGCCTAGTACTGTTCTTTTTCGTTGGGGAAGTTGCTCGATTTTACATCCCGTATGTACGACATCACCGCGCCCTTAATTTCTTCGTTGAGGTTGTGATAACGGCGGAGGAAACGGGGGGAGAAGTCGGTATTGATGCCCAACATATCGTGGATAACCAGCACCTGTCCGTCGACGCCGGGACCGGCACCAATGCCAATAATCGGCGCTTTAACGCTTTTGGCTACTTCTGTGGCAAGCACTGCGGGGATTTTTTCCAGCACAATCCCAAAACAGCCGGCCTCATCCAGCAGGCGCGCATCTTCACGAAGCTTGTTCGCTTCTTTGTCGTCGGTAGCACGTACCACGTACGTGCCGAATTTGTGAATGGATTGCGGCGTGAGCCCCAGGTGCCCCATCACGGGAATCCCGGCCGACAGAATTCGTTCCACCGATTCCAGAATCTCGCTGCCACCTTCCATTTTTACGGCATCGGCACCCGACTCTTTCATGATACGTATGGCAGAGGACAAGGCATTTTTTGAATTCCCCTGGTAGGTTCCGAAGGGAAGGTCAACCACCACGAGGGCATGACTTACCGCCCGCATCACCGAGGAGGCGTGGTAAATCATTTGATCCAGCGTAATGGGCAGGGTGGAGGTGTGCCCGGCCATCACGTTGGAGGCCGAGTCGCCAACCAGAATAACATCAATGTCGGATTCGTCCAGTATACGCGCAAACGAATAGTCGTAGGCGGTCAGCATGGCGATTTTTTTTCCATGGAGTTTCATCTCCTGCAGCACATGAGTGGTAACCTTGGCTACCCGGGGCGTACTTACTGTTGACATGGGTTCAGCGTCTTGATTCGAACTGCAAAGATAGTATATTGTCCGGATTTACAAGGAAGCCACCAGGTCCCCTTACCTTCGGTTTGTCCGCCAAACAGGCCGCGTGTTTTTTTCGCCCACCCAACAGATTATTGTTATCTTTGCAGCAAAGATATGGTTATGAAAATAGTTTCCCGAATTTGCCTCCTGCTGCTGGTGGCGGCCACAGTTTCCTGTAAAACGGATTTTGATATCAATGCCCCTGCTAAAGATATTTCCGTTGTCTTTGGCCTTCTCAGCCAGGATGATTCCGTTCATTATATTAAAATCACCAAGGCGTTTATTGGTGAAAATGATGCGCTGGTGATGGCCCAGGATCCGGCAAACAGCGATTACGGCGACATCCTCACGGTGCAGGTGGAAGAGTACAATGGCGAAAACCTGGTTCGTACCTACAATTGCAGCCGCACCCTGGTGAGCGATAAAGAAGAAGGAAACTTCTATTATCCCGAACAGTATGTTTACAGCTTTGCGGCCCAGCTTCATGAGGACTATATCTACAGGCTGAAAATCCTCAACAACGAAACCGGAAGCACCACAGAAGCACAAACCGGGTTGGTGGGCGATTTTACCGTTTCAAAACCCTATTATAATCCATCCGGGCCGCAAATCAGTTTTGTTAACTCCAACGGACAATATTCCCAGTCCGAAGTCAAATGGACCTCATCAAAGAACGGTCGTTTGTATGAAACCTTCTTCCGCTTTAACTATCGGGAAATTGACAATACAACGCACGATACCACTAATAAGTCGGTCACCTGGCGATTGGCCTCCGTTAAGGCATCACTCCTTAATGGTGGAGAACCCATGCTATCCTCCTACAATTCCGAGTCCTTCTACCGCTATCTTGAGGCCACTATCCCCGTCGACTATAATAAAACCCGGATCATCGGAAAGATCGATCTGGTCATTAGCGTGGGGGGTGACGAGCTGAGCACCTACATCGATCTTAATAAACCTTCCAATAGTATTATTCAGGAACGGCCGGCCTACACCAATGTGGCCAACGGCATCGGTATCTTTAGTTGCCGCCGCACCAAACAGTTTTCGTACACGCTGGGTTCCTACTCGCAGGTAGCGTTGGTGAGCGGAGAATATACCAGCGCGTTAAATTTTCAGTAACTGTTTGATTTGTCGATTGATATAAAATTACATACTTGATTTTTGAAAAAAAGTCCTGAATAGTTGTGAAAGGTAAAAGAAAAACACTAATTTTGCACTCCGTTTTAAATTTATAGAAATATCATTGCATATGTATCTTACACCCGAGGTTAAAAAAGAGCTGTTTAAAGAATACGGCAAATCAGAATTCGATTCCGGTTCCGCAGAGGGACAAGTCGCATTATTCACCTTTCGCATTCAACATCTTACCGAGCATTTAAAGGAAAAGAAAAAAGACCACGCTACGCGTCGTTCACTGGTGTTGCTGGTTGGTAAGAGACGGCGTATGCTCGAATATCTCAAGAGCCGCGACATCAATCGCTATCGTGAGATCATTAAGAAACTCAAGCTGAGAAAATAGTTTATGCTTCGGCATAAAGGAAGATAAAAAAAGGCAATTCCCTGGATTGCCTTTTTTGCGTATATATTAATGATGTAATAAAGAGGTAAAAATTAATTTTAAAAAAGATGTCACAATTAGGAATTACCAAGACGTTTGATTTGGGAGACGGCCGCCAGGTCTCGATCGAAACTGGAAAACTGGCGAAGCAGGCTGATGGTTCAGTCGTAGTGAAAATGGGAAACACCATGATTTTAGCTACCGTGGTTTCCAAAAAAGAAGCTTCAGAAAATGTTGATTTTCTGCCATTAACGGTAGAGTATCAGGAAAAATATGCAGCTACGGGTCGCTTTCCCGGCGGTTTCTTCAAGCGGGAAGCCCGGGCTTCTGAATACGAGATTTTAATTTCGCGCATCGTTGACCGCGCAATTCGTCCGCTTTTTCCGGCGGATTACCACGCCGATACCCAGGTATTGTTAACGCTGATTTCCGGCGACAAAGACAACCTTCCGGATGCGTTCGCTTGCCTCGCTGCATCGGCCGCCCTGAGCGTGTCCGATATTCCTTTTAACGGACCAATTTCCGAAGTACGTGTGGCCCGTATTGACGGCCGCCTCAGGATCAACCCTACCATTCCTGATCTAGAGCGTTCTGAGCTCGAAATGATCGTGGCCGCATCGTGGGATAATATCATGATGGTAGAAGGTGAGATGAAAGAAATTTCGGAAGCCGACATGATTGAAGCCATCAAGTTTGGCCACGAGGCGATCCGCCGCCAGATCACCGCTCAGAAAGAGTTGGTGGAAATGTTAGCGGCTAAACCCGTGAAGCGCGTTTATTGCCATGAAGTAAATGATGAAGAACTTCGTCAGCGTATTCATACCGAATTGCGCAGCAAAGTGATAGACGTGGCGGCATCCGGAAATCCTTGTAAACACGAGCGTCTCGAAGCGTTTGCCTCGATCCGTGATGCTTTTCTGGAAAGTCTTCCGGAAGAAGATCGCGCAGCCAAAAAGAACCTCGTAGCACGCTACTATCACGAGCTCGAAAAGGAGGCCGTTCGTTTTGTTATGCTGAACGAACGCAAACGCCTCGACGGCCGCGCTATGGACCAGATCCGACCCATCTGGGGCGAAGTTGATTACCTTCCCTCAGCGCATGGTTCCGCTATTTTTACCCGCGGTGAAACCCAATCGCTAACCTCGGTTACCCTCGGAACCAAACTCAATGAGCAGGTCATCGACGGCGCCGTGATTGAAGGCAAAAGCCGGTTCATCCTGCACTACAACTTCCCGCCTTTCTCCACCGGCGAAGTGAAACCCATCCGGGGTACAGGTCGCCGCGAAGTAGGCCACGGTAACCTCGCCATGCGCGCCCTTAAGTTCGTAATGCCATCCCCCGAAGTGAACCCCTATACGGTGCGCATCGTTTCGGATATTCTCGAGTCGAACGGCTCGTCCTCCATGGCAACCGTTTGTGCAGGTTGCATGGCTCTTCAGGATGCCGGCGTGAAAATCACCAAACCCGTGGCCGGTATTGCAATGGGTCTGATCAGTGACACGGCCGCTGGTAAATACGCCATCTTGTCGGATATCCTCGGCGACGAAGATCACCTGGGCGATATGGACTTCAAAGTGTGCGGTACCGCCGATGGTATTACCGCTTGTCAGATGGACATAAAAGTCGACGGACTTTCTTTTGATATTCTGGCGGAAGCCCTCGAACAAGCCCGCAAGGGACGCCTGCATATCATGGGCGAAATTGCTAAGGTAATTAGCAAACCCCGTGAAGATTACAAGTCCTTTGTTCCCCGTATCGAAAAAATCACCATCCCCAAAGAATTTATTGGTGCCGTTATCGGACCGGGGGGGAAAGTGGTTCAGGAAATCCAGAAGGAAACCCAAACGGTTATTGTTATCGAAGAAGTTGGCGAGTTTGGTATTATCGATATCGTTTCGAACGACAAGCAGGCTGTGGAAGATGCCAAGGCGCGCATCCGCCGTATTGTTGCCGTTCCCGAAGTGGGCGAGGTGTACCACGGCGTGGTGAAAAACATCCAGAGTTTCGGCGCTTTTGTGGAAATTATGCCGGGCAAAGATGGCTTGCTTCATATCTCCGAAATCGAACACCGTCGCCTGAAAGACGTGGAAAGCGTATTGAAGGTGGGCGATGAACTGGATGTGAAACTCATCGAAGTCGATAAAAAAACCGGAAAACTTAAACTGTCGCGTAAAGTCCTGCTTCCGAAGCCGGACGATGCCCAGTAAGCGTTCTCTAGCTGTAACCAGGGGCAACCCTTTTCATTATAAACCTGTCTTTAACCCGATGGAGGTGGAAGACAGGTTTTTTGTTTTTTTAACAATAATAATGAAACCCTGTAACCGCCAGAACGTAGAATGGGCGATGAAAAAATAATACACAATTTTTATGCGGCAGTTAAAGATCATTAAACAGGTTACCAACCGGGAAACCGCTTCGCTGGATAAATACCTGCAGGAAATTGGCAAGGTAGAGCTTATCACCGCCGAAGAAGAAGTGATCCTGGCGCAACGCATACGTCAGGGCGACCAGCACGCCCTCGAGAAACTCACCAAGGCCAATCTCCGCTTTGTGGTGTCGGTCTCCAAACAATATCAAAACCAGGGATTGAGTTTGCCCGACCTGATTAATGAAGGCAACCTGGGCCTGATTAAAGCCGCCCAGCGTTTCGATGAAACCCGCGGTTTTAAGTTTATCTCCTATGCTGTTTGGTGGATTCGCCAGTCGATTCTTCAGGCATTGGCCGAACAATCACGCATTGTACGCCTGCCCTTGAATAAAATTGGCGCCATCAACCGCATCAATAAGGCATTTTCCTCTTTTGAACAGATTCACCAACGTGAACCTAATCCGGATGAGTTGGCCGAAATGCTTGATATCAGCGAAAATGAAGTGCGTGAATCCATAAAAAATTCCGGCCGTCATATTTCCATGGATGCGCCCCTTATGGCCGATGAAGACAATAATCTTTATGATGTGCTGAAGGGCGAAGATAACCTCACCCCGGAAGCAGGGCTGATCTTCGATTCACTGCGCATGGAAATCGAACGTGCCATTACTACGCTTACTCCCCGTGAAGCGGACGTGATTCGCTTGTATTTCGGACTCAATGGAAAGCATCCCTACACACTGGAGGAAATTGCCGAGCAGTTTGACCTTACCCGTGAACGTGTCCGCCAAATCAAGGAAAAAGCCATCCGTCGACTTAAACATACGGCCCGTAGCAAGATCCTGAAAACCTATTTGGGTTAAGTTGTATCTTTGCTGCACGATCAACGATTCCTTATGAAACATCTGATAGCTCCATCGCTGCTCTCGGCCGATTTCGGACACCTGGCCGACGATATTGAAATGGTTAACATGAGCCAGGCCGACTGGTTCCATATTGACATTATGGATGGAAATTTTGTCCCCAATCTTTCCTTCGGTTTTCCAGTCCTGAAAGCGATTCAAAAAATTGCCACCAAGCCCCTTGATATGCACCTGATGATCCTGGACCCGGATCGCTACATTCCCGCCTTCCGTGATCATGGCGCTGACTATATCACAGTGCATTACGAAGCCTGCACCCACCTTCACCGCACCCTTCAACTGATTCGCTCCACCGGGGCCAAAGCCGGTGTGGCGCTGAATCCGCACACACCCGTGCAACTGCTCGCCGATATTCTCCCCGAGGTGGATCTTGTGCTGATTATGTCGGTTAATCCGGGATTTGGCGGCCAGAAATTTATCGGCCACAGCCTCGAAAAAATTAAAACACTGGCCGCCCTGATTCAACAATCCGGTTCCGCTGCAGTAATCGAAGTCGACGGAGGTGTAGGTCCCGACAATGTTCGTTCGTTGGTAGAGGCCGGCGCTCAGGTTCTGGTGGCGGGCAATGCCGTCTTTGCGGCCAACGACCCCCTGAAAGCCATCGAAGAACTGAAGCGCTAAAATTCCTTACGAGCCCTGCGCTGGGCGCGCTTCTTTTTTTTGCGTCTTTCTTGTTGTACCTTTGCTGACAACGAATTCATTTTTATTTCGGAGACGCCCTTTCCGGCAACGATCAACTCACACCAACAGCTTATATTGGTACGAGCGAACATGTTTGAGAAGCGAGGCTCCGATTAATTTTTACGGATATGAAAACAGACATTGAAATTGCACGTGAAGCTTCGATGAAGCACATCAATGAAATCGCAGCGGTACTGGGAATCAGGGAGGATGATCTGGTTCATTACGGCAAGTACAAGGCAAAACTGCCCTTGCACTTAATCGACAAAGAGAAAGGCAACAAAGCCCGACTAATACTGGTTTCTGCCATTTCTCCAACCCCGGCAGGGGAAGGGAAAACAACCGTTTCCATTGGCCTGGCTCAGGGCTTAAACCGCCTCGGCAAAAAGGCCACGGTGGTACTGCGGGAACCCTCCCTGGGCCCCGTGTTTGGGGTTAAGGGCGGAGCCGCCGGCGGCGGTTATTCACAAGTGCTGCCCATGGAAGATATCAACTTGCACTTTACCGGCGATTTTGCTGCCATCGAAAAGGCCCACAATCTGTTGTCGGCGATGATCGATAACAATGTGCAAAATAAAAGGGACAACCTGGGCATCGACCCGCGTACTGTAGCCTGGAAGCGGGTTCTGGATATGAATGACCGTTCGCTCCGAAAAATAATTGTGGGCCTCGGCGGTACCATGTCCGGCGTTCCTCGCGAATCGGGTGTGGATATCACCGCCGCTTCCGAGATCATGGCCATATTGTGCCTGGCGGAAAGCATTTCGCACCTGAAAGAAAAGCTGGGGAACATTTTCATCGGGTACACCTATGACCGTAAACCAATCTACGCACGCGACCTGAAAGCAAATGGAGCTATGGCGGTCCTGCTGAAGGATGCTATCATGCCCAATCTTGTGCAGACGATCGAAGGTACGCCCGCCATCATTCACGGTGGCCCCTTTGCTAATATTGCACAGGGGACGAACAGTGTAGTGGCTACCCGTATGGGACTTACTTTTTCAGATTATGTGGTTACGGAGGCTGGCTTCGGATTTGACCTTGGCGCCGAAAAATTTCTTGATATTAAATGTCGCTATGCCGGATTGGCGCCGGATGCCGTGGTGCTGGTGGCCACCATCAGGGCACTCAAATACCACGGTGGGGCAGACCTGAAAAGCCTTAAAGAACCAAACCTGGAGGCCCTGCGAAAAGGTCTTGAGAATCTGGAAAAGCATGTTGAGAACATGCACCAGTTCAATATCTGTCCGGTAGTGGCCATTAATCGTTTCGCCACGGACACGGAAGAGGAACTGGAAGTGGTTATGGAAAAAGCACGCAGTCTTAACGTGGCGCCTGCCGTGGCCGATGTCTGGGCGCAGGGTGGGGCCGGTGCCCAGGAACTGGCCGAAACGGTGGTGAAGGTGGCCGAAAATTGCCACAGTCAATTCCAGCCGATGTACGACTGGGAATGGTCGGTGGAGAAAAAGATTGAAACCGTAGCCAAAAAGATTTATGGTGCCGAGTATGTTGACTACACCGCTCGCGCGAAAAAAGATTTGGAGAAAATTAGCAAATTGGGGCTGGATAAACTTCCGATTTGTATCGCTAAAACGCAGAAGTCCCTTTCGGATAATCCTGACTTATTGGGACGACCGAAGGATTTCGTGGTGACCGTTCGTGAGATTGAAATTGCCGCGGGTGCCGGTTTTGTTATCCCTATTACCGGAGAAATCATGCGTATGCCCGGTTTGCCCGAGCATCCCTCGGCCGAGTTGATGGATATTGATGATAATGGCGTTATTACCGGATTGTCGTAAATCCTCAGCAATTATCATCGGCATACCATTCTGCAAAACTGCTTGCCGTCTCGCATAGTTTCAGGCTGTGGAGCCTAACCCGCTCCGGCAGCCTGGAGCGGAGACGCTGTGCAAAGTCCGACAGGAGATTTTCACAGGTGGGCTGATACGGTAACAATACAATCTTATTGAATTTTCCCAGGGCCGCAAGTTCTTCGGCCGGTGTTTTCTCATTCAGGAGCAGCGCGTGGTCCATGGGCTCCACGATCAGTTCGCGAACAATTTTTTTTAGCTTGCCGAAGTCCATCACCATTCCGGTATCGGAATGGTCGGTGTTGCTTTCCGGCTCGCCGGCAAGCGTTACAAAGAGGGCGTAGGAGTGGCCGTGAATATTCCGGCACAGGCCATCGTAGTTCAGAAGGGCGTGGGCCGTTTCAAAGCTAAATTCTTTCGTAATCCGGATGCAGGCCATGGATGAAGGGTTTTAGGTGAGCAAGTGTTCGAGCAATATTTTAAGTCCAATTCCCAAAAGTACGACCCCGCCAAGAATTTCCGCTTTTTTCCCCAGGAATTTTCCGAAGCGTTTTCCTAGAAAAACGCCGATTACCGTAAAAATCGCGGATATAAGTGCGATCAGGAGTACCGCGGTGAGAATGTGAATTTCCAGAAAAGCAAATCCCATCCCGATGATTAAAGCGTCGATGCTGGTGGCAATGCTGAGGCTGACGAGAACGCTGAGCTTTTCGTAGCTGAGGCCGCTTTCCGCATCTTGCTTTTTCCGTAGTGCCTCCACAATCATTTTCAGGCCGATGAAACCCAGCAGGGAAAATGCAATCCAATGATCAATGCTGGCCATGTAGCTTTTGAAGGTAAGTCCGGCCAGCCAACCGATCAGCGGCATCAGCCCCTGGAAGCCGCCAAAAAAGGCGGCCATTCGCAAGACCCCCGACCAGCGTGGTTTATCCGTCGCAAGGCCATAACAGATGGCCACCGCGAAGCAATCCATGGCAAGGCCGATGCCGATGAGCACAATATCCAGTACGCTCATCTGCTAATAGCTTTTGCCGGGCTCTCCAGCGTATCCCGTGTACGAAAAGGGAGAGAGTTCTTTCAGTTCGTCCCTGACTTTTTTGCTCACCGCCAGGGTGTCGATGAAGGCATGTAGCGTTGTTTTGCTGATTTTTTCACCGGTGCGTGTGAGTTCTTTCAACAGTCCGTAGGCATCTGAAATGCCCTCCCGGCGCAGGATGGTTTGGAGTCCTTCGGCCACGATTACCCAGTTGGCATCGAGGTCGTCGTGGATTTTTGCTTCGTTGAGCACCAGTTTGTTGATGCCCTTGTTCAGGGAGGCCACCGCGATCATCAGGTGGGCAAAGGGAAGGCCGATGTTGCGGCTCACCGTGCTGTCGGTAAGATCGCGTTGTAAGCGGGACACGGGAAGCTTGGCCGAAAGGTGCTCCAGGAGCGCGATACAGATGCCTAAATTACCCTCTGCGTTTTCAAAGTCGATGGGGTTCACTTTATGCGGCATTGCGGAAGATCCAACCTCACCCTTTTTTATTTTCTGCTTGAAGTAATCCATGGAAACATATGTCCAGATGTCGCGGCTAAAGTCAAGCAGGATGGTACAAATACGTTTGAGTGTGTCGAAAAGAGCAGCCATCAGATCATAATGTTCAATCTGGGTCGTTGTCTGCTGACGCATGAGCCCAAGATGTTCGCTGCAAAATTCATCGGCAAAGCGGATCCAGTCAACCTCTGGAAAAGCCGCTTTGTGCGCGTTGAAGTTGCCGGTAGCTCCGCCAAATTTGCAGGTCATGGGTATGGCCAGCGCCATCGCGAACTGGGTCGAAAGACGTTCCGCAAAGACTTGCCATTCCTTGCCCATGGTTGTGGGACTCGCTGGTTGCCCGTGGGTGCGGGCCAGCATAGGAATCCTGCGCCAGTCGGCTGAACGATCTTCCATCAGGTTCATCAGACCCACCAGACCCGGCATCACAACTTTCATCAGCGCATCCCGTATCATCATGGGTACGGCCGTATTGTTGATGTCCTGCGAAGTTAGTCCGAAGTGAATAAATTCACGGTATTCGTCGCAGTCAAGGGCTGAAAACCGTTCGCGGAGATAATACTCAACCGCCTTAACATCGTGATTGGTGGTTTTTTCAATCTCTTTGATGCGGAGCGCTTCATGGTCGGAGAATTTTTCCGCTTCCTTCCGGAGAGTCGTGATGACGCGCGCCGGCATTTTTTTGAGTGAGGCCAGTGGCAGGGCTTTCAAGGCGGCCAGGTATTCGGTTTCTACCAACACACGATAGCGGATCAGCGCAAATTCACTGAAGTAATCCGATAGAGCCGAAGCCGTTTTCCAATAGCGTCCGTCAACCGGACTGATAGCATGCAATTCATTCATAGTCATAAGGTATGCGAAGTTTAGTGCTTGCCTTTAAAGCGCAAAGTTACGGTTTTGGTAAACGTAATCGAAAAATTCTCTCCATACAAAGCAACAAAATAGTTAGTTGTTTGAAAAAATGTGTACTTTTATACCTTAACCAATCCAACAACGTATGAAAAAATCAGTACTCTTTCTTGTTGTGATGTTCACAACGCTGCTGCTGCAGGCGCAGATCGTCTCGCAGAATTTTGACAGCTATACGGCGGGTGCCAAGGCCGCATTTACAATGGGGTCTCCATGGACTACCTGGAGCGGAACCACCAACGGCGCTGAAGATCCGGTGTTCTCATCCACCCAGTCAAGCAGCCCTTCTAATTCGGTGTACATTGCTACCACCAGCAATGACTTCGTACTCAACCTGGGTGATTTAACCACCGGCCGCTACAAGATTTCTTTCAAGAT
>CAZPDS010000020.1:24245-37363 GCA_964585485.1 uncultured Bacteroidales bacterium
CCGATGAACCTGACCGCCGTGTTAAACGGTGCCAACATTGATCTCAACTGGACGGCGCCCTCCAGCGGTACACCGACCAGTTATACCCTGGTGGCCAACAATGCGCCGCTGGTCAGCGGACTGACCGGACTTACCTACACCCACGCCAATGTGTACCCCCGTACTTACGAATACGTAGCCAAGGCGCATTATGCAGGCGACGGTTACTCGCATTCTTCCAATACAGCCACCGTTACCGTCCCGGGTGGTGTAGACCGCAACCTGGTCTTGTTTGAAATTATCACCGGTACCTGGTGTACGTATTGTCCGGGTGCCGCCATGGGTGCAGAAGACATGACGGATGCCGGTTACGATGTGGCCATTATTGAATACCACAGTGGCGACACTTATGAGACCCCCAACGTTACCATGCGTAATGATTATTATAACCCTGGTGGTATCCCCTTTTCAGCAGCCGATGGCTATTATACGATGGAGGGCGGAAGTGCTACCGTTAGCCTGTTCCCAAGCTATCAGCAAATGTACAACCTCCGCAACGTTGTCCCAGCCGTTGAACGTATGTATTTGAACGTCCAGAACGTATCCGGGGATAATTACCAGGCTACCGTTTCCATCAAGCAAACAAATGCTTATTTTCCTTCGGGATTGATATTGTACACAGCCCTTACGGAATCGGGCATTCAGGAAAGTTGGCAGAACCAGAGCGAATTGCATTTTGTTTGCCGCGGTTTGTATCCTGACGGTAATGGAACGGCTTTAAATTTCGTGCCCAATGATAGCTTGACCTACACCTTTAATTTTTCAACTACGGGTTATGTGAAAGATAACTGTGAATTCGTGGCCTTTGTGCAGCACGACCCAAGCATGGAAATCGTTCAGGTGGCCAAGGTTGATATGTCGACGGTGTCGGGTCTTCGCGATGAAGAAGCCGCCAGCCTGGGTGTTTACCCCAATCCGGCCTCGGACTACGTACGGGTTATTTCCGAAGAAACCGGCATGGTCGAAATCTTTGATGTAGCTGGCCAACTGGTCATAAGCCAGGAACTCAACCAAGCCGACCAGTTGATTAACATCAGCGCTCTGTCGCAGGGGCTTTATACCCTTCGGGTTAGCAACGGTAGCCAGATTTCAACCACGAAACTGGTAGTGAAGTAAACCTACACACGCAAGCTATAGTTCTCATCTTTCTAAAAAGGCGGATCCGGAGGATCCGCCTTTTTGTTGCTTATTCAAAACTTAACGTAAACTTTACATCACCACTTTTGATCCTGCATTGAGGGTTTGTACTTTTGTGACCTAAAATTTTAATTGATTTATGGGACTTAATAAATTTTTGAAGTTACTCACCCCCAAGGAAAGAAAGTTCTATCCTATGTTTGAAGAAGCGGCCGACAACCTGGTGGCCGGATCCATCCTCCTGAATAAATTGTTTATTGTCCATGATGCGGCGGAGAAAGAAAAAATTATGCTGCAGATCAAGGAGCACGAAAAAATTGGTGATGAGATTACACATCATTTATACGATGAACTGAATAAGACGTTTATCACCCCTTTTGATCGTGAAGACGTGAATCGCCTGACCTGTTCGCTGGACGATGTGATGGATTATATCAACAGCGTGTGCTCAAAAATTCGAAATCACCCGCCCAAGGTTCAGCCGGAATTCTTTTTGGATCTCAGCGAGCTGATCATGCAGGCCTCCCGCGAAATCCAGGTCGCCATTAAGGAACTTGAAAATCTTAAGAACCCTAAAAAAATCATGGACGCTTGTATTCGTATCAACGAAATCGAAAATCAGGCGGATGATATCTATCATAAATCACTGAGTATTTTGTTTGAGAACGAAGCCAATGCTGTGGAATTGATTAAAATCAAAGAGATCCTGGGCTCCTTGGAAATCGCCACCGACAAAGCCGAAGATGTCAGCGATGTGCTGAAGTCCATTATCGTTAAGATGGGATAGTGTGTTAAGGAGAATTTATGGACTTGACATTACTTATTCTGATCGTTGTCTTTGCGTTTGCATTTGATTTCATCAACGGGTTTCATGATTCGGCCAATTCTATTGCGGTGGTCGTTTCAACCAAAGTGCTTACCCCTTTTCAGGCGGTTGTTTGGGCGGCGGCGTTTAACTTTTTGGCGTACGCCATCTTTGAGTTGCACATTGCCGATACCATTGCGAAAACAGTCGATACCAATGCCATTACCCTTCAGGTGATCCTGGCGGGTATTACGGCAGCCATTATCTGGAATTTGCTTACCTGGTATTTTGGCATTCCATCGAGTTCATCGCATACCCTGGTTGGGGGCTTTGCCGGAGCCGCTGTGGCTTACGCCGGATGGGGTGTTGTGCATACAACCATTGTCATAAAAATCATTGCCTTTATCTTTCTGGCCCCTATCCTGGGAATGATCATCGCTTATTTTGTGACGATCATTATGCGACGAAGTTTTCGCAAAACGAATCCGTCGAATATGGATAAAATATTTAAGCCGGTGATGCTCTTTGCCTCGGCGCTCTTCAGCCTGGGGCACGGAGGAAACGACGCGCAAAAAGTGATGGGTATTATCGCAGCCGCACTTATCGTTTATTTCCATGGTGTTGACCCGGCCCTGATCCCCGATTGGGCGCAGATTACGTACAATGCAAATGGGCAGATGCACAGCATTCCCCACTGGATCGTACTCGGGTGCTATACCGCGATTTCCGCGGGCACGCTTTGCGGCGGCTGGCGGATTATTAAAACCATGGGCTCGAAAATCACCAAGTTATCAGTCTTTGAAGGGGTGGCCGCCAATATTTCAGGCGCCATGCTGTTATTCGGAACGGAAGCCTTCGGTATTCCCGTTAGCACTACCCATACCATTACAGGCTCTATTATTGGCGTGGGGATGACCAAACGACTCACGGCCGTGCGCTGGGGGGTTACCGTTAACCTGCTCTGGGCGTGGATACTTACCATACCCGTCAGTGGCGCTATCGCGATGGGTGTGTGGTGGCTGATGAATCTCTTTTTTTAGAACACGCTGGTTGCGTCCGAATATTCTTTTTCTTTTTTCAAAACATTAACCCATAACGTAATCCTGGAGCGGCTTTTTGTGTTCCATAAATAGAAAAAAAGACAGACGGAGGCGGGCTGAAATAATGCTAGGGTAATAATTGCTTAACGTTAAAGTAACATTGTGATTTTACTTTTGTGACACAAATAATCCGGAATTAAATACGAACAGCCTTCAATAATCTGAATAATTTATATGGAATTAACGTTACTCATCGTTATCGTGGTTTTGGCTTTTGGCTTCGATTTTATTAATGGATTTCACGATGCGGCCAACTCAATCGCAACCATCGTTTCCACTAAAGTCCTTACCCCGCTGCAGGCCGTTATCTGGGCCGCCGGCTTTAATTTCGTGGCCTATGCCATTTTCGAACTGCATATCGCGGATACGATTGCCAAGGTGGTAGACACCAATGCCATCACGCTGCAGGTAATTCTGGCCGGCATCGTGGCGGCTATTATCTGGAACCTGCTTACCTGGTGGCTGGGCATTCCCTCCAGTTCGTCCCACACCTTAGTGGGCGGCTTCGCGGGTGCGGCTATCGCTTACGCGGGATGGGGCGTGGTGCATTCGGAAAAAATCCTCACCATCGCGGCCTTCATCTTTCTGGCTCCCATCCTGGGGATGCTGATATCCTACCTGGTTTCTATTCTGATGCTGCATCTTTTCAGGAACAGGAATCCGCATAAGATGAATTCGCTCTTTAAACCCATGCAGCTTGTTTCTTCGGCTTTGTTCAGCATTGGTCATGGTGGAAACGATGCCCAAAAAGTAATGGGGATTATTTCCGCGGCACTGATTGTTTATTTCAAAGGTGTGGATCCGGATATGATTCCCCACTGGGCCCACATAACGTATAACGATGCCGGAAAAATTCACGCAATCCCGCACTGGATCGTTCTCGGATGTTACACAGCTATCGCGGCCGGAACGCTCTCGGGCGGTTGGCGAATCGTTCGCACGATGGGCAGCAAGATCACTAAACTTACTCCCTTTGAAGGCGTGGCCGCTGAAACGTCGGGCGCTATCCTGTTGTTTGGAACAGAAGCACTGGGTATTCCGGTGAGTACCACGCACACGATCACCGGTGCGATTATCGGTGTCGGGATGACCAAGCGGCTGACCGCCGTCCGCTGGGGGGTTACCAAAAGCCTTCTGGTGGCCTGGATCCTGACCATCCCGGTGAGTATGCTGATCGCTATGGCGGTATTCCTGCTGCTGCATATCTTTATCTAATTCGAACCTATAAACGCATTTATATTCATGGGTATTATAAAATACTTACTAACGGGCACATTGTTGCTAATGTGCCCCGTTTTCCTTTTTGCGCAGAACGACACTGTGAAGTGGATGCCAAAGGTGGGCGGTGTGATCCGGGCTAAATACGAATATAATTCCAGCACCGGAAAGAGCCGTTTCGAAGTGCGGAACGCCCGCTTTCAGGTCAGCGGAAATGTCACCAAAACCTTTAACTACAAGGCCGAGGTGGATCTTTCCGATGAAGGCCAGATTAAAATGCTCGACGCCTACGTGCGCTTCATCCCACTTAAAGGACTATCCTTTACCCTCGGTCAGATGAAAATCCCTTTCAGTACCGACAACCTGAGGTCCCCGGGAAACCTTAATTTTTCAAACCGCTCTTTTATTGCAAAGCGCATTTGCAAAGACTTGCGCGATATCGGCTTTATGGCCACCTGGGAAGCCCCCTGGCAAGTGCCGCTGATCCTGTCGGCCGGACTCTTTAATGGACATGGTATTAATACATCGAATTGGGCCGAAGAATTGAATTATGGATTTCGGATTGAAGCAGGTCCCTGGAAAGGCGTGGGGGCCTCGGCCAGCTACTACTCCGGGAAAGTAAGTGGCATTAACTCAGATATGGTAAACGCCGGCGTGAACTATCGCTATAAAAATTTCTATGCTGACGCCGAATACGCGCAGAAACATGTTTACGATACCAGCGGGCATTATACATCCAACGCCTTGTTCGCCTATGTTCTCTATGAAATTCATTTGAAAAATGGAATTCTCCGAAATATTGTACCGGCCCTTCGGTATGACTTTTTTACCCCACGCCTGTCAGACCGCCTGATAGAGCCCGGCCGGATCACCACCGGACTCACCTTCGGGTTTCATAAAATTACCTGGGCCGATATTCGGCTAAGCTACGAAAAGTACATGTACCGTTCGCTTCCGAACCGTGACGACAAGGCCACGATTGAGTTTATTGCGCGCTTCTGAGCGGGGCTTAATGTTAACTTAACCATTTTCTCATAGTTTGATAAAACTAGCTTAACGCCGGCTTCATTCCGGCGTTTTACTTTTGTGGTGTAAATAAAATTGAATATGATGAAAAAGACGATCTTACTTATGCTCATGTGCGCCTTTAGTGCTATTAATTTTTCTGCAAAAGCAGACGGTGTAAACGATCAGCCTGTTTCGACAAGCGTTGTGAATGGGAAAGTGACGGACCGTGTGAGCGGTGAAAGCCTGGCGGGCGCCGTGGTTCTGGTAAAAGAAACAGGTCTCCGGATCTATACGGACTTCGACGGAAACTTTGTGATCAACAATTTAGCACCCGGTACGTATAGCTTACAGGTAGAACTGATATCCTATCAGCCGGAAGGCGTCAACAGCGTTTCAGTGACGGCAGGTTCGGCCTCCTTCCTTTCCATCGAAGTTGATCCTCAATAATGAAGACCCGGGCTCCGCTTCCGGATACCCGCGGTAAATCGTCAATTCCAATAGTATGAAGAAATTTCTGATCATGGTATGGGCCATGGGAGTGGGGGTGGTTTGTGCACAGCAAATCGAAGTTAGCGACGGGATCTATTACCTGGATAATAAAGTTTACACTGGAAAATACAGTGAATACAATGCGGACCGTGAGATGGTGCGGTATTCAATACGAAACGGCAAACTCAACGGCCGTGTGTTCCTGTTTGATTCGTCCGGAAATCTTAAAGAACGCAGATCTTATCGGGCTGGCAGGAAGCAGGGTGTGTGGTATTCATGGAATGATCAGGGACAAAAGCTGGCGCGGGCCGCTTACCGAAGCGATACCAAGCACGGACGCTGGTTGATCTGGGACGAGCATGGAAAGCTGCGCTATACAATGCGCTACCGCATGGGTGTGAAGACCGGAACCTGGCGTATGTGGAATGAAACCGGCGATATCAGTATGGAAAAAAAACATCCAAAGACGAATGATTAACGAACAACAATACCGCGCAACGAAACGATTCAGTAGCCCGGTGAAACGCATTCGAAAAGCTTGGGCAATGTTGATCTTGATCGTTGCTTTTGGCCTGCCGGCCTACGGTCAGGGCGAAACCATTACGGGGGTTGTTACCGATAGCAAATCGGGCGAAACCATCGTGGGTGCAACGCTTATGCTGCAAGGTACAACCGTGGGCGCAAGCACCGATTTAAACGGAATGTACCGCATCGGTAACGTGAAGCCTGGAATCTATACGATATTAGTCTCTTATATATCCTACAAAAAACAAACGATCGAAAATGTGATCGTGGATAAATCGGGCGAGACACGCCTGGATATCGTGCTAGAGGAAGAAATTACCACTATTCAGGGAGCGACCATCGTGGCGAATCGCCGGACCGATACCGACATTTCTATGATAAATACCATAAAGGCCTCGGACCTGGTGGTGAGTGGTGTCTCCAGTCAGATGATTGCGAAGAGTCAGGACCGTGACGCCGCGGAAGTGATCCGCCGTGTGCCGGGAATCACCTTACAGGGCAACCGCTTCGTGATTATCCGGGGCTTGAACGAAAGGTATAATACCGTTTGGCTCAATGGCTCCACAACACCCAGTTCGGAAACGGATGTAAAAGCCTTTTCGTTTGATATGATTCCAAGTTCACTGATCGATAATATTCTGGTGTACAAAACACCAGCGCCTGAATTGCCGGGCGATTTCGCCGGTGCCTCTATACAGATCCTGACAAAAAACCAGACCGAAAAGTCAGCCTACAACATTAGTTACAGCACCTCTTACCGCGACGGAACGCACCTAAGAGAGTTCTTTCGTTACCAGGGAGGAAAATACGACTGGCTTGGTTTTGATGACGGAACACGAAAACTTCCAGCCGGCTTTCCGGTGGAGCACCTGAACGAAATTCCCCGCGATGCGGAAGGAAAAGAATATAGAACCGGGGTCGGACGCTCCCTCAATAAAATATGGTCCGCCGACCCGATGACGGCACCTCTGGATAATCGTTTATCCATCGGACTTGCCGGAAAATTCAACATTGGTAAAACCCGGTTTAGCAACATTACCTCTCTGAATTATAGTAATACGTATGAAACCCGCCGGGTTTTCCGGGCGAATTACTTCGCGTACGACACGATTCAGGACAGGAGCGACACGGCCTACTATTACAACGACCGCGTGTACTCCAATGCTTCGAAACTCGGCGTGCTGCACAATTGGGCGGTGAGCTTCGGAAATGGCCATTTGCTCGAATTTCGGAACCTTTACAATCAATCCGGCACAAGCATGACCACCCTGTCGGACGGCAAAGATTACTACGGAGGCTCTACCGTTCGCTCGCAGGAATTGAATTACATGAATCGCTCACTCTATGCGGGCCAATTGGGCGGACGGCATAAATTCAACAAGGAGAAAATCAATTTCGACTGGACGCTTGGGTTCTCCTGGGCGGCGAAAGATCAGCCCGACATTCGACGCATAACAATGGTGCTTAACGAAGATCCGACCAGTGCGTATTACCAGCAGTACGGTGTGAATTTCAATTTTGCCGCCAACAGCGATTTGAACGGACGTATCTATCTCAAAATGGATGAATATCTGACCACAGTGGCGGCCAACTACAGCCATCAGCTTTCCATCGGAAACTGGAACCCGGAGATCCGGGCCGGCGTGTACACCGAATTTAAAAACCGTGATTTCACGGCACGAATGCTGGGATTTGCCATTGCTAAAACATCTTCGTTTGACTGGAGTATCGCCTATCTTCCGCTCGAGGCAATATTCGCGGATACGAATATCAACGCAACCAACGGTTTGAAAATTGACGAACAAACCAATGAACTGGATTCCTATTCAGCAGGACATTCATTGCTGGCCGGCTACGTGGGCCTTAAGATGCCCATGGGTACACGACTGAATTTATACACCGGTGTGCGTTTGGAACAGTATACCTTTGACCTGAGCAGCGGATCTCCGGAAGAGCCGGTTAAGATCAACCGCGACACCCTGAACTTTTTTCCCTCGGCGAACCTGACCTATAACCTTAGCGAAAAAAGCCTGCTGCGCCTGGCTTGGGGGATGACGGTCAACCGCCCGGAATTCCGGGAAATTGCCCCCTTCAACTTTTTTGTCTATGATTTGAAGGCCTACTATAAAGGAAATACAGCCCTGAAGAGTGCCTACATTCACAATGTGGATCTTCGGTACGAATGGTATCCTTCGCTCTTCGAAATGCTCACCATCGGCGCCTTCTATAAAAACTTTACCGACCCCATCGAAGCCACCATGTATGCCGCCGGCTCAGGGTGGGACTATACTTTTACCAACGCCGGCTATGCCCATACCTTCGGTGCCGAAATTGAAGTGCGCAAATCCTTCGCCGCCTGGAGCCAGTCAAGGGGCTTTCTGCGCGCACTCCGCGACCTTACCCTGGTCTTTAACGCCTCTTATATTAACAGCCGCGTGGTGATTCCCGGAGCTTCCGCAAACGAAAGTGACCGGCCCATGCAGGGCCAATCCCCCTTTATTATCAACGCGGGCTTATTCTATCAAAATGACAGTATCGGTTTAAACGCCGGATTAATGTACAATGTCGTGGGTAAGCGTATTGCCTACATTGGCAACGCTGTTGATCCGCACACCTGGGAAATGCCGCGTCACCTCCTCGATTTCACCATCATTAAAAAAATCGGAAAATGCTTCGTCGTTAAAGCTAGCGTGAACGATATTCTGAATCAGCCGGTGGTGTTTAAGCAAACCGAGACTTTCTTTCGGGATGTCAATAACGACGGAGGAAGCGAAAGCGTGAAACGGGACCAGGTTATTCGCTCGTACCGCCCGGGTACAATCGTTACGCTAGGCTTCACGTGTAACTTCTAGTCTCTCGGAATTATGCAAGGGGTGGCATTCACCGTCACGAAAACGGGCTGGTTTCGCCTGGCAACTTAACCTCAAATTTACCATAGTTATACACAAGGTTCATTTAAGGGTAATGTTCCCTTAACACTGCATGGGCGCTGCTTTCATAAATTTGTACTGAAATTAAATGTATAAATATTAAAGTGAAAATTATGAAAAAGTCAGTACTGTTTTTGATGGCCATGTTGCTTAGCGCAGGGCTTGGAATGGCCCAGCCTTCCATCCATGATTCCTTCTTTGATCACACCGATTACCTGGGGGCTTTCGGAACAAACGACTGGACGGCCGGATGGTGTGAGTGGAACCCACAAACAAAAAACTACCCGGCACCGACCGTTACCGTCAATGCAGGTGATATCACCAGCAACACTACCTGGACCAGTGGCAATACGTACCTGCTCAACGGCTGGGTCTATGTTACCAATGGGGCTACACTCACCATCGAGCCTGGAACCGTTATTCGCGGGGATTACGTAAACAAAGGTTCTCTGATTATTGAACGGGGTGCGAAAATCATGGCGCAGGGAACCGTCAACAATCCGATCGTGTTTACCTCGGCGGAAGATGCCGGAAATCGTGACTACGGTGATTGGGGTGGTGTAATTCTTTGCGGCCGTGCCTCCATTAATCAGGCCGGCGATACCGCCGAAATTGAGGGTGGGGTAGGTTCTGTTTACGGAGGAGGTGCTTCTCCATCGGAAACGGATAACTCCGGGCTAATGGAATATGTACGCATTGAGTTTGCCGGTGTGCCCTATGTAACGGACAAGGAAATTAATGGCCTTACCATGGGCGGAGTCGGCAGTGGCACTACGCTTAATCATATACAGGTCTCTTATTGTGGTGATGATGCCTTTGAATGGTTTGGCGGGAAAGTGGATGCGAAATACCTGGTTTCTTTCCGCAACTGGGATGATGATTTTGACACCGATAACGGTTACCAAGGACGGGTTCAATTTGCCGTGGCCCTGCGTGATCCCTCCATTGCCGACCCGGGCTCCAAGTCCAACGGGTTTGAATCCGATAATGACAAGGATGGAACCACAGCAATTCCGCAAACGGCGCCGGTTTTCAGTAATGTTAGTATGTTCGGGCCGAAAGCCTCGGCCTCCACTACGGTAAGTTCCAATTATAAAACAGCCGCTCACATTCGCCGGAATTCGGCCCTGAGCATTTATAACTCTGTATTCGCCGGATACACCAATGGTCTCCTTATTGATGGCAGCCTTAGTGAAGCCAGTGCCACGGCGGGTAAGTTAAACGTAGAATTCACCTACCTGGCTGGCATCTCGGGTACGGAATTTCAGGTGACCACCGACAGCACAAGTACGTTTAATTTGTCAACGTGGTTTATGGATCTTATGGATTGCAATGACACGCTGAATCAACATTCAACGCTCACGATCGCTAATCCTTTTAATCTGTCGGCGCCCGATTTTCGGCCGGCGTCGGGTTCACCACTCCTGAATCGTCCCTGGATGGATTGCTTTGCATCGGTGACTGAAGTTCCGGATGCGAAGGATGGTCTGCACGTATATCCTAATCCCACCAGCGGTGCATTCTCACTCACGTTTGAAGCTGCAGAGGCGGGCCCGCTCAGTATTGAAATGCTGGACCTCACTGGTCGCGTGGTGGATGTTGTTGAACAAGGCTATGTTCAAGCTGGATTGCATCACTATCAATACGATGGGAGTTCACTGCCAGAGGGTTTCTATTTCCTGCGAATGCGGGGAGCGGCCACTTCGGATCTGGTGAAGATTGTGCTGGCCCGATAAGGGAACCGGCATACTTGATTTTGGTTTGGTTCAGCAGGTCCGTGGGTTCCCTCCGCGGCCTGCTTTTTTTACAGGATCAGGTGGGAGATTGTCGTTATCTTTGCCCTGAAAACTTACGGGTATGAAAAAAATTTCCTTCTTCTTTTTATTGGCGGGCTTGCTGGCCTTTTCACCGGCCACTGCGCAGTTTGATTATTATGTCAAGATGGGGCGCGAAGCTTTCGCGGAAAAGAAATTTTCCCAGGCCATTGAAGAATATAATAAAGCACTGGCCCTGCGTCCGGACGATGCTGCTGTTTTTGTTAACCGGGCCTCGGCCTACGCCAGCTTGGGCCATTATGCGCCGGCGCTGGATGACCTGAACCAGGCCGTATCCCTCCAGCCGGAATTCCCCGACGCTTATTATTACCGCGGCCTTGTTTTTATGGATCTTCATCTGTATGCGCAGGCCAAGGCCGATTTGGAAAAGGTTATCAGCTTATTGCCGGACCTGGCAATGGCGGAATATTATATGGGCCTGGTCTACGGAGCTCAAAACGAGGCCCAGCAGGAAGTGAACGCATACACACGGGCCCTCATCAAGGATTCGACCCTGGTGGAGGCCTGGTACAACCGGGCGTTGGTAATGGCGCGTTACGAGAAGTTCGAACCGGCGATAGCCGATTTTGACCGGGCACTGCAACTATCACCGGACTTTGCCATGGCACTGGTAAACCGTGGGGTTATCTATTCCTATTTGGGCGATCATCAAAAGGCCTTGCGTGATCTGAGTGCTGCGGTGGCGCTGGATGATAAGCTCTATCTGGCCTACTACAACCGGGCGTCTATCTACAACGACATGGGCATGCCCGACTCGGCCATAAAAGACTACAGTCGGGCGGCGGCCTATGAAAGCCGTGATCCGCGGATTTATTTTAACCGTGCTGGTGTGTACCTCGCGCAGCGTCGGATGGAAGATGCCCTGGCCGACTACTCCCGTGCTATTGAGGCGGACAGTACGTACTTTTCGGCCTTGATCAACCGCAGCATTTTGTATCGCCTGAAAAAAATGTTTCCGGAATCAATGAAGGACCTAAGTTCGGCTCAGCAACTGAATCCGGACGATCCGTCGGTATTTGTTTACCGCGCCTATGTATACCAGGAGATGAAAGAAATGGCATCCGCAGTTAGCAACCTCCGTGAACTTGTCAAAAGCTATCCGGCCTATATGCCCGGCCATGTCGCCCTGGGTTTTCTGCTGGCGGAATCCGGAAAAACAAGCGAAGCCGTAAGCGAGTTTCGCGCGGTGTTGGCCACCGATACCCTAAGCTGGAATGCCGCACTCGGGCTTTCCCTGGCCACATTCAAGACGGATCCAATCGCCAGCCGTGAGTCCTGGAATACGGCGGTACGCCTTTATCCAGACCTTGCGAAAGGCTTCTCCTCTATTGAAGACCTTCAGCAGCAGGGCTTTTATTATTCTGAACGCATCCTTAAAGGCTTAAAAAAGCTTTGGGCTCGCTATCGCCCACAGTGAGCTCCCTGCTAAAATTCATTTTTTTCGTGATCTTCCTTCTTTAGTGGCCGAATCTTCCACCCCGGAACCATCGACATTGCTGTCTGAATTTGCTTAGCTCAGCGCACCTAAAATTGTTTAGGTTCGCTCCACGGAGGGACCTTGATCTACTCTGCCCAAAATATTAGTCTATATATTTTGTTCAATATATTTTTGTATATTCATGAAAAACAGCCTTGTCGTTGATTATGGATGCTATTTTTTTGCGCTGAAGAAGACCGGATTCTTACTGTTTCTTTCGGGGTGAATAGGTAAAAAGTATGGTATATAGCCATCCTGACTAAATAACAAGTTATTAATGATTAATTTAGATGTTCTTCTTAATGAAAGTGTTCTTATGGATTGGAAACAAGTTTTTTGGAGCGATTTGGCCGGAAAATAAATTGTTAAAATAACTAAAACGTTTTGTAAAATACGCTTGTTTCCGTAAATTTGTTCACATTCTGGAAATATTCTAAATAATCATAATATGAGAAAATGGTTTTTACTCCTGATCGTGCTGATGTTTTCCTTTACAGCATCAGCGCAGACCGTGGTATTCCACGAAAATTTTGAGTCGCCTTCCGGGGCCGACAG
>CAZPDS010000021.1:0-36944 GCA_964585485.1 uncultured Bacteroidales bacterium
TATCCTCTTTTCCGCAAGCGTTCCAGGGTAATCGTTGTAACAAGGATTGGGCTTTAGGCAACCGCCCAGTTGCTAATCGAGTAGACGGCCCCGCCAGTAGCTACTGACGGGGAGCGTGGTTCGACAGGCTCACCAACCGTGGTTCGACAGGCTCACCAACCACCTCTCACAGCATCCCGACATGTTCCTATTACTATGAAGAAACTGATTAAAAGATAAAAACAAGAAAACCATAATCGAATAAACGTCGACAAAAGAGAATTCCGAACGTCATTCTGGAAAGTCCGGATCGGCTCTATCGTGGTCATTCAACCTGTTATCGGATATTTACATTTCAATTAATGCTCCCGGAGTTGCCCAATCAAAAAATTTTTATATTTGCATATATTTGTGGACCAATGTCACAAAATATTGATTGTATTTAGTGAACATTGATCTCATTAAAGAAAAAAACATGCATCCAAAGAAAATTCTTTCGCGCGCTATATGCTTGCTTTTGCTTGGATCACCAGGCGTGCAGGCACAAACAACGGTAACCGCCACGGGCGGCATGTCGTCAGGCAGTGGAGGATCCTCCAGCTATTCCCTGGGTCAGGTGGAATTCTTCACCTACAGTGGCAGCAACGGCAGTGAAGCCCAGGGCGTACAGCAAGCCTTCGAGATTTCGGAGGTGATCGGTGTGGCCGAGATCCATGACATCGCCCTTCTGGCCAGCGTTTATCCCAACCCCGGTTCCGATCATCTGACCCTGCTTTTAGAAAATGTGGATCTTCCCGATTTATCCTACCAACTTACAGATATGCCGGGCAAAAATTATCTGAGCGGCCCGGTGCAATCGCCGCAAACCCGCATTGACATGAGCGGGCTTGTTTCGGCATCGTATTGCCTGCGTATTCTTCATAAGCAGAATGTAATCAAAACCTTCATCATCATTAAAAATTAAGTGCAATGAAAAAAATATTTACGGTTCTTGTTGCCGCATTATTAGCGGCTGGCGTTATGGCTCAGGCACCTGAAAAGATGAGCTATCAGGCCGTGATTCGCAACAGCAGCAATGCCTTGCTTCAAAACACCCAGATCGGAATTCAGATCAGCATATTGCAGGGATCGCCCAGCGGAACCCTTGTCTATTCAGAAACACAAACACCCACCACCAATCACAATGGCTTGATAAGCATTGAAATTGGCGGTGGTAGCGGCTTTTCAAGCATTGACTGGGCCAGCGATACGTACTTTCTCAAAACCGAAACGGACCCGACGGGCGGCACGAACTACACCATTACAGGTACCAGCCAGTTGTTGAGTGTTCCCTACGCCCTGCACGCCAAATCGGCCGAAATGCTGAGCACGCCGCCCAGCGAAACAGATCCGGTATTCACTGCCTGGGATAAATCCAGCGGCATTTCCATTACGGAAAGTCAAATCAGTGATCTGGGCAATTACCTCGAAACCGAAACCCAGAGCCTGCAAAGCGTTTTAACGCAGAATAATTCCGCCGGCAATAACAGCATCACCAACCTGGCCAATCCGCTGAACCCACAGGACGCGGCCACCAAGGCGTATGTTGACTCCCTGAAAATGTTGGTGCTGGATTGGCAGGCTGAATTAGGGGTTACCGATGCACGTGATGGCATTCATTATTCGGCCGTACGCATTGGCGAACAGGTCTGGATGTCTGAAAATTTACGCTATCTACCCAGCGTGGTGGCCCCCACGACCTTGTCGCTGACAGCCGCCCATTACTACGTATATGGTTATTCCGGAACCTCGGTTACGGATGCTAAACTGAACGCGAACTATTCAACCTATGGTGTGTTGTATAACTGGCCAGCGGCCATGAGCGGCGCCGCCAGCAGCACCACCAACCCAAGCCACGTCCGCGGCGTTTGTCCGACCGGCTGGCACCTGCCCAGCGTTGCCGAATGGACGGAGTTGACGGATTTCCTGGGGGGCATCACAACTGCCAGCGGTCCCCTGAAAGAAACAGGTACTTCTCATTGGACAACACCCAATACCGGCGCCACGAATACGACCGGATTTACCGCGCTCCCCGGGGGCATGGTCGGTGGTAGCGGGTCTTTCCTTAGTCAATATAATAACGCTTATTGGTGGACATCCAGCGAGCAGGCCGCCACGGTTAACGCCAATTACCGTGGCATGGCCTACAGCAGCAGCAGTGTTACCGAAAATGTTTATTCCAAACGAAACGGCCTTTCTGTGCGCTGCATAAAAGATTAATGACGGCCTTCGTATCCGGCATCAGCAACCCTTCGCGGGGATGTAGCGGCATTATTCGGACGGAACTTTCATTGCAATAGTGTATATTTACACTTCAATTCGTACACCATGAATAGAAGTACTTCCCTCCTGCTGCTGCTAGTTGGCTTGCTGTTGTTTCCCTTCGCTGCCGGGGCCCAATCCGAGCGAATTCTCTCCTTTATCAGTCACATAACGGTCAACACAGATGCTTCCCTTACCATAACGGAAGACATCCGCGTGTACGCGGCTGGCAACCAGATCCGCCGCGGGATTTTCCGCGCGCTGCCGGTGAATTACGAAGATTATCTGCACACCCGCTACAAAGCGCGCTACGAAATCATCAGCGTACAGCGCGACGGTCACGACGAACCCTATTTTACCAAGCGCGAAGGCGACTACAAATTAATCTACATCGGCGATGAGGATGTATTCCTGGATCCCGGAATTTACACCTACACCCTCACCTACCGCTGCCCGATGGCCCTGCGCTTTTTCGACAAATACGACGAGCTCTACTGGAACGTAACCGGCAACCAGTGGGCATTTGCCATCGATTCCGCGGCCGTGCTGGTGAGCCTGCCGCAGCGCATCACGCCCCTGGCCCAGGTAGCCTACACCGGCGCCTTTGGTGACAAAGGCATGGATTACAACATGGGCTGGGATAAGGCGGGCAACTATTACTGTCATACCATCCGTCCGCTGGGCCCTTACGAAGGCCTGAGTTTCGCCTTTTCTTTTCCGAAAGGCATCATTACCGAGCCCTCCACAGCCGCTAAGATCTGGAACTTCATCCTCGCCAATGGCTGGGGGGTCATCAGTGTGCTGCTTTTAGTTCTCTCGCTGCTTTACTTTATCGTGGCCTGGTTCCGGGTGGGCCGGGATCCGGAAAAGGGCGCCATTGCCGTGATGTACACCCCGCCCGATAAGATGAGCGCCGGTGCGATGCGCTATGTTCATAAAATGGGGTACGACAACAAGGCTTTTACGGCAGCCCTTATTCACATGGCGGTAAAAAAGCATTTAACCATTGTTCAGGACGGCAAGGAATACTCCCTGATTCGGATGCCCGGAGCCGTTCCCTCTGACCTGCTGCCGGAGGAGCGCGCGATTGACCAGAACCTCTTCAAGCACAGCCAAACCGTGGTGATAAAAAACAGCAATCATGAAAAAATCAGCGCGGCGATTAAGGATTTTAAACAAGAAATGAGCAAGGCTTATCAGGCGAAAGCTTTCTTCACCAACACAAAGTGGTTCGTACCCGGCCTGCTGGGCATGCTGGGCGCCATTCTCTGCATGTTCATATACCTGGCGCAGCTCGGCGAAATTGCAGGACCTACCCTGGGTTTCTTTATGTTTGGATGTGCTGCCATGCTGTTCATGGCGCCGATGGTGCTGGCCTGGAAAAAGGCCCGCGCCACCCGCAAGTACCTGAAACCCGTTCTGCTCTCCCTCTTCTGCATCCCGTTTACCTTGGTGTTTCTGTTACTCACGGTGATATTCATGGCCGACATTGCCTTTATCCCCATGCTCATACTGTTGCTGGGAACCGGACTGTCGATTCTTTTCTATTACCTGCTGAAAGCGCCCACCCTCAGCGGTCGCCGCCTGATGGACCAGATCGACGGCTTTAAGGAATACCTTTCGGTGACGGAAAAGGATGAACTTAATTTACGAAATCCGCCGGAAAAAACGCCGGAACTTTTTGAGTCCTACCTCCCCTTTGCCGTGGCTCTGGGTGTAGAAAACGCCTGGGGTGAGCGATTCGAGAGCATTCTGCAGGAAGCTATCGCCAACAACACGTATCAGCCCGGTTTTTACCAGGGCGCCAATCTGGCAGCCTTCAGTGCCCTTAGTATGAGCTCAGGTCTGAGCAGTTCTTTTTCGTCGGCCATTTCGTCATCGGCTGTTTCTCCGCGCTCTTCCGGTGTAGGCGGCGGCGGTGGCGGATTCAGTGGCGGCGGCGGCGGTGGCGGCGGCGGCGGTGGATGGTAGCCATCGAAAATTATAAAGTAACACTCAAATTTAATTCACATATCACATCGATAAATTTATTTATGAAAACATTCAGTTTGTTTATTATGATACTCATGACTAGCTTAGGAATCGTTGCGCAGGAGAGCAAGGACATTCAGCTTCCGGCTCCACGGACCAGCGGCGGGATGCCGTTGATGGATGCGTTGAAAGTACGCCAGACCGGCCGGGTTTTCAATGAACAGGCGCTGGAATGGCAACAGGTTTCCGACCTTTTGTGGGCGGCCTGGGGCATCAACCGGCCCGAAAGCGGACGTCGTACAGCCCCTTCGGCGCGGAATTTCCAGGAGACCACCCTCTATGTGTCCCTGAAATCGGGCATTTACCAATGGAACGAGAAATCCAATGTGCTGAGCCTGCTGGTAGCCGGGGATCAGCGCGACAAAATCGGGCGGCAACCCTTTGTAGCAACGGCGCCTCTCATCGTGATTTTCGTTGCCGACTATGCAAAATACGGCGACATGACCCCCGAGCAAAGCAGCTTCTACTCCGGCATCGACGCGGGTTACATCAGCCAGAACCTTTACCTCTATTGCGCCTCGGCGAAACTCAGCACGGTGGTACTGGGCAGTGTCAACCGCGATGAAGTCAGCAAATTGTTGAATCTCGGCGAAAAACAAAAAGTGGTCGTTGCCCAGCCCGTTGGCTACCCGGGCGAGGAATAATGCCGCTTTCCGGAAATTTTCTGAAAAACCTCATGCTGCGTCAAATCATCAAAACCCTTATGAAATCACGTCTGCTCCTGTTCACCCTGACCCTGCTGTTGCTGGCGGCCTGTAAAAAAGACAAGCCGGAATACCTGGATACATATTCTTCTGACGTTCTGAAATACGTGATACACCACGACGGGAGCCGGATCAATTCGTACGATCAATATATCAATAACCAGTTGAAGTATGTCGTTACCTTTCAATTCGGCGACAGCCTGGTCATCAAGACAACCTGCACGGATTCCGGAGAGGTGGTGAACAAATGCGTTTACCGGACCGGAGCGGATGGATACGCTGTATCCAGCGTCGATTCAGCCTTTCAAGACGGCAGCCTGTCCGGCCTTACGTATAGCACATACAACTACGAAAGCGGTTATCTGCTATCGCGCAACATTCACTATCAGGAAACCGGCAGCGCATCGGGGATTGACGTTTTGCTGACGTACGCCTGGGAGAATGACAACACCATTGCGGCCTTCACCACCCAAAATTCGACCACCTGCAGCAATGCGTATGAATACAATGACATCCCCAACGTTCTTGACATCCGTACCTTCTCCAACGGAATTACCGGTAAAATCAGCAAAAATCTGATCGCGCATGCCAACTGGAACAACGGCTGCCCTTCCGGGCCTTCGCAGGTAGCGGGCTCTTCGGAGTTCACCTACATCACCAACGCCAACGGCTACGTGACCTCCATGACCACCTGCTACACGCCGCCCTACCACACCGATCCCGAATACATCCACCGGCAATTCAGCACCACCACGTTTACGTATCAACCCTGAGTTTATCCATCCTACGCTCATGATCAACTCCTTTTCCGGCCAACGAATATTCCTGATTGGCTTCATGGGCTCCGGCAAAACCAGCCTGGGCGCACTATTGGCCCAGCACTGCCATCTTCCGTTTACCGATATGGATCATCGTGTTGAAGACGCGGCCGGTATGACCGTGGCTGAAATTTTCCGCACGAAAGGTGAAGCCTATTTCCGGAAAACCGAGCAGGATGTTTTGGACGAAATATGCCGTGCACCAGCGGCTGTCATTGCCACTGGTGGCGGGGTTCCCTGCTTTGGCGACAACCTGCAGCGCATGAAGGATGCAGGGCTTGTGGTATACCTGAAATGCAGCGTGCCCGAGCTTACCGAATGGCTATCGGTCTTCAAAGGCGATCGTCCTCTCTTGCAGGGACTCGAAGGTGCCGACCTGGAACAGTGGATACGCGCTGAGCTCGAACGTCGCGAACCATGGTACATGCAGGCCGACGTGGTGGTAGATGCCTACCACACCGAAGCCTCCGAAATTATCCGGCGAATACAGGAAGTACAGTAGTTTACGCTTTGCGCGAAATGGCTTTCAGCGCAGCATTCACGATATCCGGGGTATCAAGTCCGAATTTCACCATGAGTTGGTCGGGGGTTCCGCTTTCACCAAAGTGATCATCCACGGCCACCATTTCCAGGGGCGCCGGACGGTGAAGCGCGAGCACCTGGGCAATGCTGTCGCCCAATCCGCCGTTGCGCATGTGTTCTTCGGCCGTTACAACACAAGCCGTTTTGTGCACGGATTTCAAAACAGCCTCCACATCCAGGGGTTTTATTGTGTGGATGTTGATCAGTTCAGCGGAGATACCTTTTTCTTCAAGTACCTTGCAGGCCAGCACTGCTTTCCACACCAGATGGCCGGTTGCAATGATCGTGATATCCGTTCCCGGATTCATAAGCCAGGCTTTTCCGATTTCAAATTTTTGATCGGGGGCGGTAAAATTAGGCACCTTCGGACGACCGAAGCGCAGGTAAACGGGGCCTTCATAGTCAGCAATGGCCAGGGTAGCGGCTTTGGTCTGATTAAAATCGCAGGGATTGATCACCACCATATTGGGCAGCATTTTCATCAGGCCAATGTCTTCCATGATCTGATGGGTTGCACCATCTTCGCCCAGGGTAATACCCGCGTGGGAAGCGCACACCTTGACATTTTTATTGGAATAGGCCACGCACTGACGAATCTGATCGTAGACACGGCCGGTAGAAAAATTCGCGAAGGTGCCGGTGAATGGAATCTTTCCGCCTATCGCCAGTCCGGTAGCCACACCAATCATGTTGGCTTCCGCGATGCCCAGCTGGTAAAAACGTTCAGGGAATTCTTTCACAAAGGCATCCATTTTCAGCGAGCCGATGAGGTCGGCGCAGAGTGCCACCACCCTGGGATTTTTCTTACCCAGTTCATACAGGCCTTCGCCAAAACCGGAGCGGGTGTCTTTCTCATTCAATACAGGGAAATCAATCATAATCCAAAACGATTTACAGTTTATTGATACATATTGACCCGGGTGGTCATACCCGATTCAATTTTAAAGGTCTTTTCGATGGTATAAATGGTGCGTGTTACAAATTTGCTGCGGAACACCACGCGGTACTTGCCGGGCAGCAGGTAGAGGGTTTCCTGATTACCTGACTGGTTAAGGTTGTAGATAAGGCGCAGGGTGTTGTTTTCTTCCACGAAAAGACTTCCGTACCCCCGGTTCACCAGTTGAATAATGGCGATACCGGGCTGGGGAATTTCCACAGTGGTTGTTTTGCTTTGCGATATTTCCACGCCCGGGATCAGGAGCCGCGGCAGACACAGTACTTCCAGATCGTATTTACCCACGAGGTAGCGTGTCTTCTGCATGAAATCCTGAACCGTCAGGATCTCGCAACGACCGGCCTTTTTCACGATAGCGCTCAGCATTTTAAAGCTGGGCGCGTTACCCATCACCTTCAGTTCCAGGTCGCCCTGGGGTGCATCGATGGGAATCACGGTATGTTTCCCGGCGGTCAGGGTAATGGAATCTTTCCGCACAGCAGGAATGGTATGCACCACGATGTCATAAGCCAGCAAAGGATCAATGCTCACCGTATCCGGCAAGCCCCGGTTATCGAGGGTGTGCATGTAATTGTATTTGATGGCCCCGGAAAAATTATCATAGAAAGTCATGTTGACGTTCGTTTCCGTAGGATTACCGGATATATCCAGGAGGTTCACCTGGCAGGTGGTTGAGTTGAGGGCCTGAGAAATAGCGACTTTCAGGGCATTGCTAAAATCACGTTCGGTGGTGGCGTCAAAATAGGTACCCACACATTCGAACTGTTCGGCAAAATTCCGTCCGATGCCGATAATAAAGGGTTTCAGAATGATGCCTTGTTTCTGCAGGGCCAGCGAAACCGCGCAAGGGTCGCCATCGCATTCTTCCAGGCCGTCGGTGATCAGGATAATAATATTCCGGCTGTTGTCCATCGGCGGAAAATCGCCGCCGGCGGCCTGAAGGGAGGCCGCGATGGGCGTGGTTCCCTTGGGGTTTACCGTCTTAAGGCGGTTTTTAATTTTATCGATGTTCCCATAACCGATGGGAATTTCCAGGCGGCTGTCGTCACAATCCTGGGGAGGATAATTCTTCTGGTGGCCGTACATACGTAATCCCAGTTGAAGATCCGGGACTCCCCGAAGGCTGTCGAGTAATTCCGCCATCAGCTTATTGGCAATGGTAATTTTCCGATCGCTCTGCCAGCGCGCCAGCATGCTCTGCGATGCATCAAAAACAAAAAGGATGCGTGTAACGGGTTTTGGCTTTTCCTTCTCCTGCACCTGAGCCGTGAGCCTATATGGCAGCAATAGCAGCAGCAAAGCAAAAAAAACAAAAATAATCCGTACTGTTTTCAAGGTCGTCAGCTTGTAATCAATAATCCCCCAGTGTCTCCGGTAATTGCGCCAGGGCCATTGCCAGTTGCTCGTCGCTGGGCGCATTGCCGTGCCATTTGTGGGTTCCCATCATGAAATCAATCGGGTAACTCATTTCGGTGTGCATAAGAACAACGACAGGCTTGCCTTTTCCGGTATGCGACTGCGCTTCTTTAATGGTTTCCAGCAGTTTTTCGATATTGTTGCCGTTGGTTTCCAAGACCAACCAGCCAAAGGATTCCCACTTAGCGTGAAGATCGCCCAGGCTGAGTACCTCATCCACCGGACCATCGATTTGTTTTCCGTTGTAATCAACAAACGAAATCAGCTTGTCGATTTTGCGGGCGGCAGCAAACATAGCGGCTTCCCAAATCTGCCCCTCCTGCAATTCACCGTCGCCGTGCAAGCTGTACACAAAATGCGGATCGTTATCGAGTTTTTTGGCGAGTGCCAGACCGGCCGCCACCGATAATCCCTGACCGAGGGAGCCGGAGGCCACACGGATGCCGGGCAATCCCTCCGCGGTGGTGGGATGTCCCTGAAGCCGGGTATTTAACTTACGCAGGGTGGCCAGTTCCGCCACCGGGAAATAGCCACTGCGGGCCAAAACACTGTACCAGGCCGGTGCGATATGTCCGTTCGACAAAAAGAAAACATCCTCTCCCTTTCCGTCCATATTAAAAGGCGAAGGCGTGTGCTTCATGACCTCAAAATACAAACAGGTAAACAGATCGGCACACCCCAGCGATCCGCCGGGATGACCCGAACTAACCGCGTGTATCATTCGTAACGCATCCCGTCTGACCTGGGTTGCTGTTTTTTGTAGTTGTTCAATCGTTGCCATAGATGTTGATGATTAGTCCCTAGTCCCTAGTCGACAGTCCCTAGTCGACAGTCCCTAGTCGACAGTCGATAGTCGATAGTCATAAGTAACGAGGGGGCAAGGAACGATTTTTTAGCAGTCCAAAAGTAGCCGAAATCTTCAAACGAATTTCTATTGTTAATAAGTAATGAAAAAGTCGACAGTCGATAGTCCCTAGTCGATAGTCGACCCATTATTCCCTATTCACTATTCACTGTTCCCTGTTTTCAGTATCTTTGCAAAAAAAGTTTATGTCGTTAAAATGCGGAATAGTGGGTCTTTCGATGACCGGTAAGACCACCATCTTTAATTGTATTTCCAATACGCGTGCGCAGGTTTCGGCCGCCGCGTTTACTGCTGCCAAGGCCAACCTTGGCGTAGTGAACGTACCGGATGCGCGTTTGAAGGAGCTTGAGAAATTTCAGAAAACAGACCGGCTGGTTCCGGCCACCGTGGAAATTGTCGACATCCCGGGCCTTACAAAAAGCAGTGGTACGGGCGACAGCACGGCGAACCGTTTTCTGGCCGACATCCGGCAAACCGATGCCATCATTCATGTGCTTCGCTGCTTCGATAGTGACAGTGTACCGCATATTGACGTTACGGTGAATCCTTTGCGGGACAAAGAAACCGTGGACTTTGAACTGCAAATCCGCGATCTGGAATCCGTCGAAAAGAAACTCGTGAAAGTAGAACGGGCGGCTAAGTCGGGCGACAAAGAGGCAAAAGGGATGGCCGTGGTGCTTGAGCGCTGCAAGGCGCACCTGGAATCTTTCCGTCCCATCCGCGAAATGGAACTCAGCAAAGAGGAATACAAAGCCATTGATGACCTTTTCCTATTGACGGCCAAACCCGTGATGTACGTGTGCAACGTCGACGACAAATCGGCCGTAAACGGCAATGCCTATGTAGACATGGTACGCGAGGTCATTGCGAAGGAAAACACCGAGATGTTGATCATCGCCGGCGCGCTGGAATCGGAAATTGCGGAACTGGAAGATGAGAACGATCGTGTAGCCTTCCTGTCCGACTGCGGGCTCACCGAACCCGGCGTTCACAAGCTGGTGAGGGTCGCTTATTCCTTCCTCAAACTGCAAACATTTTTCACCGTGGGTCCCATGGAAATCCGCGCCTGGACCATCCATCAGGGTATGACAGCGCCGCAGGCCGCGGGCGTCATTCATAGCGACCTTGAGCGTGGATTTATCCGTGCCGAAGTGATGAAATACGACGACTTCATCAGCCTGGGTTCCGAAGCCCGCTGCAAAGAAGCCGGCAAGTTTTATGTGGAAGGAAAAAACTACATCGTGGGCGACGGTGATATTCTGCACATCCGTTTTAATGTATAAATAAAACCTATGAAATCAAGTATTGCAATAGTGGCCTTGGCTGTAGGACTCACCCTTCTTTCCTGCACCAGCAAAAAAGAAAAAGCCTTCGAAGCCTTTAACAACGGCAAATCGAAATTTCAGAAAAACCTGATTCAGGAATCCATTCCGTATTTCACCAAAGCCCTGGAATATTGGCCGGGATTCGACCAGGCCTTGTTTTACCGCGCCAACGCCTACAATAATTTGCGCATGCCGGATTCGGCCATGGTTAACTACAATAAATGCATCGAAGCCAGTCCGAATTTTGCTGACGCATGGGTCAACCGGGGTGCCCTTAAGTATGCCCTGGGCGACCGGGACGGCGCCTGCAGTGATTGGTACAAAGCACAGGAACTGGGCAAAGAAAACATTGAACTGAACCTGATGAATTGCCCTAAGTAGCACCGTTTGTGCTATCGCTAAAGAGTCATCAGCACAATGGCCCCCAGGGCAGCAGCAATCCCAAGCCAGTTAATGGGCTTAAGGTGTTGACGGAAAAAGAGCAATCCGCTGAAAGCGGCCAGGATAACCAGGGAGATGTTGAAGACCGGCACGAAGAAAGACACTTCAAAATGGCGCATGCCGACCAGGAAAAAATACGTTGAGTACCAGTTCAGCACCCCCAGCAGAACGCCGGCCAGCAAGCTTTGCACATCCGGCACCTTGCGGCTACGAACGCTCTTAACGCCAAGTACCAGGAGGCCAAGGATCAGGCTAACCGCGAACGCTGAGGCCAGGAAAAAGATGAAATCATCTTTGATGTAATTTTTCTCAGCAATCTTCAACAGCGAATCATTGATACCTGTTCCAACGAACAACATGAGGGGGAAATAAAACGAGACCGAACGTTGGCGGGCGTGTTCCTTGTTACGAAAGGTAAGCCAGAAGGCCAACAGCGCCAGAATGATCCCAAGGATTTTCATCCAGGTAACCGTCTCGGCGAAAAAAATCAAGCCCAGCAGAACGGGGATTACCACCGACATCTTCCCGGCTACCGAAGTCAGGGCCAGTCCGGCTTTCTGCACACTCATACCGTAAACCAGAAAGGTGGCCATCAGCATGAAACCAGCGAGCACGGCCAGACCCGTCCACGACTGCTGCAGCGCACTTTTGATTTCCGAGGTTTCGGAGCAAAGGTAAAAGCCCAAACCCGCCGCAACCAGGTAGTTCATGGTTATGGCGACCAGGTTATCGATCTTCCAGGCCTCAAAAATTTTAAAGAGAACGATGATGGACGTAGAGGTAAGTACGGCCGCAATTAAAAAAAACATGAATGCCTTTCGTTTTACTTTTGAGCTTTCTCCAATAATTCAATAGCGGTGGCCCTGACTTTAGCCCCGGCGTCAAGTCCGCCAATCATCTGCGCAATTTCCGCTACACGCTCTTCATATCCAAGTGAGCGGATAAAGGTGCGGGTCTTCTCATGATCCGTTTCTTTGTAGACAAACAGATGATGTTGTCCGCGGGCGGCGATTTGCGGTAGATGGGTTATTGCAATAACCTGCATTCGGTCGGAAAGTTGGCGGAGGATCTCCCCTACTTTTCCGGCAATATCACCGGAAACGCCGGTATCAATTTCATCGAAGATAATCGTTGGCAACAGGTTTTTCTGCGAAATCAGCGATTTCACGGCCAGCATCAAACGCGAAATCTCTCCACCGGAGGCTACATGGCCGGTTTCCTGCAACGCTCCACCTTTGTTAGCATTGAAAAGAAAGCGAATCTGATCTTTTCCCGTACCTGAAAAATCGTCCAGGGGATCGCATTGAATGCTGATGCGTGCTTCGGGCATCCCCAGGTTTTTCAGGTAGGCCAGTAATTTTTTCTCCGCCGCCGGGATGCATTTCAGCCGCCCTGCTGTAAGGGATGCTGCAGTTTTGGCTAGATTTCCGGTGCGCAGCGTGATCTCCTGGGTCGCCCGTTCAATCACGTTTTCAAGGGAACTGATGCCCAGCAGTTTCTGGTCCAACTCTTCCTTCAATTGTAATAATTCGGCGACGGTTTGAACATGATGCTTCTGAAGTAATCGATACAGCATATCAACGCGTGCCGCAACAAGGGCGGTTCGATCAGGATCAATCACCACCCTGTCGGCTTTCACCGAAAGGTCGGACGAAATTTCCCTGGTTTCAATACTGATGCTTTGCAGGCGGTCGGCCAATTCCTTCAGCGAGGTATCGTGCCGGGCAGCCTGCGCAAGCGCCTGCTGGGCCTGACTGAGATGCAGGAGGATGTTCTCTTCGTCGCCCGACAAAAGCGTCAGTGACTTCCCCAGCGCTTCCAGGATATTTTCAGCGTGCGTCAATCGGGCCATTTCATCTTCCAGTTCCTGCAGCTCACCATCGCGGAGTGCTGCATTTTCAAGTTCATCAAAGAGAAAGCGAAAATAATCCTGATCTTTTTTTTGTTGCACTTCCTCCTCCAGTAATCCCTTCAGGCGTGAACGAGCCTGTTTAAGTTCAGCATAGTCGCGTGTGTACGTGCGGAACAAATCCTGCTGGCCGCCGAAACTGTCGATGACGTGGGTCTGAAACGCCGGATGATAAAGATCCAGTGATTGATGTTGGGAATGAATATCGATAAGGCGAACCGCCAATTCTTTCAGCACGTTTAGATTCACCGGCGTATCGTTGATGAAAGCCCTGGATTTCCCTTGGGGATTGATTTCCCGGCGAAGGAGCAGTTGTCCCTCCGCATCGAGATCGTGTTCTTCAAAGAAGGCTTCCAATCCGTAGGTACTGATATCAAACTCCCCTTCTACAAAGCATTTCCGGTTCTTATCATGCAGTACCTGACCATCGGCCCGCTGACCCAGAATCAGCGAAAGCGCACCCAACAGGATGGATTTTCCCGCGCCCGTTTCGCCGGTGATAATCGTGAGGCCCTTATCCCAGCTAACTTCGAGCTTTTCGATCAGCGCATAATTCTCGACGGTAAGCCGCTTTAACATGGGGATGACCTTACTGGTTTGCGTTCAGAATTTTTGTATTGTAATCGCCGGAATGCGAAGGATCGATTTCTTTGAGCATGGCCACCACTTTGTTTTTATCGGCAACCGAAGCCCCGGCGAAAATATTGCAGATTTCATCGCGTTTTGCGTCGATAAACAGTTGCGAAAAATACAAGCCCGGTTTCTCTCTGTAGGCTTTTTGCAAAAGTTCAATGGCGGCCATAACACCGGCGCGGCCGGTTTGCAGGTTGTCCTTCATCATGTCCAGCCCTTTGCGGTGATACTGATAATTGGCCTGTCGCAAAGCGCTGTACGACTGATTCAGGAGGTTTTCGACCATCCAGTACCGGTTCTTTTTGCTTTCGAAGGCTTTCCATCCTTTTTCCGGGGTATTCTGAGCATTGTTGACAATGGTTTGCGCTTTATTGAAATAGGGAGAGCCCGCGTATTCTTCAAAGGAATCGAAGTCGAGGCCAATCAGCATATAAGCATAATAAGCCAGAACAGAGGTCAGGCCAGAGAGATGGCTGTTTTCATCAAAATCCAGGGGTGAGGTTTCCAGGTATTTAAATTGAAAATCTTTATCCATAAGGTTAAGCATAACGCTGTTGTAGGAGGATCCGTAAGCCGGACGACGTGCCTGCACCTGGATGGTGCCACGGAATTCATCATCCGACACCCGTTCCGAAAGGGTGATCAGCATACTGCATTCGATTTTTTCCTCCACCTTCAGGGTATAGGGTGTCCATTTCCGGTTATTCACAAAATCGCGAATAGCGTTTTGCATATTGTCGTAGATATGGCGGTCGCTTCCCTGGATTTGCTGGGAATTCACACTCACCTGACACATCAGTTCCTGGGCCTGAACAGCAAGCACACTCAGGAATAAGGAGAGTATCACAAAGCATTTCTTCATGGTGAACAAATTATCATTTTAGCCAACGCTCCACTTCATCAAAAATATCGGAAGCCACGGCACGTTTCAATTTCAATCCGAAAGTACGTTTTTTTCCGCTACGATCGTAGAGGGTAATTTTATTGGTATTGGTTCCGAAACCCGCCCCCTTTTCCCGAAGCGAATTAAGAACGATGAAGTCCAGATTTTTATTTTTCAATTTTTTGAGTGCATTAAATTCTTCATTCTGCGTTTCGAGGGCAAAGCCACCCAGGATTTGATCCGGACGTTTGCTTTTCCCAAGGGTGGCCAAAATGTCTTTCGTGGGCTTCAATTCGATAATTAGTCCCTGATCGCCTGTCTTTTTAATTTTCTCGCTGGCGGTGACGACCGGCGTATAATCGGCCACAGCGGCTGCCATCAGCGTAATATCGGAGGAGGTGAAGCAACGGGTGATTTGGAGGAACATTTCATCGGCGCTGGTTACGTCGATACGATGAACATCGGGAAGATCTTCCGGCGCCGTCACCGGGCCGCAGACAAGGGTGACCGATGCACCGCGGGAAGCCGCTTCCCGGGCCAGTTCGAAGCCCATTTTACCGGAGGAATGATTGCCGATAAAGCGCACCGGATCGATGGCCTCGTAAGTAGGTCCGGCAGAAATAAGAACCCGCTTATTTTTTAACGAACTTTTTTTTTTAAGAAGGAAGCGAGAACGCTCACGATGTTCTCCGGCTCTTCCATGCGGCCGGCACCACACAGACCGCTGGCCAGTTCGCCTTCGTTCGGGGCGATCAGATGATTTCCGAAAGAAATCAACTTGTTGATGTTTTGCTGTGTTGATGGATGATGATACATATCCAAATCCATGGCGGGTGCGAAGAACACCGGACATTTAGCGGCCAGGTAGGAAGTGAGCAGCAGGTTGTCGGCGATACCGTGGGCCATTTTGCCGAGCGTATTGGCCGAAACCGGGGCAATGAGCATCAGATCGGCCCAGTTGCCCATTTCTACATGACTATTCCAACTACCATCGGTGGGATCAAACGGTTCCACCAGCGCAGGGTGCTGGGATAGCGTTGAAAGCGTAAGCGGGGTCACAAAATCGCAGGCCGACGGCGTCAGAAGGACTTGCACATCGGCGCCCTCCTTTTTCAGAAGGCGCACCAGCCCGGGGATTTTGTAGGCGGCAATACTGCCGGTGATTCCCAGGAGTATTTTTTTACCTTTCAACGACATTGGATCAGAGGATTTCAGTTGCCGGCTCCTCATCATGCAGAGGATTCCGAATATACAGCTGCTCGCTCAGATATTCCTGAATAGCCAATAATGTGGGCTTCGGCAAACGCTCGTAGAATTTTGCAATTTCAATCTGCTCGCGGTTTTCAAACACCTCTTCCAGGTTATCCTGATTCGATGAAAAATCTTCGATTTTCGATCCCAGCTCTTCCTTCAATTCGAGGGCGATCTGATTGGCACGTTTGGTCAGAATGACAACGGTTTCATATATATTTCCGTCAGCGCCCATAAAATCAGTGGTGTTGCGGGTAACAGCCAGATGATCCGTTTTAACCTTCTTATAGTCCATGTTGAATATATTATGCTAATTATACTTATTAATTTCTTTGTTGATATCGCGATAGATATTTTTCAGGTCTTTCTGGTAAGCACTTTCCGGGAAAATGGCCATGAATGCATTATAGGCATCTACCGCCATATTGAGTCGCTCGCGCTTTTTCCGTTCAACACTCTGCAGGGCGAATTGGTAACTTGATTTTACGATATAGAAATACGCTTCCTCCCGGTATTTGGTATCGGGGAATTCCTTCAATAAATTTTTAAAACTCACGGTGGCCGCCTGAAAGTTCTCGGTTTTGTAATATAGTCGGGCAATTTCGTATGATTTAGTCTCCAACTTTTTACGAATTTCATCGATCAGTTTATTGCAGTCTTCTATGCGCGTACTATTCGGGTAACGGTCGATAAAATACTGCAACTGGCGCACGGCATCCAGCGACATGGTTTGATCGAGGCTGTATTTTGGCGAGAACATGTACTGACAATAGGCACTCATGTACAGGCATTCTTCCGCATACTGACTGGTGGGAAACATGTCCGTGAATTTCAGAAAATAGTACCCGGCCTGGATGTAATCGGCCTGACCATAAAAGCAATAGGCGTAATAATAGTTGATTTTTTCGGAGGTGTCGTTGCCACGATAATAAATCAGCAGTTCATCCAGTAACTGCTGCGCCCGGTGATAATCGTTTTTCTGGTAGTAGGCCACAGCCGCCTTGTACTTTTCGGTGGGGCTGGCGGTTTTCTGAATTTTCTTGTACCCGCTGCAGGAAACCAGCGTCACGGCTATAAAAGCAAGTAGAATAACAGCGATTTTTCGGAACATGCTGCAAAATTAGTAAAAATTAATGAATAATCCACTAACTATAGTTCACTCATTTTATTGCAGAAAGCACGGCCTATGAAAAAATAAATGAAGTCGTGGGCGGCCCTTAACGGATCCGCACCAGGGGCCAGGAAAAGCATTGTTGCTTATTCACAATCAATAGCTTATAATAACCAGCCGGCACGGTCTCGTCAAAATCGAGCCAGACCTGTCCGTTCACAAAGGAAGCGCGAACATCCGTGATGCGCCGACCTGTAAGATCGCGCACCTCCCAACGATCGGGCAGCGAGGCAGGATAGTCGATGTAAAAACGGCCCCGGGAGGGATTAGGGTAAACCCGCAGGGTTGGAGCGGGCGATGTTTCCGGGCGCCCATCAGGACTGCACAGATCACGGCCTTGCGGAGATTCGGTTTGCGGTGGGAAGCAGAAGGTGGCCACATCCAGGTTGCCGGTATCCCGATGATATCCGGGATCCTGCGGCCAAACCCGGCTTGTATCCAGCGCGAGAAGGACCGGCAGGCTCAAGCAGCCGGCCGATTCCAGCGACGGGCCCTTCATCAGAAAAATGTTGGTATCCGGACCAAAACTGCTGGTATAACCCGACCAGAAGGATGTGGAAGCGTCCATGACCAACACATCCTGAAAGGCTTCTTCGGCGGGGCCTCCGGCATGGTGGGCTGACAGCAACAGTCCGTCACGGTCGAATACCAGCGCCAGGGCCTGATCATCCGCCGCGGAAGGGCTGGTAAGGCTTACCTTACCACCGCAGAGAATCTGTTGCTGAGGTTCATTCCAGGCCAGGCAAAGCGCCGTGGATCCCTGGATTTCAGGCGAATTCAGCACGCTCCGCTGCCAGCGAATCTGGGCTGCGCTATCCTGACAAATCACAACGGCCTGATCAAGATCCGGTGCCAGGGTATCAATCCGGTAGCCACAAAGATAAAGGTCGCCACTGACTGGATCCGTCGCCAGATCGTTAAGGTAGATGCCGGCGTAAGAACGCGACCACTTTAGATTTCCGGCCGCATCTGTTTTTATCAGCACGCTGTTATCCGCGGTATTTCCGCAAAGGAAGAGATCACCGCCGGGCATGGCAAGCAAGGATGTAGCTGTAACCGGCCCTTCGTCGCTGATATAGGCGTAATGCCAAAGTTGATCACCCCATTGGTTAAGGGCCGACACCACGAGACTTTTCAATGGGCCCGCGAAATTTTCGGCGGATAGTAACATCAGAATAGTACCATCCGGCAGCTCAGCGATCCCGGCCGGAAGTTCGTACGAAGCCGTGCCATAGGCGCGGATCCAAACAATGGTACCCGCGGAGTCTATCCGAAACAGCAGCGCATCCCCGTTGCCCGGCCCCACCGAAGCATGCGCTAACAACAATAACATATTCCCATTCGCCGCCCGGATCACCCGGCCCTGGCCCACCCCGGAGGTAAGATAGCGCTTGACGTCCAGTGGAGTTCCGTCCGAATTCAGCCGCAACAGGGCCGGACCAGTATAGAGGTTGACAAGATCATCGCTCACCCGAACCAGGCTAAAGCCCGAACTTTTAAAGGCACTGTAATACGCCATGGCGCCCGACTGTGCCTGGGCCTGCATGCCCAACAGCCCAAAGCCGGGAAGCATCAACCCAACAATGATGTTGCGCAGGATCCTCCTTAGTGCCCGCATAGTTTGTGATTTACATTACGTATTTCCTACAACACCAGGCCTGACAAAGCCCGTCTCATCAAAAATAACCATTTTTATTGTAAGAAAACGATAAAAAAAATAGTAGCTTTGCAACTCAAACAGAGTTTAACATTAAATTACAATATCGTGGACATTTTCGAAAAAACAAAAACCCGCATGGGTCATCTTGGTCAGTATTATGACCAGGGACACGGTTACTTCTTCTTCCCAAAACTTGAAGGAGAAATTGGAACCAGAATGATGTATCGTGGTAAAGAGCGCCTGGTATGGAGTCTGAACAACTACCTGGGGCTGGCAAACCACCCGGAAGTCCGGAAAGCAGATGCAGAGGCCTCTGCCGAATGGGGACTGGCCGCGCCCATGGGTGCCCGCATGATGTCGGGTCAAACCATTTACCACGAACAATTGGAAAGAGAACTCGCCGAGTTTGTTTTCAAACCGGCCGCCTACCTGCTGAATTTCGGCTACCAGGGCATGACCAGTATCATCGAGTGCCTACTCGACCGCAACGATGTTGTGGTTTACGATAAGGAGTGCCACTCCTGCATTCTGGATGGTCTTCGTATGCACATGGGAAAACGTTTTACCTACCCGCATAACGATATCGCTGCCCTGGAGAAGAACCTGGAACGTGCTACCAAACTGGCCGAACAAACCGGCGGTGGCATTATGGTAATCACCGAAGGCGTTTACGGAATGATTGGCGATACCGGCAAGCTTGACGAAATTGTCAAGATGAAGAAGAAATTCAATTTCAGACTGCTGGTTGATGATGCACACGGCTTTGGTACCATGGGTGAAACCGGTGCCGGAACGGGTCAGCATTACGGTGTTCAGGACGAGATTGACATTTATTTCGCCACCTTCGCCAAATCCATGGCCAGCATTGGCGCCTTCGTGGCGTCCGAACCGCATGTGATCAAGTACCTGATGTACAATATGCGTTCGCAGGTTTACGCAAAATCATTACCCATGCCGCTGGTGATGGGCGCCCTGAAACGCCTGGAGCTGATCCGCAACCATCCGGAATACCGCGAAAAGTTGTGGACCATCGTCAACGCGCTCAAGAACGGCCTTCGCGAAAGAGGCTTCAATCTAGGAATCTCCGACACTGTCGTAGTGCCCGTGTACCTCTTCGGAGGCATTCCGGAAGCGACGCAGTTGATATACGACCTGCGCGAAAACTTCAACCTGTTCTGCAGCATCGTGATCTTCCCTGTAGTGCCGCGTGGTACCATCCTGATCCGGCTTATTCCAACCGCGGTTCACACCATGGAGGATGTTGAATATACCCTGAACGCCTTTACCTACGTTCAGGATATGTTGAAAAACAATAAGTACGATAAGGAAAAAATGGTTGAAATTCCCAAAGAATAGTACGCTTTGAACACCAAAAAAAAGAGGCTGTCTTCCGACAACCTCTTTTTTTTAACGGAATTATTTCGCCGGTTTCAGGTCTTTGGCAAGATTAAGGGCGTGCGGAACTTTCTGGTCCATCAATGCATAATCCAAAACTTCACGCATGTCGGTAACATAATGGAAGGTCAGCCCTTTGACATAGCGCTCGCTGATTTCTTCAATGTCGCTGCGGTTGTCGGCCGGCAGAAGAATGTCGGTAATCCGGAAACGCTTGGCTGCCAGTATCTTTTCTTTCACCCCGCCCACCGGCAACACCTTTCCGCGTAAGGTAATCTCTCCTGTCATCGCCATTTTGGTGCGCACCTTACGTTGTGTAAAGGCCGACGAAAGTGCGGTGAGCATGGTGACACCCGCGGACGGGCCGTCTTTGGGGGTTGCTCCTTCGGGCACGTGAATATGCACATTCCAGTTCTCAAACACCAGCGGATCAATGTCCAGCTTATGGCAGTGTGCTTTCAAAAACTCATAGGCAATGGTAGCGCTTTCCTTCATAACATCGCCCAGGTTTCCGGTGAGGGTGAGGGCGCCTTTTCCGCGACTGAGGCTAACTTCGATAAAAAGAATTTCCCCCCCGGCGGCGGTCCAGGCCAAACCCGTCACCACGCCCGGAACATCCGGGGTTTGGGTACGATCTTTTTTGAAGACCGGAACGCCGAGGATTTTCTGCAGTTCGTCGGGTTTGATTTCCTTGTTATACGCTTCTTCCGAAGCGATAAAACGTGCGCGGGTACGAATGACTTTGGCAATATTTTTTTCAAGTGAGCGCACACCGGACTCCCGGGTATAGTCATCCACAATGCGTTCCAGCAACTTAACAGAAAACTTTAATTGACCTTCCTTAATGCCATGTTCAGCAAGCTGTTTCGGAACAAGATGCCGTTTGGCAATCTCTACTTTTTCCTCCAGCAAATAGCCGCTCAGGTCGATAATTTCCATACGGTCGCGCAAGGCCGGATGAACCGTACTGAGTGTATTGGCGGTGGCAATAAACATGACCCGCGAGAGGTCGTACTCCAGTTCGAGGAAGTTGTCGTAAAAGGATGTGTTTTGTTCCGGATCCAGCACCTCGAGCAAAGCCGCCTGCGGATCACCCTGCATGGTATTTCCGCTCACCTTATCAATTTCATCGAGGACGAAAACAGGGTTTGAGGATTTCGCTTTACGCAAATTCTGGATAACGCGTCCCGGCATCGCACCTATGTAGGTTTTCCGATGTCCGCGCAATTCAGCCTCATCGCGCAATCCACCCAGCGACATGCGGATGTATTTGCGTTCGAGGGATCGCGCAATGGATTTCCCGAGGGATGTTTTTCCAACCCCCGGAGGGCCAACGAGGCAGAGAATGGGCGATTTCATATCCCCTTTCAACTTCAATACGGCCAGGTACTCAATGATGCGCTCTTTAATCTTCTCGAGACCGTAATGATCTTCATCCAGAATTTTTTGCGCATGCTGAAGATCAAAATTATCCTGAGTATATTCGTTCCAGGGCAATTCCACCAGCGTTTCGAGGTAATTCATCTGGATGGAATACTCTGCAGCCGAGGGGTTCATGCGTTGGAGCTTATTGATTTCCTTTTCAAAAACCTCCCGAACATCCTCATTCCACTTCTTTTGGCCAGCCTTTTCGCGAAGTTCGGCAATTTCCTGCTCCGCTGGATTATCTCCCAATTCCTGCTGAATCTGTTTCATCTGCTGATGCAGAATGTAGTCGCGCTGTTGTTTATCCAGATCCGTCTTAACTTTATCCTGAATCTGATTTTTCACCTCGATCGCCTGCAATTCCTGGATCAGCAGGCGCAATACCTCACTGGACTGTTCGAAGAGACTTGGCAACTCAAGCAGTTTTTGTTTCTGATCCAGCTCAAGATTCAAATTGGATGAAATGAAATTCACCAGAAAGCCCGGGGCATCAATATTCTTGATGGCAAAAGCCGCTTCCGATGGAATGTTTGGCGATTGCTTCACGATCTGTGAAGCCATCTCTTTCATGGACGTTAGCATTTCCACTAACTTAGGATCGGTCAGGTTTTCCGCATCAAAGGGAAAAGGACGAACCCGTGCTGTGAAGTAAGGCTGGTCGCTAATCATGCTATCCAGCAGGAAGCGCTTTTTTCCCTGAATGATCACCGTAGTACTGCCATCCGGCATATGCAGCATTTTCATAATCAAGGCAACGGTTCCAACCTTATGAAGCTCCTGAAAGGTAGGATCTTCCGTTTCCGGATCCTGCTGAGCCACCACACCGATGATACGGTTCGATTTATACGCTTCGCGGATAAGGCGGATGGATTTATCCCGGCCCACCGTTATGGGGATAACCACCCCCGGAAACAGCACCGTATTCCGTAAAGGCAGAATAGGCAGCACCTCCGGGAGGGTTTCGGCGTTCATTTGTTCTTCATCCTCACTGGTGAACAGGGGGATGAACTCCGTGTCGTTGTCAATCATACTTAAAAAATGAAACGGACTATTATCGTTCTTAATTTTCATAATGAATTATGTCAAACTGGCAGGTGAATAAATAAAATAAAAAATGGAAATTTCTTTAACTGCATCAAGATCAATATACTAAAGAAATATTCACATTTCTGATTACTGATGTTTATGCAAATGGTCAAGGCCTATGCCACGGATGTTGAACAGAGGCTGTATATAAAAGATCCCGGTAAAAAGTTTGTTAAGCAAGAGGATGACATGGGTTCAAAATATTTCAACAAGCATTAAAACAAATCCTTAGTCCAAAAAAAATGGCGACTAAGGATTCGGTAACAAAAAAAATGGCGAAAGGACAAGGATCGTCGGTTACGACAATATGTCAGCATCAGACTCTTTTCTTGCGATAAGTAAAGGTATATTGGTAAACCGCTTTAAGAATTTCAGCATCCTGAGGATCCATGGAAATATTGCGGCGGGCCATTACCAGCTTGGCAACATCCAGGGCTTTGCCGATGTCGAAGGTGGTATATCCCACGGTACTGGTTCCCCAGGAAAACGAGGGGATAAAATTTCGCTGGTATCCGTGACCAAAAACATTGGCACAAACGCCGATCACCGAGCCTGTATTAAACATTGTATTGATACCACATTTACTGTGATCGCCCATGATCATTCCACAAAATTGCTGTCCGGTGGAAACGAATCTTTCTTGCGGGTACGACCAAAGGCGGACTTCATCGTATGTATTTTTCAGGTTCGAGGTATTCGTATCTGCGCCAAGGTTGCACCACTCGCCGATAACGGAATGTCCGACAAACCCATCGTGCGACTTGTTACTATTACCCAGAATTACGACGTTGTTGAGTTCACCCCCGACTTTGGCGCCCGGACCAATGGTAGTGGGTCCGTATATTTTGGCCCCCATTTTCACCAGCGCCTGATCGCACACCGCCACAGGGCCACGCAGCATAGCACCTTCCATGATTTCGGCATTTTTTCCAATGTACACGGGCCCTGTTTTGGCATTAATGGTGGTAAATTCAAGCACGGCACCTTCTTCAACAAAAATTTGGCCGCCGCCCAGCACACGGTTCGTATCGCTGATATCCTGTGATTTTCTTCCTGCCGTCAGCAATAAAAAATCAGCGCGCAGTGCTTCATCATTCTTCACATAAATATCCCAGGGATTACTAATCTTCAGATGAGACGCTTTTGAAACGACCTCCACGCCTTCCGACTCTTCAGATATCGTAGAATCCATGATCTCCGTCTCCGGAAGGTGCTTATCCACCACGTGCATAGCAATAACATAATCGCCGGAAACCAGCGATTCGTCTGGTCTTAGGGCGCTAATCTCGGCAATCAGCTCCGCTGTCGGGCATACCGAACCATTAATAAGAATATTATCTTCCTGCCGGATAAGGGGATATTTCCCGCTTAAATACTTTTCAGTCATGGTGGACGTCTTTACATTCAGCATTCTTTCCCATTTCTCGCGAATGGTCAGAATACCAATACGAAGATCGGCCACCGGCCGGGTGAAGGTAAGGGGGAGCAAATCATTGCGTGTAGCATCGTCGAAAAGGATGTAGTTCATAGCGTCGGTTTTTTATTTTTCTGGTAACGGAGAAATTCCAATACAAGTATACTTCAAAGGTTGTTTTCAGACACGAAAGGTACAAAAACTTTTTCGAAAGTTATTAACATTTTTTAACAAAAAACATCATTTTCTTCCGCCACGACGCCTGCGGCACACTACATCTCCCCTCGGATCAATCTCATAAGCACCAGCCATTCAGTCTACTACAAAAAAAAGGCTGTCCTACCGGACAGCCTTAAAAATTTTGCACCCATCAGCTTATTCGCTCTTGGGTTCTTCCTTTTTATCGAAATGTTTTTTATACTTGGTGCGGAATTTATCCACGCGACCGGCGGTATCAACAAATTTCATCTTACCGGTATAAAAGGGGTGTGACATATGGGAAATCTCGAGTTTTACCAGCGGATATTCCTTCCCGTCTTCCCACGTAATTGTATCTTTGGTCTGCACTGTAGAGCGCGTCATGAAAGAATAGTCGTTTGACATATCTTTAAAAACAACCAGTCGGTATCCCTTAGGATGAATGTCTTTTCTCATTGTGAATGCATTTTATTTCAGGGGTGCAAAATTACAACATTCTATATAATAATCAAAGAAAATCGGATTTTTTTTCAATTATTCGAAGGAAAGGCTTTCCGGCAATTTTTTATCTTTGCGGAAGAGAAACCAATAAATATTCGATTATATGAAACTTTTACTATTAAGTAATTCCACCAATCCGGGGGAAGCCTACCTGGGCTGGTCGTTGCAATTTTTGTCTGATTTTATGAAGCAAAGCGGTGCAAAAAGAGTACTGTTTATTCCGTACGCCGGTGTTACGGTAACGTACGACGATTACGAGGCCAAGGTTGCGTCAGTATACAAAGAACTTGGGTTTGAGTTGTACTCTATACATCATGAAAAGGAACCGATCCGTGCAGTCATGGAGGCTGAAGCCATTGCTGTGGGTGGCGGTAATACCTTTTTTCTGGTGCATATGATGCACAAACTCGGGATAATGGAGGCCATCCGCGAGCGAGCTCTGGCCGGGGTTCCCTTTATGGGATGGAGTGCCGGAAGTAATGTGGCCTGCCCCACCCTGCGCACCACCAACGACATGCCGATCATTGAGCCGGAAAGTTTTGATTGCCTGAACCTCCTGCCCTTCCAGATAAATCCGCATTACCTTGACGCCCATCCCGAAGGACACGGCGGTGAAACGCGGCTGCAGCGCATCGAAGAATTCATGAAGGCCAACCCGGAAGTGACCGTTGCCGGCTTGCGCGAAGCTTCCCTCTTGCGTGTGGATGGCCCGCACATGGAACTTATGGGCCGCAAACCCATGCTCGTGTTCCGCTATGGTAAAGAGCCGGTGGAATACCAACCCGGCAGTGATGTCAGCATGCTGCTAGAACGCTAACAATTGCTGGAGGCACCCTCGCGGTGCCTCTATTTTTTTAAACCCTCGCGGTGCCTCTTTGCTTCGTATCCCGGTATCAGTTGACCATAGCGCTGTCGGGGCGGGCCTCATCCCGGATCTTCAGCATCTCCAGCAAAAGTTGTTCGGGAGATTTTCCTACGTTCCGCATTGAAATCTCAGCATCATCGGCCAGTTCATGCTTCGGATATTTCTGAATAAAATCCCTGTAGGTCTCTTTTGCCTTCTCAAGGTCCTGCAGGGTATTCTCGTAAACATAGGCTTTTAAAAAGTAGGCATCCGCCGCCTTTTTGTGATCCGGATACGCGGCAATGAGCTGGTCATAGTACGCAATCGCCTTCTCTCCCTGCATCATGGTATTCGACAAGCCCGCCGCATTCAACAGGCAGTAGGGTGCCATGCTGTCGTCCGGAAAGTCATCCGCAAAGTCATCGTACTTTACAATCAATTCGCGGACTTTCATCGTATCAAAAGGGCCGTTAACAGCACTCAACTGTTTTTCGAGTTCACGAATTTTCGTCATTTCCTCGCTGGCCGAGGTACAGGCCACGAAGGCGAGCGGAATTAAAACAAGGGCAACAAACCGAAGCGTTTTCATAGGATACGAGATTTTATCGTTTTTTCTTTTGCAGTGGGAAAATCATTTTATAACTGGTGCGGATATTCCCCTTCGAAATATCGGCCAGTCTGCGTTTCAGCAATACTTTGCGGAGGGGACTCACGCGGTCAACAAACAAGGTTCCTTCCAGGTGATCGTATTCATGCTGAAATACCCGTCCAAGCACCCCGGAAAAAACGTCAGTATGCTCCTGAAACTGCTCATCCAGGTAGGTCACTTTCACGTCGGACGGGCGCTCGATATCTTCCCGGATCTCCGGAACGCTCAGGCAGCCTTCGTTAAACATCCAGGGTTCACCGCTCAGTTCCAGCACATGCGGGTTGATAAAGACTTTCTTAAACCCTTTGGCTTCCGGATAATCCTCAGAATATATATCGGCATCGATAACCACCAGACGAATGCTCTTGTTTACCTGCGGCGCAGCCAGTCCCACACCATTTGAGGCGTACATCGTTTGAAACATATCGCTGATCAATTCCTTTAACTGCGGATAATCTGCCGTAATGTCGTCCGCTACTTTTTTTAATGTTGGATGCCCGTAGGCGACAATGGGTAATATCATAAAACATCTCATTTATTCGACAAATATTCCATGTAGGACTGCAGGATAATGGTAGCCGAAATTTTATCGACCAGTTCCTTGTCCCTGCGCGCTTCTTTTTTCAGACCGGCGTCAATCATGGTCTGGAACGCCATTTTTGACGTAAATCGTTCATCGTGGCGATCGACGGGCAGATCAGGGAAGACCTTCGTCAGTTGACGGATAAAGAGCGTGATCTGCTTCTCAATGTCTGAAGCTTCGTTGTGCAGGCGCTTGGGCTTCCCAATAACGATCACATCGACCTTTTCTTTCTGAAGATAATCCTTCAGAAACGCCAGCAAGGTATGCGTCGGCACGGTATCCAGCCCGCCGGCAATAATCCGGTCTCCGTCGGTCACCGCAAGGCCCGTACGCTTACTCCCATAGTCCATTGCCAGGATTCTTCCCATTCGGTCTGTTTTCAGGCGCAAAGGTAGTGAAAATTGGTGGATTGGCTGGTTGGGTGGAATTGAAACGTAATATGAAAATTTGAAAATTGGGGGTACTGGATGGATGAGTTATGTATGAGGTAATGCTTTCCTTTCGTTGACCCTCCGTCTGTTTCTAATTTATCGATCTTAATTTATAATTGCTGACAAAAAGGTCTGTATTTTTCCGCGAAAAAGCCGGATATTTGCCTGACCATATCGCTACTGTCATGACGCACAAAAACGACACCATCTTCGCACCGGCCACACCTCCGGGCACCTCTGCCCTGGCGATTGTGCGCATCAGCGGACCGGAAACCATCCAGACCATAAAAAAACTTTTTGTGCCGGCGCGTAAGCAGGCCGACCTGGCCAAAGCGCAAGGCCACACCGCGCATTTCGGAACCCTGCAGTCAAAAGGCACTATCCTGGATGAGGTTGTGCTGACCTTATTTCGGGCGCCGCATTCCTATACCGGCGAAGACATTGCTGAAATTAGTTGCCACGGATCGCCTTATATTGTTCGCCGGCTGTGCGAGGCGCTCTCGGAATCCGGCATTCGCATGGCCCGGCCCGGCGAATTCACCTTGCGGGCCTTTATGAACGGCAAGATGGACCTGAGTCAGGCCGAGGCGGTAGGTGATGTCATCGCATCACAGTCGAAAGTGGCGCACGGACTGGCCATACAGCAGATGCGGGGCGGATTTTCGGCGGTCATTGCCGGACTTCGGGCGCACTTGCTGGAGTTTTCCGCCCTCATTGCCCTGGAACTCGACTTCAGCGAGGAAGACCTTGAGTTTGCCAACCGCGAGCAGTTGCGGGAGCTGCTGCAACGCATGGACACGACGTTCAATCAGTTGCTCCGCTCCTTTTCGTTAGGAAATGTGATAAAAACCGGCATCCCCGTGGCCATTATCGGCAAGCCCAATGTTGGCAAATCCACGCTGCTGAACGCCATTCTGAACGAAGAAAAGGCCATCGTATCCGACATCCCCGGCACCACGCGGGATGCCATCGAAGACACGGTAACGGTGGACGGCATTGCCTTCCGGTTTATCGACACGGCCGGACTGCGCGAAGCCGGCGACGCCCTGGAGCAAATCGGCATGCTGCGCACGATCGAAAAAATCGCGCAAGCGCGGATTATCCTTTACGTGATTGACATGGCCGATTCGCAGCTAAACGAAATTGAATCGACCCTGCAGGAACTCAGCAGCACTTACGGTGACGGGCAAAAGACCTTTATTATTGTCGCCAACAAAACCGATTTGTTAGTAGAAGCGCCGAAAAATTTCAGCGGGCTGATGGAGCACGAAGTCATTTTTGTATCCGCCAAACGGAACGAAAACATCCAGCTCATTATGGATAGTCTGCTGAAATCGGTAGATGTTGACAGTCTCAGCGACCAGACCCTGCTCACCAACAGCCGTCATTACGACGCACTCACCCGGGCTCAACGCTCGGTGAAAGCCATCCAGTCCGGCTTGCAAAACGGTCTCAGCGCCGATCTGCTCAGCACCGACATCCAGCAGGCCCTGCATCACCTGGGCGAGATCACCGGCGAAATCACCACGGAAGAGATACTGAAGAATATCTTTGAAAGGTTTTGTATCGGAAAGTAATCCGTTGAATGCCCGTTCCTATGGGGCCGGAAAATTCACGGCGGCAATTTCTCTACCCACACCTTGTCCCTATCGGGCCATCCATCGGCTGACAATTGTGTTACCAATGTCACACGACGGGCAGATTGAAGATTCATCCGACGACGGGACCACTCACCCGGACAATTGATCCGCCGGAGCGGGATAAAACAGCATTTGTTTGCATTATCCGTTGTTTGCAATTATATTTGCGCTGTAAAAAACAGTTAAGGCACTTAAAACCTACACTAAACCGACCCGTCCGGACCCTGGCGGGGGCGCAACTGAAAAGCCTAACGAGTAAGACTAACCAAACCAAACCCAACGAACTATGTATTGCAGAAACTGTGGAAATGAGGTCTCGGATCAGGCCGTAATGTGTGTGGCCTGTGGCACACCTCCCAAAAATGGAAAAAAATTCTGTTACAATTGCAAAGCTGAAACGGCTGCCGAAGCCACCGTTTGCATGAAATGCGGTGTTAACCTTGCCGGAAGCGGAAGCGGTGAAGGTAAAGACTGGCTTACCACGCTCCTTTTGTGCTTCTTCCTTGGACAATTTGGCGTTCATCGTTTCTTTACCGGACATACCGGTATTGGCGTTGCGCAGTTGTTAACTCTTGGTGGTTGCGGAATCTGGACACTGATCGATCTCATCATGATCATCACCCAGAAATTCAAAGACGCCAATGGCAACCTCCTCAACAAAAAGGATTAATTTTCTGAACATTGGGAAGAGCATCGGGCTGGCAATGCTGCCCCTTGCTCTTTTTTTTATGCCGCTCGACTGGTTTGCTCAGCAACCCTCCCTGTGCGTTTTTAAAGCCATCACGGGCCATGAGTGCTATGGATGCGGCATCACCAAAGCCGTAATGCACCTTATGCATGGCGATTTCCTGGCCGCCTGGCACTACAATAAGCTCATTGTAATTGTATTTCCGGTTCTCCTGTACCTCTGGATCAAATACCTTATTAAATGGTGGCGCGTGTGGCCCTTCGCCCGGAAAAATGCGAACCACTAAAGATCCGAAAAATCGGCCCGTTTCATGCGTTGCAAATCCTCAACGTCCGCCGCATCAAGCACAGTAAAAAAATCACAGATTTTTTTTGCTTCTATTAATAAAATGTTAACTTTACCCCGAAAATTCACAGCATGGGGATTTCAGAGAACATTCAGTTTTTCCGTAACGAACTTTCAGAAAACGTGAAACTGGTCGCGGTTTCCAAGTATCAGCCGGTCAGTGCGGTGTTGGAAGCCTATGCCGCTGGCCAGCGTCTTTTTGGCGAAAACAAGGCGCAGGAATGTGCGCAGAAATTTCCACAGTTGCCCGATGACATAGAGTGGCACTTTATCGGGCACCTGCAAACCAACAAGGTGAAATACATTGCTCCCTTTGTCCGGATGATCCACAGTGTTGACAGTTTGCGATTATTGATTGAAATAAACAAGGAAGCGGTCAAAAACAAGCGGGTTATCGATTGTCTGCTCCAATTGTACATTGCCAGAGAGGAGACCAAATTCGGGCTTTCGCTGGAGGAAGCACAATCGCTGCTCGAAGCGCCCGACCTTAGCTTGCTGCGGAACGTCAGGATTGTTGGGCTGATGGGCATGGCCAGTTTGAGTGAGGACAAAAAACTTGTTCGCAATGAATTCAAGACACTCCGCGGACATTTTGACCAACTTAAAAGCAGGTATTTTCAGGACCAGGCATTTTTTTGTGAAATTTCTATGGGAATGACCCAGGATTATCAAATCGCTGTTGAAGAAGGCGCTACACTGGTCAGGATTGGAACAGCATTATTTGGAGAACGCAAATGATGGGCATCTTTGTCACTGAGCAAATCATCATTTTTCTACTGTTTGCCTTGGCGATCATTGCAAACATTGTAGCCGAGTACCGTGACAGCGATTTAGGCCGGTCGTACAGCAAGCCCCTGATTATTCCCTTGATTCTTGCCTTTTACTTGCTGATGAGCCAGGAAACAGACCCCTTCATCGTTACGGCGCTTTGCTTTGCACTACTGGGCGATATTTTTCTCCTTTTTACCGCCAATAACCTGTTTTTCCGTTTGGGTACGGCATCTTACATGATGACCTATTTTTTATTCTCGCTGGTTCTTGCCATCCGTTTTCAAACGATCTCTTTTTCTACACCGCAATTACTTACGGGTTTGTTTTTCGCCCTTTCGGGCGTACTTACGGTGGTGATATTTCTATGGAAATATTTGCTCAATATGAAAGTGCTTGGTTTGATGTATATGCTTACCCACAGCGCACTATTATTTATGTGCATACTCCAGTTTGGGAACGCCACCTACCTTAATACGATGCTATGCCTCGGTGGAGCTGTATTTCTGATCACCTCCGACTTTCTGGTAGCATGGCGGCGTTTCCGCAACGAATTCACTTATTCGGGCATTTACATCATCGTATCTTACATAATGGGTATCGCGATGCTGGTCATCGGCATGATGGAAAAACCGTTAACGTAGTTCCTCCAATTCGTACAGTCTTTTTCGCAGCGTTTAGTATCTTTGTCCGGACAAACCTCAAACGCGGCTTTCTAATGTCAGTTCCACAACTCTTCGAATTCACAGACCCTCAACAAATCACCCTTCAGGGCTACAAATGGGTCCGGTGCAGCAAACCAAAGGCGGTCGTTCAGATTGCGCATGGCATGGCAGAGCATGCCGCACGATATGGCCATTTTGCCGAATTCCTTAACCAACACGACATCCTTGTATATGCCCACGATCACCGCGGGCATGGAAAGACCGCCCAACGGCAAGGACTTCGGGGTTATTTTGCCGACGAGGACGGGTGGCAGCGATGTGTTGACGATATGTTTCAGCTCAATACCATCATCCACACCGAGCACCCCATGCTGCCGGTTTTCCTGTTGGGACACAGCATGGGCTCGTTCCTGAGCCGAAGCTTTATTCAGCAGCACGGCGGCAGCATACAGGCCTGCATACTCTCGGGCACGGCGACCCATCCCGGTGCTTTATTAAAATCGGCCCTGCTGATCGCACGCTTACAGCGCCTGTTTAACGGCCGCCTGCACCCCAGCAAGTTGCTCGATAAGTTATCATTCGGCCGTTTCAACAAAAACATTCAAAAACCAAAGACCGCTTTCGACTGGCTGTCGCGCGACGAAAGAACAGTGGCCTCCTATGTCGCCGATCCTGATTGCGGCTTCATCTGTACCACCGGATTTTTTATCGATCTTTTTCACGGTCTGCAAATCATTAACAACATCGAAGCTATTCGTCAGGCCCCGCCCGGACTCCCGGTATTATTCATGGCCGGATCTCAGGACCCGGTGGGTGAATATGGAAAAGGCGTGCGCTTGGCCATGCGGAAGTTTGAGGAAGCCGGCATGAAAAATCTAACACTAAAAATTTATGAAGGCGGCCGTCACGAGATGCTGAATGAAATCAATAAAACGGATGTTTACCGCGACCTCGTTCAATTCATCCGTACCTGCCTATGAAATCTTAAAAAATGATAAACGCCTTGGTTTTTGATTGGGGAGATACGGTCATGCGTGATTTTCCCGAATGCAGCGGCCCAATGTCGGGCTGGGAAACAGTGGAAAATATTCCGGGCATTGAAAAGGCACTGAGTGAACTTTCATCGCGCTATCCATGCTATATTGCCACTTCGGCGCGTGAAAGCGATACCGAACAAATGAAGCTGGCTCTTCGGCGCGGTGGTGTGGAACACTACTTTCGTGGGTTCGCATCATCCCGCGAAATTGGCGCGGCAAAACCTGAACCTGCGTATTTTTTGCACATCATGAAAATCTTCGGGCTTACGCCTTCCGCTTGCGTGCACATTGGCAATGTGTATTCGAAAGACATCCTTCCGGCCAAAGAGATCGGACTACAAACCGTGTTCTTTAATGAAATGAAGCAGGAAGGCCTCTTCCCGGCGGCCGATGTCATTATTTATCACATGGACGAATTAAACGGAGCCTTGCAAAAACTTGAAGCACGATGAGCGTATTGATTGAACTTTGCACCGATTCCCTGGGATCCGCCCTGACGGCCGAAAAACATGGTGCACATCGCATTGAACTTTGTGCCGGTCTTTCCGAAGGCGGCGTCACGCCTTCACAGGGAACCATCCAGGCCGTAGTCCGGCACTGCAAAATCCCCGTACATGTGCTGGTTCGCCCACGTCCGGGCAATTTTTGCTATTCTTCCCCGGAAATTGAAAGCATGCTCAAGGATATCGCCTTCTGCAAAAAAGCCGGCGTGGCCGGCATTGTAAGCGGCGCACTGCGGAGTAACGGGCAGGTAGACGAGGAAATCTCCAGGCAGTTACGCAATGCCATCCATCCCCTCAGCGCTACCTTCCACCGGGCATTCGACGTTTGCGAGGATCCCATGGAGGCCCTCGATACCGTGATTAATCTGGGCTATCAGCGGATTCTTTCCTCCGGACAGCTGATGTCGGCCTTTGAAGGAAGATTTGTCCTGGCCGAACTGGTCAAAGCCGCCGGAGATAAGATCATCATCATGCCCGGAGCCGGCATCAACGAAGGAAATCTCCGCGAACTATACAAATGCACCAACGCCAAAGAATTCCACATGTCCCTGCGTAAATCCGTCAATAAAGACCATTGCCTCGAATCCCTGAACAGCAATTCTACCCTCATGACCATAGCCGGCGAACGCATTGAAGCCGTTATAAAAATTGCCCGTGAACTGCCCTAAAAGGCCTTTCCCCAACCTTCCCTGATGTTTTATCTAAAAATTCAGCGGATCGGCACGGCGATCCGCTGCCAAATCTATGTGTACAGAATATCAATCTATTAAAAAATAATTGCCCGACGGAAGGTGATTTTTTTATCACGACTTTTATTCGTTAGAATTTTTTTTCGTATAATTGCATGGAAAATAAATCTAAAAATTGATTAAAAAACACATAATCAATAAATTAACTAAACTAAACCGATTTAGCAGTGAAAAAGATCGCCTTATCCGATATTGCTGAGGAATGTAAAGTCAGCAAGACCCTGGTCTCAATGGTTCTGAATGGTCGTGGCGATGCCTATGGCATCAGCAAGGAAACACAAACACGGGTTTTTCAGGTGGCCGAAAAATTCAACTACAAACCCAACCAGATCGCGCGTGGCCTGCGACTGGGCAAATCCAACACCATCGGCCTGGTGGTTTCGGACATTGCAAACCCTTTTTACGCCAAAATTGCCCGCGGCGTGGAAGATTATGCCAGTAAATCAGGTTACAATCTTATTATATGTAGTTCCGACGAAAACGTGGAGAAAGAAGCCGCCCTGCTGCGTATGCTGAAGGAACGTCAGGTGGATGGCCTGCTGATCTCCACCACTTTTTCGAGCTCCAAAGAGATCATGTCGCTCATGCGCGAAAGCCTCCCCTTTGTGTTAATCGATCGTTTTTTCCCGCATACCGAAACCAATTACGTCATCATCGACAACTACATGGGCGGTTTTATGGCAACAGAACATCTCATCAGCCTTGGATACACCCGAATTGCCCACATGACGCTGACGCCCAACCACCTCACCTCGCTAAAAGAACGCAAACGGGGTTATCTTGAAGCCTTGAAGCAACACGATATGCGCATCAACAAACGCTTCATTTCCCAAATTCCGTACGGTGACATCAAGAAAAATGTATATAAGGAACTTCGCGCTCTCCTTGCCTCGCCAAACAATGTGCAGGCAATTTTTATGGCAAACAATAACATTACCACCGCCTTTCTTGAATGCGTGAACGAAATGAAACTCCGCCTCCCCCACGAAATCGCCATCGTCAGTTTCGATGACATCGATCTCTTTAAGGTCTTCTACCCTCCGATTACATCCATTTCTCAGCCCATCGACGATATTTGCCGACTGTCGGTTAAAACCCTGCTGGATGAAATCAAAAACAAGGGTACAGTCACCGAAAAGGTTAAGATTATACTTGAGCCCAAATTAATCATTCGAGAATCCTGCGGTTTCAATTATCGTAAAAGCTAGAACATGCGTCGTCATCTAATCATCTGCTGCCTGGTCCTGGTGGGCCTGGCACAAGCCCGGCAGGTTAGCGGACAAGATCGCCTGACCAGCTATGTGAACCCCTTTATTGGCACCGGCGGCCACGGCCACACCTACCCGGGCGCCTGCGCCCCCTTTGGGATGGTTCAGCTTTCTCCCGACACCCGACTCGACGGTTGGGATGGCTGCTCGGGTTACCATTATTCGGACGATATCATATATGGATTTTCCCATACACACTTAAGCGGTACCGGCATTTCCGATTACGGTGACGTACTCCTGATGCCTGCAACCATTGCAACGAGTCTGTTGGATTATGCTTACAAATCCCCGTTTTCGCACGAAGATGAAGCTGCACAGCCGGGTTACTATTCGGTGAAATTGTCGTCGGGCGTGAAGGTGGAACTCACCGCTACTCAGCGAACAGGAATGCACCGCTATACCTTCCCCGCTAAAACAGGAAATGCCCTTGTCGTTGATCTGAAACACCGCGACGAAGTCCTCGAATCCTGGTTTACACTGCTCAACGACTCCACCATCATTGGCTACCGCCAATCCAAAGCATGGGCCCCCGATCAGAGGCTTTGGTTTGCGGTTGTGCTTAGTACGAAAATTGAAAAACTCCTTATCAGCAAAGACGACGGTCCGCTGAAGTCCGGGAAAAAAGCTAAGGGAAAAAATCTTAAAGCCTTACTGACCTTAAATGAATTAGATGGTAATCAACTGATCGTTAAAGTGGGGCTCTCCCCGGTCAGCACCGACGGTGCACTCGCCAACCTTAAAGCCGAAAACAAGGATTGGAACTTTGATGAAGTCGTGGAAACCACCAGCCAGCAATGGGAAGCGGAACTTTCCAAAATTAAAGTCAGCGATCCCGACCGCGAGCACATGGTGAACTTTTACACCGCTCTTTACCACGCCTTCATCGTGCCCAATCTCAACAATGACCATAGCGGAGATTACCGCGGTCGCGACATGAACGTCCACGCAGCACCCGATCATGAATACTACGGCACGTTTTCTCTGTGGGACACCTACCGCGCCACACATCCCCTCTACGTGCTTACGCAAACCCAGCGAACCATCGATATAATCAAAACCTTCATTGCTCAATACGAACAAGGCGGCCTGCTTCCGGTATGGGAACTCAGCAGCAACGAAACCTTCTGTATGATCGGATACCATGCGGTTCCGGTCATTGCTGACGCCTATATTAAGGGAATTACCGGCTTTGATGCTGACAAGGCGCTTGAAGCCATGAAAAACAGTGCACTTCAGGATCATCAGGGACTGGATAGCTATCGCCGCCAAGGCTATATTGCCTCCACCGACGCCGCCGAATCTGTAAGCCGCACCCTGGAATATGCCTATGATGATTGGTGCATCGCACAAATGGCCCTAAAACTGGGACGGAAAGACGACTATCAGACCTTCCTGAGGCGGGCTCAGTACTACAAAAACGTTTTCGATCCTTCCAGCGGATTCATGCGCGCACGGATCAACGGTGGATGGATCTCGCCTTTCGACCCGGCCGAAGTTAATTTTAACTACACCGAGGCCAACGCCTGGCAATATAGTTTCTATGTTCCCCAGGATATCCAGGGCTGGGTAGAACTCCTGGGTGGCAAACAATCCGCCATCGAAAAGCTCGACGCCCTGTTTGAAGCGGAGTCCAAAACGACGGGCCGCGATCAGGCCGATATTACCGGCTTGATCGGACAGTACGCCCACGGCAATGAACCCAGCCACCACATGGCCTACCTTTACACCTACCTGGATGAAGCCTGGAAAACCCAAAAACTTGTGCGGCGGTTACAGACTGAGATGTATCACAACGCACAAGTTTTTGGGTTTTCCAGGCTTCATCCAGGTA
>CAZPDS010000022.1:0-2995 GCA_964585485.1 uncultured Bacteroidales bacterium
ATGTATCGGTTAATACCGGTGGTGTACCCGATGCCAACGCCATCCCCGTTTCCAAGGTAAAATCCGACCTGGCCATGGATGCCGCTGCCTGCATTGGCTGTGGCGCCTGCGTGGCTGCTTGCGCCAACGCTTCCGCGATGCTCTTTGTGGGCGCCAAGGTTTCGCAGCTCGCCCTGCTGCCGCAGGGAAAAGTAGAAGCCATGGACCGCGTACAACATATGGTAAAAGAAATGGACCGCCTGGGCTTTGGAAACTGCAGCAACACTTACGCCTGTGAAGCGGAATGCCCGAAGCTGGTAAACCGCAGCAACATTGCCCGTATGAACCGACAGTTCCTGATCGCCAGTCTGGCTGCCCAGCATCACAGCGGCGCTGACGCCGGATGATCAGCGTGCATGCCTTATTAATTCAGCCTAACGGGAAAATAGTGTTTCATCGGGATCGGCCGTGAACCGAAAGCCCAAACGCTTGCCGGTGCGCACGTTCATACTCTGCGAATACTCGATCATATCGGCCACAAAAACCTCTTTGATATCGTCGTAAGGGGTAAGTAGCAAGTCAAAGTCGAGACAGTAATTCACCGCTGTTTCCAGGATCTTCAACATAGCCACCTCGTCAAATTTCCGATCAACGAACGTTTGATTAAGGAATTCCAGTTGACGTTTACCTTCTACGATAAAGTTGTAATCCTTGTTGATGAAAATGCGGGCGACCAGGTATCCCACGTCATTCATGCGATTAAAACGAAAGGAATCGGCCAGAAAGTTATGAATAAAGATAACGCCACAGTACGATCTCAGCGGGTCTTCCTTGATGGTGGAGCTTTTCATCATTACATGATCCCGTGGAAATTCAAAAACATTGGTATGCATGGTAAACAACAAAAGATCACCCGCCACTTTCAACTGCGCCTCGTACTCGCCCTTGTCGGTGTACTCAATAGTGATATCCTTGTGAATTGATTTTGCCTTCGGATTATACTGTTCTGCATAGGCCGATGCAATGCTTTTTAATTGCTGAAAAGCTTCCATGGTGTTTTCATACACCAATCGTTTTGTAAGCGACTTCGATTTTAAACGACGGATCAGGGGATTCTCTTCGGGCTTTTCGGCGGGCGCTTGCAGCACCTTTCTTTTAACTTGCTTTTTCTCTGGCTTGCGCATATCCATTCCATTTTGTGCGTCAAATCTACGATTTTCTGCGGAATTAACACCCGCCCTTCGAAATCACATCGGGCAACGGCCCCTTCTTCCGTCACTACAAGGATTAACGATGAAGCCCGCATTCCTTTTTATCCGGATCTTCCCACCACCAGCGGCCCTCGCGAATATCACCGCCCTCGGGAACCGCCCGGGTGCAAGGCAAACAGCCGATGCTGGGATATCCTTGATCGTGCAAGGGGTTGTAGGGAATATTGTTTTTTTTGATAAAAGAACGCACTTCTTCCAGGCTCCAGTCGGCCAACGGACTGAGTTTGACGAGCCCGTTTTCCTCATCCCACATAACTTTTTCAAGTTTTTCACGGGTTACCGACTGTGCTCGCCGCAAACCGGTGATCCATGCCAACTGTCCGGCCAGCGCACGTTTTATAGGTTCGGTCTTCCGAATACGACAGCAGTATTTGCGATTTTCTACACTTTCATAAAACAGGTTGGGTCCATAGGTATTGACCATTTCTTCCACCGCGTGGTAATCCGGAAAAACAAGCTTTATGCGCAAACCGTAACGCTCCCGGGTCCGCTCAATCAGCGAATAAGTCTCCTGAAACATGCGGCCGGTATCGAGCATGAACACCGGGATGTTGAGTTGTTGCCCGGCAATAATATGGGTGATGACCTGATCTTCCAGTCCGAGGCTGGAGGCGAGGGTGACCTTCCCCGAAAAGGCTTCAGCCGCGGATTTCAGAAATTCTTCCGGCGACAGTTCCGCCCACTGACGGTTGAATTTGTTGCATTTCTCTTCCATAGTATTAAGATAGTATTTCGGCCAGTGGAGCGATACGATCAACACGGACTCCTTTATCCGTGCGCTTTAGCGTTGCCGCTTCGTGATGCGCAGGGTGTTCGAAGAAAAGAATATAATTCCCCTGCACGGCTTCGTCCAGAAACTGTTCTTTTTCCTGCATGGATAACAAGGGTCGGGTGTCATAGGCCGGCACCCAGGGCAGCGGAATATGCCCGGCCGAAGGAATAAAGTCGGCCATAAACACAAGGGTCCGGCCGTTGATGTCAATCATGGGAATCAATTGCCCGTCGGTATGCCCATGCACCTGTAGCAACCGCACATGATCCGAGAAACGGGTCTCCGCTCCTATTTTATGAAGGCGTCCGCTTTCGTCCAGTGGCTGGAGATTTTCCTTAAAATACGAAGCGGCTTCACGCACATTGGGGTTCATGGCCCAGTCCCATTGACGCTGGCTGCACCAATAGCTGGCCCTGGGGAAAACATGCACAACGCTCTCCCGGGTCTCATTCCAGCGAACAGCGCCGCCACAATGATCATAATGCAGGTGGGTGAAGAGGACATCGGTGATATCGTCCGGCCAGACGCCATGGGCCGCGAGTGATTTTTCAAGGCTGTCGTTACCAAACAAATGCTGGTGTTCCAAAAATTTCTCGCTTTGTTTATCGCCGATCCCCGTGTCGATGAGGATGCGACGGTTTCCGTCGATCACAAGCAGGCAGCGGCAACCATAATCAACGAGGTTATCCTCACGGGCTGGCCAATGCTTTTCCCACAGCGGCTTAGGCACCACACCAAAGGTGGCCCCACCGTCCATACGGAAGTGTTCGGCCATGACAATTTTTAGTTCAACCATATCCATCAGAAAGTTCCACAAAATTACGAAATATGTTGCAGAACGTTTTATCCATCGGGATCACCTGCATCTTCGAGCAATTTGGAGCGCCACTGAATATTACGTGTTTTTACCCAAAAAAATAGCCAACTCTTTTTGGAATTGGCTATTTGCACCGAAAAAAATCTCCCAACTTTT
>CAZPDS010000022.1:3095-36902 GCA_964585485.1 uncultured Bacteroidales bacterium
TAGCCAACTCTTTTTGGAATTGGCTATTTGCACCGAAAAAAATCTCCCAACTTTTTAGATCAACTTACCTGCAAATTGCTTACGGTTTAGGGGGATTTAAAGGTACTGCAGAATAGCTACTTAGGCAATACCACCTTGGGGGGACAAAACGTTAAAAATTCTTGATTAACAGTGGAATTTAGTCGTTATAACTGACATATCAGCATATTAGCCTCCAAATTTAGTAGGATCCGCCATATTGGAGGATTTTACTTATTAGTTGCGTCGCGGAGTTAACGTTATATTTTGCGAAGATATGCTTACGGTGGGTCTTCACCGTCTCGATGCTGATGTTGAGATCAGCGGCAATCTCGCAGCTTGAACGGCCCCGAACCAGCAGATCCACGATCTGCTTTTCGCGATGCGAAATTTTCGGCAAGGCGTCGGGCGGAATTTTATTGACAGCAATTTTCAAAGTGGCCAGCACCTGGGTTGAAGTATAGGGCTTGGTCAGATAGAAAACGTTCGCCAGGTTGGAAACACTTTTAATCAGTTCATCGTTGGAGTAGGCCGTGTTAAAAATAACCGGAACACTCCGGATCGCGAGCAGTTCGCGTACGATATCCAGGCCACTAACCTCATCGTTCAGATAAACATCACTAAGAATAAGATCGGGCTGATGGGTGCGAAAAATGCTCCGTGCTTCTTCCAGGGCACGCACTATGGCCACTACCTGGTACCCTTCTTTTTCGATCATCATCTGCAGATCGCGGGCGATAATAGCCTCGTCTTCGATGATCAATACTTTTGTGCTCATCAAACTTCGTTTAAATTTAATCGAATACACACATTATTGGGTGGATCATCGTTAAAATGCATACTGCCTTTCATTTGTTGAACCAGCGTTTGAATTAATTCAATCCCGAAACTGTCGGATTCAGCATGCTGCATCATCCGCTTCATGCCGGTCCCGCTATCACCATAGAAAATTTCCAGTGTCAGGTAACCCGATTTGCGAATCTCAATCTCAATCTCCTTATCGCCCCCGTGCTTAAGCCCGTATTTAAATGAATTCGTCAGCAATTCGTTGATCAATAATCCTACACTCACTGCATGGTCGATGGGCAGCATGAATTCATCAATACGAGACTCTACCACCACGGGATCGTCAGGATCATTAAAGACCGACAAAAGGTGCTCGAGCAAATCTTCGAAATAATCCTTAACCGACACCGAAGCCAAGGTCTCCTCCGAATAAAGCTTTTGATGCAACAAAGCCATGGCATAGATTCGCACACGAATATCTTCCATCAGGTCGCGGGCGTCGGAGGGCGGTATGCGTTCGGCCTGTATGCCGATCAGGCTCGACACCAACTGTAGGTTATTTTTTGTGCGATGATTCAATTCGCGCAACAATACGGTAATCTCCAGGTTTCGAAGGCGCGTTTCATTATAGGCCATTTCCAGTTCCACCTGCTTGCTGTCCACTTCCTGCTGATGCCGCGTTAGTTGCAGAATAAATAGCCGAAGAAAGACACCACCGATGGTGAAAGAAGCCACCAGGTTGAAAAAATAAAACCAGGGCCGAAGCTGTGCCGTAAGCCCAGTGGGCACCACGGTAGACTCAAAATATTTGGCCATCACAAACAGTATAGCCTGGTAGGCAATGATCAGCGCCGCGATCCAGCCTTTGCGCGCCAACAGATAGGCCATGATAATCAGCGGAAAACTATAATACTCAGCGGCCACCCGCCCGTATTCCCGACTTATCAGCAGCAGCGACAGGGGTATTGTCAGGTAAAGAAAAACAAAGGCAAAATCAAAATTGGTACTACGCATCAACAAGAATACGAGTACCGAAAATATTAAAATCAGAGAATCGAAAAAGGCCAGGTAAGGAGACCCCAACGCCAAAAGAAAAACAACATACATCAGCGAAACCAGAAAGCTAATTACGCAGAACTGATTCATGATTCGGATGCGCTTGCTATCCTCAAAATCATGATCTGAATATACACCATTACCCGACAAACGCTCCCAAAGGCGCATCGCAATTTTCATGGGTTGGGTTTCACTAAGCCAGTAGGGATTTGCTGACAGAGCTACTCAAAAATACGTAATTTTCTTCGTATGCAAGTGGTCCTTCCTAAAAATACCGTTTACCAAAAAGCACAAATTCGACAGGAAATTACTTAACCATCAGGTCAACAGACAGCTAAGATCCAACCCGTCAAAATTTCCACTGCTCATCATTAAAAGATTTTGATGTTCCCAGCGCTGCGTGCGCAGGAAAGTCCGCAATTCTTCGGAATCCGTAAACACCCTCAGATCATCACGGCCGAAAGCCTCCATGACCTGTGCCTTTGTGATGGGAGGCAACTTTTTGTGCGCGATAGTGTGGGGATTGAAATAAACAATGGCGGTATGTGCATCATCCATACAATGACGATAGTGATCCAGAAATTCCTGCTGCAGGCTGCTAAAGGTATGCAGCTCCATCACGGCCACCAGTTTCCGCTCCGGATATTGTTGCCGAACCGCAGCAGTGGTGGCTTTCAGCTTTGAGGGACTGTGCGCAAAATCCTTGTAAAACACGAAAGAATCGCCTTTCGCAACCAGCTCCAGCCGGCGGGCGGCGCCTTTAAAGGAAGCGATCGCTTCATAAAATTTCTGAGCGCCGATACCCGCGGCCTCACATACACAACGTGCGCCCTCCAGGTTCATCAGGTTATGTTGCCCAAAGACCAGCAGAGGAACATCTCCGGCCTTGGTTTCCAGCAAGGTTTTTCCGCCTTCAACCCGGTGGTTGGGGATGCCATAGGGCCGCCGTTCAATATCGGCCCGTGCGTGGGTGGCCATTTCGTTCAACTCCGCATCCTCGTCACAATAGATCAGACTCCCTCCCGCTTGTATCAGATTCATGAATTGCCGAAACTGATCTTTGTAAATTTCCCAGGTCGGGAAAACATTGATGTGATCCCAGGCAATGCCGCTGATCAGGGCGATATGGGGAAGATACAAATGAAATTTGGGGCGGGGATCCAGCGGACTGGTCAGGTACTCGTCGCCCTCAAGCACAATCAGGGGCGCCGATTCACTCAAGCGGACCATGGTGTCAAAACCTTCCAGTTGCGAGCCAACCATATAATCGAAATCGAGACCGCAAGAACGAAACACGTGCATAATCATCGCCGTAATCGTTGTTTTTCCATGGCTTCCGCCGATAACGATACGGGTTTTGCTTTTCGATTGCTCATAAATGTATTCAGGAAAGGAATACACCCGAATACCCCGTTCACGGGCCCGGATCAACTCCGGATTGTCGGACCGTGCGTGCATTCCCAGGATGACAGCCTCCAGATCGTCCGTGATCCGACCCGCATCCCAGCCTTCAGTTGCGGGCAACAAACCCTGGGCCGCCAGGCGCCCCCGGGCGGGTTCAAAAATCTCATCATCGGAACCACTTACCACATAGCCCTGATGATGCAGCGCCAGGGCCATGTTGTGCATTACGGCTCCGCCAATGGCAATGAAATGTATCTTCTTTGTTTCCATGTCACATGTTTTTTTGTTTCCGAACGCATTTTTGGATGAGGTAATTCGCTCGCCCCTCATCAAGGCACCTCTACGCAACGCTGTTCTCCCGACGAAATGCCAGATTATCCAGAAGGCCCACTACTCCATTCGTATAGCCTTCACCGGACTAATCCGTGTAATGATAAATGTTGGAACAATCAGCGCAACTAAGCAAATGATGATGGTGCCGGCATTGATCAGCAGTACATTCATTAGGGTAAGATTCACGGGTACAACTTTTACATAATAGGAGGCGGGGTCAAGGGTAAGAAAACCGAAATACTTCTGAAGCAGGCAAAGCGACAGCCCGATCAGGTTCCCCCAAAGCAATCCGCTACCCACCAAATACGCCGAAACCATAAGAAACACCTTGCGGATGCTCCAATTTCGCGATCCCATGGACTTCAGGATACCAATCATATTTGTTTTTTCGATGATGATGATCAGCAGCGTAGAAATCATGTTGATCACCGAAACAAAAATCATCAGAATAATAATGATAGCCACATTGACATCCTGAAATTCAAGCCAGTCAAAGATTTGCGGGTACAGATCCCGGATGCTCCGGGCATCGAGATCATACCCTACCGAGTTGTAGACTTGCTCTGACAACTCATCCAGCCGGTCGAAATCGTCGATAAACACTTCAAATCCGCCCACCATGCTGCTATCCCACTGATTAAGTTTCTGTATGTGGCGTATGTCGCCAATAACGTAGGTCTTGTCAAATTCTTCCAGCCCCGTATCATAAATGCCGCAAACCTTAAACTTCCTGACGCCAGGATGATCCTGACCCGCGCTGATAAAGTACATCACCAGGTCATCGCCTGTTTTCAGCTTCAGCCGATCCGCCTGGGTTTTCGAAATAAGAACCTCATTTGTCTTTCCGGCATCACTGATCTGTATTGATTTTCCTTCAATAAGCTTATCGTCAAAAAAAGTTCCGTCAAAATCTCGGCCCACACCTTTCAATACCACGCCTTCTATTTCCGTTTCGGTTTTGATAATCCCCGCCTTAATGGCGAAAACCTGGATATGCCGAATCCCCTCTTCTTCCTGCAGTGAGGGATAGAAGGGCTGCTGCACCGATACGGGCGAAGACTCGTAAGAGTTATTAGCGTCGTAGTGACTGATCTGAACGTGTGCCCCAAAGCCGATCACCTTTTCGCGGATCTCTTTCTGGAAGCCGGTAACCATAGCCACGGCCACGATCATCACCATCACGCTCAGGGCAATACTTAACACGGCTATCCGCACAACCGGCCGCGAAAAAGATCCTTTGCGAACCGAGAGAATATGGCGTGCAATAAAAAATTCGGTGTTCAATGCCTGAAATTTTATTATTTTGCAGTCGCAGGTAAGAATTGATCACTCCAGGTTCCCACCGTCCTGGTGTACAAAAATACAATTTTATCGTCGAGCACACGAAAATATCCAGGGATGAAACACGCGCACATGAACATACGGCCGATGGGAACCAGGACCTCCTTTTACCTTCGCATCCTGCTGATGTTTTTTTTCGTGATTTCGGCCGTGGGGCTCTCCGCGCAGACCGTGTTGCCCGCCGGACAACGAAATTTATACCCGGCCGACATCCTGACCGGGGCGCAGCAAACAGATGTTTACTTCCCCTGGCTGCGGAAGAAAAACGTTGCGGTTGTAGCCAACCCCACCAGCCTGCTGGGTCCGGTACACCTCGTGGATAGTCTGGTGCACGCGGGCATCAGAGTACGCAAGGTCTTCTGCCCCGAACATGGTTTTCGCGGCACAGCCGAAGCCGGAGCACGCTTCGAAAACGGACACGATTCCATCACAAAGCTACCCCTGGTTTCTCTCTATGGCCAAAACTACAAACCCAGTCCGGACGACCTGAAGGACATCGATGTGGTGATTTTTGACCTGCAGGATGTGGGCGTCCGCTTCTATACCTACATCTCCACCCTGCACTACCTGATGGAAGCTTGCGCGGAAAACGACAAGACACTGATTGTACTGGATCGCCCCAATCCCAACGGACATTACGTGGATGGTCCTGTGCTGGATACCGCCTGCCGCTCTTTTGTCGGCGTTGATCCGCTGCCCATTGTACACGGGCTAACGGTAGCGGAGTACGCCCGTATGGTCAACGGTGAATACTGGCTGCACGACAGCCTGCAGTGCGAACTGCGCTATGTGCCGGTGAAACATTACAGCCATCGGGATTACTATTATCTGCCGGTTCGGCCCTCCCCCAACCTGCCGAACATGGCTGCCGTCTGGCTTTACCCCTCTCTTTGTCTGTTCGAAGGAACGGTGGTGAGTTTGGGGCGCGGAACCGACAAGCCTTTCCAACAGTACGGGCACCCGCGTTTTCAGCAGGCCGACATCCGCTTTACACCCCACGATATCCCGGGAGTGGCCACCAATCCGGTACTCAAAGACTCCTTGTGCTATGGATATGATCTAACCGAGTTCGCCCAAATCTACATTAAAACATCCGAATCGCTTTACTTGTTCTGGTTGTTAGATGCCTACCAACGTCTTGGAGACCAAACGTTCTTTACACCCTTTTTTAATCGGCTCGCCGGGACGCCCCTGCTGAAGGAGCAAATTATCAAAGGCGCCACAGAAGAGGAAATCCGCACCAGTTGGAAAGAGGAATTGATGGCCTATAAAGCCCTTCGTAAAAAATATCTTCTATACCCTGATTTCGAATAAAGATCATGAAACCGCAAAAAAAGCAAGCCATCCGCAGCGAAATAAAAAAATCACCACACGTCAAAAAAGGCGGTTCCCTCCGGCAGCGGATCTCCGAATATCTGCTGCAACCCTCCTCCGCACTGAAAAAGACATCCCTGAAGATTACGCTGCTGGCCTTGTTACTGCTCGGCTTTTTGTTGTATGCAAACACCATCACGCACGATTACGCCCTGGACGACGACCTGGTCTACAAGCTAAATACCTCGGTGCAAAAGGGACTGGGCGGCCTTCCCGAGATTTTTCAGACCACGAACATCTATGGTTTTAATCAGCAAAACTTTGGCGCATACCGTCCGTTTTCACAAGCCATTTTTGCATTGGAATATGAACTGTTCGGGCTGAACCCACACGCCCAGCATCTGATCAGCGTGTTGCTGTTCGCCCTCACCGGGGGGCTTTTGTTTTTGCTGATGCGGCGTTTATTCTCCGCCCGCCCCCTTTGGGTTCCCCTTGCTATCAGCCTGCTTTTTATTGTTCATCCAATCCACACCGAAGTGGTGGCCAATATTAAGAGCAGTGATGAACTTATCAGCTTTCTGTTTGGATTTGTGCTTAGCTTTCTGGCGCTGTTCAAATACCTGGATAATGGCCGGATCCGCTGGCTGGCACTCTCGTGCCTTGCTTTTATGGCGGGGCTTCTGAGCAAGGAGCATATTATTACCCTATGGCCTCTGATTCCACTTTCGATGTATTTCTTTACGGATATACCCTGGCGCAAAAACCTGAAAATTTCCTTGTGGTTTCTGGTGCCGGTTATCATTTTTCTGGCTCTGCGTGCGACATTCATAGAATCGCATACCGGGAAAGTCGTGTTCCTTGACAACTTTATTTTGCACCTGCCCTGGTATCCGGAGCGCATCGGAACCATCCTCATTGTATTGCTGGAATACCTGCGCCTATTGCTCTATCCGTTTCCGCAATCCTGCGACTACGGTTATGCGCACATTGCGCCGACCAGCATCTGGAATCCCGCAGCACTTCTCTCTCTCTTGCTGTATGTTGGCATTTTGGCTGTCGCCATTCTTCAATTTCGTAAGCGAAGTTTGCTAAGCTGGAGCCTGCTCTTTCTGCTCGCCAGTCTTTCCATTTACTCGCATTTGTTCGCTGAACTGGCGGCCACCATGGCAGAACGCTTTCTGTTCATGCCCTCCTTGCCATTTATCGTGGCCATTGTGCTGCTGGCCGATTCAGTGCGGCTGGCCCCGGGGGTGCAAAGGCTGCGCGAAGTCCTCTTCTTTTGGCCGGTGCTTCTTATTCTTTTCGCTTTCGCGATGAAAACCGTGGCACGGAATACAGTTTGGAAAAACAACGACACCCTCTTTTCCAACGATGTGAAGTTCGCCCCCATGAGCGCCCGGCTGCAAAAATCAGCGGGCGACATCCTGATCAATGAGGGCATAAGCGAGCAGGATCCCCAAAAAAAGGAAGCCAGCTTTCGGGCATCACTGACCTATTTTCGTACCGCACGTGCCATTTATCCCGATTACCCGGATAACCTGCTCGACCTGGGAACCGCGTGGTACCATCTCGGACAGTACGACTCGGCCTGGGTTTATTGGCAGCAGTATGCCACGCTGCAACCCGAGTCTCCGCGCAGCGCCGAGAATCGTTCGTACATGAGCATCGCATGGTACAACAAAGGGCTGGAAGCGCGGAACCGCGCGGACTTCCGTGAAGCCATCCAAATGTACGAGCAGGCCGTGCGCTTCGACAGCCTGTATCATCCCGCCTGGTACCAATTGGGATTAAACCACGCGACCCTGAACAACTACACAGCTTCAGCACAGTGTATGGAAAAAGCCCTGGCGGTGGATAGCCTGAACAGCCAATACTGGTACGATTACGGAGGCATTCTGTTCACCGCACAACGCTGGCCCGAAGCCGCCCAGGCCTGGCAACGCACCCTGCAACTTGATCCCGCACACGCGGAGGCACAGCGCGGACTTGCGGCACTTGGCGTGAAACAATAAACTTAATCAGCACGAGGAATCATGGTCAAAAAAAGATCGCTGGCATCAGCAAATTCCACTTTAAATAACAAGAAAATAGGTCCGGCGGAACCCAAAAAAATCGGCGCGGGCACCGGCACAGCGCACCGTATGCGCATCAGCCTTGTTCAAAAGCAAAATATCTTCCTCTTTTTGTTTGCACTGGCGCTGTATGCTAATACCCTTGGGCACGACTTCGCGCTGGACGACGCTTTGTTTATCACCCAGAACAAATTCACGCTCCAGGGCACCGATGGCATCCCGGAAATTATGACCAACGATGCCTTCGTCGGGCTGTTCGGCAACGCCAACCTGCTCCCCGGCGGGCGCTACCGACCGCTAACGCAGGTGATGTTTGCCATTGAATACGAGTGGTTCGGGCTGAACCCCTTCGTGGGCCACTTCATCAACTTTATACTTTATGCTTTCCTTGGCCTGTTGGTCTTTAAAGTGCTGCGGATGCTGGTTAACGGACGCAGTCCGCAGGCCGTATTCAGTTTACCCTTTATTGCCACCCTGCTGTTTATTGCGCATCCCCTTCACACCGAAGTAGTAGCCAATATAAAGGGCCGCGACGAAATCATGAGTATTTTGGGAACCCTGGGCTGTCTGTACTTCACGCTGCGGTACCTGGAAAACAAACGCCGGGTCTACCTGCCGCTGCTGTTCCTTCTGTTCTTCCTTTCCATACTGTCGAAAGAAAACGCGCTGGCCTGGGTAGTGGTAATCCCGCTAAGCGTATGGTTCTTCACGAAATCCACCTTCCGCGAACAGTTCACTGTTTCCGCACCACTTCTGCTCGCCATCACCGGGTACTTTGTTCTGAGAGCGGCCACCGTAGGCTTCGTGATGCAAGATGTGAACGACACCGAACTGCTCAATAATCCCTTTCTCGGGACTACCTTTTTTGAAAAATACGCGACCATTTTTTACACCTGGCTGAAGTACTTTATTTTGCTGATCTTTCCGCATCCTCTAACGCACGACTACTATCCAAAGCAAATCCCCATCATTGGATTCAACGATATGCGGGCGCTGGCCGGACTGGCACTCAGCGCCGCTACCCTCATCATTGCCCTGGTTTTGTTGAAGCGCAAGCATATTGTTTCGTACGCCATTTTCTTTTTCTGGCTCACCTTCGGGATGAGTTCCAACTTCATCCTGAACATCGGTGCGTTTATGAACGAACGGTTTTTGTTCGCGCCCTTGCTGGGGTTCGCGATAACAGTGGGATGGTTTATCACCGAACCGGTGAAAAGCTGGCTGCCGGATCCCCGTCGGTGGAAAGCGGTACTCATACTGCTCATTGCGCTGGTAGCGGGCTATTCCTTAAAAACCTTCACCCGCAACCAGGTTTGGGAAAACGACTTTGTGCTATTTACCACGGATGTTGAGGTTTCTACCAACAGTGCCAAATGCAATACCTCCGCGGGCGGCAAGCTCATGGAATGGTCCGATTCCACCACCAATCCGCAAATCCGGCAAGACTATCTCATCCGATCTCAAAAATACCTCAGTAAAGCCATTGAGGTGTATCCCGGGAACATTCATCCCTGGCTGCTTCTGGGGAATCTATACATTAAAACACAGCAATATCCGGAAGCGGTAGACTGTTTCAAAACCTGTCTCAAACTAAGGCCGGCTTACCCCGATGCGCTGAACAACATGCTGCACGTAGCCCAGGTAACGTACCGCGACGGGATCTACCCGCAATCATTGGCCACCTATCGTGCGCTGATGGGTGTTCGGCCCGCGGATCCGGCGTATACCTATGGCTTAGGGCTCAATTTCGAAAAGACCCAACAAATAGACTCGGCTCTTTATTGGTACCGGCAAACCTTGGAGCGCGACTCCCTGCATGCCGCCTCCTGGGCGCGCCTTGGCGAAATTCACGGAAAAATCCTGAACGACCTGACGACCTCCGAAATTTGCCTGAGGAAGGCGGTTGAAATCAACCCCAGCGATGCTTCCTCTCTGGAAAATCTCGGCATCATTCACGCCTTACGACTGGATTATTCAGCGGCTATTGGCTATTTTCAGCAAGCGTACAAGCTGAATCCTGAAAACATCTCCCTGTGCATGAACATGGCCAAAACCTACGAGAGAATGGGCGATCAGCAGAATGCCGAACGGTATTATGAGATGGCACGCCGCGCCGGCAGACCCTGAACAAAAAAGCCTTCTCCGTTACCGAAGAAGGCTTTCCAACAAAAAATATCCTGTTTACTGCATCTTATTGACCTGACGAGTCAACTTGCCTTTAAGATTAGATGCCTTGTTCTTGTGAATTACGCTTCTTTTGGCAAGCTTGTCGATCATCGAAACCATCTTGGATAAGCCTTCGCTGGCTTCCTTCTTGTCTTTCAGATTGCGAAATACCTTGATCGCATTGCGCATGGTTTTCTTCTGATAGCGGTTACGTAATCTGCGCGTTTCGTTGGAACGTATCCTTTTTAAAGCTGATTTGTGATATGCCATTGGTTCTTTAATTTTTGTAGTCCGTAGGGGATTCGAACCCCTGATTTCCAGGATGAAAACCTGGCGTCCTAACCGGCTAGACGAACGGACCGTGCATCAATTTGGGAGTGCAAAAATAGAAAAACTTTTTAATTCAACAAAGGATTTTGAAAAATTTTTGGGGAAATCGACATAAAAAATCATCAGACCGTCATTTCACCCCTAAGAGAAAGTCTTAGTTGATGGCAAATTTCATCGCGATCACTATGATGGCCGAGCAAGAACATCAACTTGGTCAGGGCCGATTCGGTGGTAATATCACTGCCGCCCACCACGCCGATTCGCCCCAGGTCAAGGCTGGTCTCGTACTTTCCGATTTCCACCGAACCACCTTTGCATTGGGTCACATTCAGGATGATGATACCGCGTTGGATAGCGTCTTCAAGCGCTCCGATAAACCAAGGATCCGTAGGGGCATTGCCCGATCCATAGGTTTCCAGGATTACCGCCCGCAGCTTTGGGGTACGCAGCACCGACTCCACCACGTTGGGGGTCATCCCCGGGTAGAGTTTCAACAGCGCAACATTCTGATCGATATGCTTATGAACCTTTAGCTTTCGGAAATCGGGACGCAATATGGCCGCCGTGTTGTACCGGATATGCACACCCACCTCCGCCAGCAGGGGGTAATTTCCCGAAAGAAAGGCTTTAAAGTTCTCCGCATTGAACTTCGTGGTCCGGTTTCCACGATATAGCTTGTTTTCAAAACAGATCGCCACTTCCGGAACCAGCGGTGTATCGTGCTCCTTGGCGGCCGCCATTTCGATGGCGTTAATAAAATTGTCACGGCCATCGGTTCGTATTACACCCATCGGCAGTTGGGATCCGGTCAGGATGACCGGCTTGTTCAAGTGTTCCAGCATAAAACTGAGCATCGACGCCGTGTACGACATGGTATCGGTGCCGTGCAGCACCACGAATCCATCGTACTCCTCGTACTTGCGCTCAATTTCTTCGGCCAGTTGTACCCAGAAAGCCGGGTCTACATTGGACGAATCGCGCAGTGGTATAAAGGACAAGGTGTCAATACGGTAATCAAAATTGCGCAGTAGCGGAATATGCTGGTAAAGATGTTCGAACTCAAAGGGAACCAGGGCACCGCTCACTTTGTCGCGCATCATGCCAATAGTACCGCCGGTATACAGAACAAGTATAGAGGTTTTTGATTTCATGCGGCAAAGGTAGCTGAAAAAATCCGGCGCTGTGGAAGACTAACCCTCAAATGTGAGTGAAAGTTGAAAGACTTTTGAGCCCAGGCGCTTCACCGGATTGGTATAGATATTATTCTCCCGCTTGAGCAGATCGAGGAAGCCGTATGACATCTTCAACTCAATACCGAACTTGAAATAGGGCAGAAAAAAATCAAAGCCGGTACCGATCTCGCCCATGAAATCATGCGGGCTGAGTTTGACAGGCACTTCAAATGCTTCGCTTTTCTTTTTGGCCTGCGAGGCCATATCGATCGTATATTTCACCCCCCCAATAACAAAGGCCTGGGCATTGGTCAAACGGCGTGATTTATATTTAAGCAACAAGGGGAATTCCATAAAGGTGGACTCCACGTGTTTTGATTGCGTGACATTCATGGTATCTCCCTGGCGGATGGTGTATTCCAGGCTGCGGTCGCCAAACGATAATGTTGGTACAAAGCGGAGCACCAGGGGTTCAATGATTTTTAACTGGGATACAATACCAATGCTAAAACCCAGGCTGGGTTTAGAGGTCACATAGACCAATGAATCCATCTGATGATAATCGTCGATGGTGTTCAGCGCGAAATTCATCTGGTTAACCCCGAGCAGGAAACCAAAATGGTACATCCGCCGGTCGAACTTGGGCAGGTTTTCAATCTGTGGTCGTTTCTGGGCGTAAACGCCCGTAGGAACAAGCATTACAAACGCGAGAACCAGGAGGATCAACAGAACTTTTTTACTTCCTACAGTTTTCATCAGGTCACTTAACGACGTAACGGATGTTTTATTTTGTGCCGTACTTTACGAAAACCGGCCGGCAAAGTTACACAATCTGCCGGAGACCGGAAGGGATCGCTATTTCGTGGCGGTATAGAGGCAGGCAATGCCCAGGCTGAGATTACGGAAACCGGCATCCTGGAATCCAGCCCGCAGCAAAAGACGGGTAAATTCCGTCCGGGCCGGAAAGCGTTCTACCGATTCGGGCAGATAGGTATAGGCGTTCGCATCGTGCGAGATCATCCGACCAATCAGCGGCAATACGTGGGAAAAATAAAACCGGAAGAGGGGCCGCACAGGGAATTTTTCGGGCAGCGCAAATTCAAGCACACAAAAACGCGCTCCGGGTTCCAATACACGCCGAATTTCACGCAGGCTTGCTTCTGTTTGTTCGAAATTGCGTACGCCAAAGCCCACCATGGCAGCATCGAAAAAATCGTCCGCAAACGGCAAACTTACGGCATCCCCGACCCTTGTTTCAATGAGCCCATCCAGCTTCCTTGCATGGATTTTCCGCTTTCCTTCAGCCAGCATATTTTCGCTGAGATCAACAGCCACAATGGCCTCGGGGCAACGGCGTGCCGCCAGTATTGCCAGATCGCAGGTCCCGGCGGCAACATCCAGGATACGCCGGGGTGCTTTCTCCATTACCTTCCGTACCAGCCGCCGTTTCCAGCATTTGTGAATGCCCAGGGATAATAAGGTATTCAACAGATCGTAGCGGGGTGCAATCTGATCAAACATGCGACGCACCTTCCCGCGATCGGCAAAGGTATTCCGCTGTGCACTATCCGATACGTCAGCCTGCATGAACCAGTTTTGACAGAGCTTCTTTTATCAGCTTCTTTTTGTGAATGGGAACCACGCCCACGTCTTCGCAAACCAGCCCCCCCGCCAGGTTCGACAGCGCTGCGGTGGTTGCGGCATCCATACCCGTAGCCAGGCAAAGCGTCGTCACGGCGATCACGGTATCACCGGCTCCGGAAACATCGGCTATGGAACGCACATGCGCCGGAAGAAGTGCACTGGTAACTTGTTTTGCTTTCGGATGCCAGGCAATATATACACCCGCTTCCGATAAGGTAACCATAACCATGTCCATTTTCCGGGTCTTCATAAAAGGAAAGATGATCTCATCAAGGCCTTCCCGTGTCAGCTTTATACCATCCACCTTGAGACCCTCCCGAAGTTCCTTCAGATTAGGCTTAAAGAGAGTCACCCCGGCGTAATGGGCGAAATTTCGTTTTTTCGGATCTACCGTCACCGGAATACCCCGCGAAGCAGCCATTTCAGCCACTTCCTTAATCAAACCCGCGGTGATTACACCTTTGTCGTAATCTTCAAAAATTACCGCATCCACACCGGCTTCCATCTGCTTCGCAATCTGTGCAATCAAGCGATCGGTTTCCTTACGGTCCAACGCCCGATCCGTCTCCTCGTCTACCCGAAGCATATGACTGCTGTTGCCAATAATCCTGAATTTTGTGGTGGTGATGCGGTTTCGGCTTTTAACCAGTCCCTTTACCGGAAGTTTGTGCGCTTTAATCATCTCCACAAATTCCGCTGCCCGCGCATCATCGCCAATCACCGAGCATATTACCGCTTCGGCTCCCAGCGCCTGAACGTTCAATGCCACATTGGCCGCACCACCCGGTCGGCTTTCGCGCTTCACCAGCGAAACCACCGGCACCGGCGCCTCCGGGGAAATGCGTTCCACTTTCCCCCACAAGTAGGTATCTACCATCACATCGCCTATGATCAGAATTCTCAAACGGTCGAAGGCCGAGAAGGTTTGTTCTATCGCTCGTTTATCAAGCATGCCGCATGGATTTTACGTCAAAAAAAAAGGCCCGCACCGCGGCACGGGCCCTGTGTACTTATTTAAGTTCCGAAAGAGCCTTCGCCATGCGCTTAACCGCCTCAATCAGAAGATCATTCGAGGTAGCATACGAAAAACGGATGCAATCCGGATTTCCAAACGCAGCACCGGAAACCGTCGCCACATACACCTTATCAATCAGGTACATCGACAGGTCGTCGGCGTTTTTAATCTGGGTTGTTCCATCCGACTTCCCGAAATAACTGCTGATGTCGGCAAAAATGTAGAAGGCACCATCCGGTACATTGGTCTTCATCCCCGGAATGTCTTTAAGCAAGCCCAGCATTAAATCGCGACGCTCACGGAAAGCTTTGAGCATGCCCTGAATATCGGCCGAGGTCGCCGGGTCGGTGTTGAAGGCCGCCACGGCTGCTTTCTGCGTGATGGAGCAGGTAGCCGAGGTAAACTGGCCCTGAATTTTATCACAGGCTTTGGCGATGAACTTTGGTGCTGCTAAAAACCCCAAACGCCAGCCAGTCATCGCAAAACCTTTGGAAAGGCCATTGATGATGATGACCTGATCACGAACTTCGTCGAACTGCGCCAGGCTTTCATGCTTGCCCACAAAATTGATGTACTCGTATATCTCGTCGGCGATCACATAAATATCTTTATGCTTCGCTAATACCGCGGCCATTGCTTTTAACTCCTCTTTGCTGTATACCGAGCCGGTGGGGTTGCAAGGACTGCTGAAGATCATCACGCGCGTTTTCGGGGTAATAGCCGCTTCCAGCTGAGCCGCGGTAATCTTAAAATTAGTCTCAATGGTCGTTGGCACGTAAACGGCTTTGCCTTCGGCCAGTTTCACGATTTCGCGGTACGAAACCCAGTAGGGCGCCGGAACAATCACCTCATCGCCGGGATTCACCAGACATAGCATCACATTTGCAATGGATTGCTTGGCACCCGTGGAAACCACAATCTGTTCGGGGGCATAGTCAAGCCCGTTGTCTCGCTTCAGCTTTTTACAAATGGCGGACCGGAGGTCCGGGATCCCTGATACCGGAGTGTAATGCGAAAAATTGTCGTCGATCGCTTGCTTGGCAGCAAGTTTCACTACCTCGGGGGTATTAAAATCGGGTTCACCGATGCTGAGGTTGATCACATCAAATCCCTGGGCTTTCAAGTCCCTGCTCTTTTGCGACATGGCCAGGGTTTCGGATTCGGAAAGATAATTCAGACGGTCGGATAATGCGTTCATAATATTGGATGTTTGAAGTCGTTAATAATTCGTGTCAAAATTAGCAATTTTAAAATACAGGCCAAAGGTTTTCGCGTTTCCTAATTATTACGATCTTTGTCGTTCCTAATTTATACTAAAGATGGATATTCTCTGGATTGTACTGACCGTACTGGTGGCTGCAGGTGCCGTGTTCGCCACCTCCTTCTTCCTGATTAAACAATTTCTTGATCACGAACAGAAAAAACGGCTACTGGAACTCAAACTTCAAAATCAGAACCTGATCACCCCCATCCGCCTGCAAGCGTTTGAGCGCCTGGTGCTGTTTCTCGAGCGAACCCAGGTAAACAGTCTGATTTTGCGGGTTTTTCAGCCAGGCATGAATGCCTTTCAACTGCAAACCCAGTTAATTCAAAACGTGCGCAACGAATGGGAACACAACCTGTCACAACAGGTTTACGTTTCGTCACAAGCCTGGGATATGGTGAAAATGGCCAAGGAAGAAACCATCAAGATGATCAATATGGCCGCCACAAAAACCGGTGAAAATGTGGGTGCCAGCGAACTAAGTGCCGCCATCCTGGAAATCAGCATGCAAGCGCAACTGCAAAAAAACCAGCAAGCCATCGATATTTTGAAAAACGATTTGAGACAATTATTTTAATATCTTTGCAAAAATCTAATCAACAAACCTAAAATTAAAACAACATGAAAAGAGTATTATTTGTTGTTGGCCTGGCACTTGTGACTGGCCTGATGTTTACCTCCTGCCGTAAGTGCGTTATCTGCACTGCTTACAACGTATCTGACAACACCGTTTATTATGTCGACAAAAACTGCGGCATGTCAATGGAAGTAAACAACTGGCAGGATGATTTCAACGAAACCTACGACTATGGCTCCACATACGTAGAATGCGAAAAGGACAACTAAGCTTATGCTGTTCAATACGAGCTGCCCGCCAAGGGCAGCTTTTTTTTTATTATCTTTGAAGCTATGAAACTGCATCGAATAAAAGGCAGCACCCTAACGCTACTGTTGATTTTGCTGATGCTTAACGTCGGTTCATCCTCGTGCAAAAAATGCATTACCTGCACGGCCCGCGATGCTCAAACCAACGACATTATGTTTGAGGAGTCGAGTTGCGCTCAGGGCCCGCTGCAAGACGAATGGATGAATGGCATCCGAACGGCCTATCCTGAGCCCGGATACAATACCGTATGCAAATAAGCGTTCTTCGAAAGCAATCGAGGCCTCTCCGCAAGGTCAACAACCCTGTCGAACCTATAACTCCACGCGTATGAAAAAGATTCTTTTCCTCCTTTTGGCCGGGCTGACAAGCCTGATGGCCCAGTCTCAGATTAAAACCGCCGGGGCTGAAGACATCGCCCGTTTCCTGAAATCAAAGACCTACATCGTTTTAGAAGACGATCCTTTTTCAGCCTTTAATGCCTTTGTGGAAGAAAACATCGCGAAAGCGTGGACCATCACACCCTTCGAAGTCATCAACCTGGAAACCTTCGAAGCCAAATGCGGCGATCCCAACGCCTCTTTCCTGCTGGTGGCCGAAGCCCGTTTCTCGGAAACGAAATCATCGCTTTTTCGCTCAAACACCGATGCTTTCGACAATTCAGACACCTATAACTATGATATTCTGAACCTGGTTATGGGCGATCGTTCGAAAAACATCAACCAAATGCCCGACCTGGCCACCGTCCCCATCGCTTACACCGCTATCGAAGACGATGAATCCTTTGATTACAAGATGGGGGTCATGATATATTTCATGCAGTTTTATGTGGACTACTGCAGTAAAAATCCAGGCAAAGACATTCGGGAACTGGAAAAAGTAAACGCGGGAAAAATACATAATTATGAGTTATGGCTTCGGCCGGAAGAGCTCCCCGCCGACCTCAAAACCGTGGAGAAAATAAAAAGTGTTTACCCCTATCCCGTCCGTCTGGCCACACGCGAAGAGATCCAGACCGCCATACTGGCAAAGAAGCCCGGTGTGGCCATCCTTCACAAAATCGGCCCGGAAGGCTCAGTACAAGGCGATATGAAGTGCTGGAAATTTATCGTCAGCGTGTCCGATGGCAATCCTCTCTATTTTGACAGCCACATGATCGACGCCAAAAACCCGGACGCCCTACTGCGCAAAGATTTCGAGAAATTAGGCCGCTGATTCCTCAGGAAGCGTACTGAAAAGTTCCCGTGCTGCAGTGGTAGTGGCCGAAGCCACTTCTTCAATGCTGATGCCGCGGATTTCAGCCACCTTTGCAGCAATTAGCCGGATGTACGAAGGTTCATTGCGCTTGCCGCGATGCGGCACCGGCGCCAGCCAGGGTGCATCGGTTTCCAGTACCAGACTTTCCAGGGGAACGCTGCGCACCACCTCCGCCAGGGTAGCGTTTTTAAAGGTTACCACCCCGCCAATACCCAGTTTGTAACCTGCATCCGCAAGGCGTATGGCTTGCTCCACCGATCCCGGGAAACAGTGAAATACGGCGCGTACATCCTGTAACTCTTCAAGCCGAATGAGCTGCAGAATTTCCTCCAGCGATTTGCGGGAATGAATCACTGCCGGCAGGTGCAGATCGCGCGCCCAGTGCATCTGGCGAACGAAAGCGATTTTCTGTTCTGCAAAAAAAGAACGATCCCAGTATAGATCAATACCGATTTCGCCCACGGCGACAAAGGTTTTCTGCGCAAGCAGCCTTTCTGCCAGGGTCAGCTCCGTCTCGTAATCCTCCTTCACGGAGGTCGGATGCACGCCCATCATTGGGAAGCAGGACTCCGGAAAAGCCTGGCACGTAGCACGTACAGCATCTGCCGTGGAAGCATCCACGTTTGGAATCAGCATAGTTGCTATCCCCAGTTCCGCTGCCCCGGCAACCACCTGAGCCCGATCGTCCTGAAAATCGTCGGCGTCAAGATGTGTATGGGTGTCGATCAACTTCATGCGACAAATGTACGCGATTTCCAGGAAAATTTTTCGCGGGCCTATGCACGAATGCCTGCCCTTCGCTACCCGGCGAATCCCGTCAAGGTTTCAACAGGCGATGTTTGCACGTGGAAATTTTCAACAAGTCGGGATTTTTTCACGAAGATGCTTACTTTTACACCTTAATCCAAACCATTTAAATCATATCGCATATGAAAAATCTCACCCGTATGGCCCTCGTCGCCCTGATGATCGCCGTAGTTATGCCTTCCTGCAAGAAATACGAAGAAGGCCCCACCCTGAGCCTGCGTTCCAAAACCGCCCGCCTGGTAAATGAATGGAAGATCGAAAAAGTGCTCATCAACGCCATTGATGTAAGTTCCGTCTATACGACGCAATACACGGATTTCATCATGAATATTAAAGACAATAACACGGTGGTGTACACCTATACCGACAACAACAACCAGCCCATTACCTGGGAAGCAACATGGGATTTCAACAGCGATAAAAGCGGGATTATAATTACCACGGCCGGTGTTGGTGTTTCGTTTGAAATTCTGCGTCTGAAAAATGACGAACTCTGGCTGAAAGAAACCTACAGTGTTGGCGGTGTTTCCACCATCACGGAGATACATTATATCACCAACGAATAATTATCACTTCGTTGAAAACCGCTCCGGAACAGCTGATCCGGCGCGGTTTTTCATTTGATTTCCATGAAGATTTTAATCCTGCGTTTCAGTTCCATCGGCGACATTGTGCTAACGACACCCGTAGCGCGATGCCTGAAAAATCAAATTCAGGGATCTGAAATACATTATCTTACAAAGTCGGCGTACACCGCACTGCTGGAACCACTTTCGTATGTGGACCGCGTGCTATCGTTCGACAAAAGCACCGGCGAAGTAGTGCAGGCACTGCGTCATGAAAACTACGACCTCATTATCGATCTTCACAAGAACCTCCGCAGCCGCAGCCTCTTGTTCCGACTGGGCCGCAGGGCGCATTCCTTCCCCAAACTGAACCTGCAAAAATGGCTGCGGGTGCGCTTCAAAATCGATTGTCTGCCCGCGGTGCACATTGTTGACCGTTATTTCCGGGCCGTGGCTTTTGCCGGCATCACCAACGACGGAGCCGGTCTGGATTTCACCATCCCACCCGAAACCATGCTGCCCGCCGATGTGTTTCCCCTGCCCGACGGCGCAGCCTACACTGCCATCGTGGCCGGTGCCAAACAATTCACCAAACAGATTCCGGAAGAAAAAATCATTGCGCTGTGCCATTCGCTAAAGCAAACCGTTGTACTGCTCGGCGGCAAAGAGGAGGCCGCCAAGGCTGATCGCATTGCCGGGGCCGTTCCGGCCGGAAGTCTCATCAACCTCTGCGGTTGCCTGAACCTGCAGCAAAGCGCACTGGTACTAAAGCACGCACGTAACATCATCACCGCCGATACCGGCCTGATGCACATCAGCGCTGCTTTGAAAAAGGAAGTAATCAGCGTTTGGGGCAATACCCTGCCGGCTTTTGGCATGAGCCCGTATTATCCGGCCGGACAGGAACAGCTCGGTCACATTGTGGAAAATACGACGGTACCGTGCCGGCCCTGCACCAAACTTGGCTACGAGCGCTGCCCGAAAAAACACTTCAAATGCATGCATGATATTCCCACCGAAGAAATCCTCCGTTGGGTGAAGTAAAAAAATCATCCGCTTTCCTATCTTTGCAAAACGAAAACAAACATTCCCCATGATACAACGCATTCAAAGTCTATATCTGTTGCTGGCGACTGCCTGTTACACCAGCCTGTTCTTCTTTCCCTTCGCCAGTTACCTTCAGGCTGAACAAAAGCTGGATTTATCGGTACTGGGTTTAATGGAAAACGGACTTCCACTGGAACGAACACTGATTCTGCTGGCGGGCGTTTTGCTGCTTATCGCGCTGACGTTCTCCATCATTTTCATGTTTAAGAAACGTATGCTGCAAAGCAAACTCACGGCCATCAGCCTGTTGCTGAACATTGGGCTCATCGGCGGCATGTTTTTTTACAGCGATCATTTTGCTGAAAGCTTAAGCGCCCGTGCTGAATACAGCACAGGCGCCTATATTGCCATTATACCGCTGATTTTTCTGGTGCTGGCCAACCGTGCTATCCGTAAGGATGAACTAAAAGTGCGGTCGGCAGACCGTTTGCGGTAATTATTTCCGTCCGGGATACACCTTCAGGGCCTGCTCAAGGCAGATCATGGATTTCTTCAGGTCATCCACGTTCAGCACATAACTGATGCGCACCTCATCCCTGCCACGGCCCGCTGTGCTGTAAAAGCCGGTAGCCGGGGCCAGCATCACGGTTTCGTTGTTGTACTCGAAATCCTCCAGTAGCCATTTGCAGAAATTGTCCGCATCGTCAATCGGCAAGCGGGCCACAGCGTAAAAAGCACCCTTGGGTTTCGGACAGAAGCAGCCGTCCATTTTATTGATGGCATTTACAACCACGTCGCGACGGGCCAGGTACTCTCCCATAACTTCATCAAAATAGGACTGGGGGGTGTCAATGGCCGCTTCCGAAAGCACCTGACCAAATGTAGGTGGGCTCAGTCGCGCCTGTGCAAACTTCATGGCCGTGGAAATAATTTCCTTGTTGTGCGTTATTAACACCCCGATGCGCGCACCGCAGGCACTGTAACGTTTCGACACCGAGTCAAGCAGAATTACGTTGTTCTCGACACCTTTAAGATGCATGGCCGAAAAATGCTCATTTCCGTCGTAACAGAATTCACGGTACACTTCGTCGGACATCAGGTAGAGGTCATGCTTGAGCACCAGCTCTTTCAGGGCCTGGAGTTCCGCTTCCGAATACAGATACCCGGTTGGGTTGTTGGGATTGCAGACCATCACCGCCTTGGTTTTCGGTGTGATGACCTTTTCAAATTCGCTGATCGGCGGCAGCGCAAAACCATTTTCGATGTGCGAAGCAATCGGTTTTACCACCACGCCCGCCTGCATGGCAAAGCCATTGTAGTTGGCGTAAAAAGGTTCCGGAATGATCACCTCGTCCCCCGGATTCAGGCAGGTCATGAAGGCGAAAAGGATAGCTTCGGATCCGCCGGTGCACACAATCATTTCGTTTTCGTTGACCTGGATATTACACTTCTTGTAATACTCGACCAATTTCTTCCGGTAGGAAAGAATACCGGCTGAATGGCTGTATTCAACCACCTTTATATCGGTATGTTTAAGCACATCCATGGCCCCCGGCGGGGTGATAATATCGGGTTGTCCGATGTTCAGATGATACACTTTGCGACCTTTGCGTTTGGCTTCATCTGCAAAAGGAACCAGCTTGCGAATGGGCGAAGCCGGCATGTTCAGACCTTTTATTGAAATACTTGGCATACGATTACATTTTTCGGGGCAGGCCCCGGTGAATAAAAAAATCCCGATGAAAATTCATCGGGACAAAATTTGGCATTTTTTTCGAAAAAACGGGTGTTTCCGGAAAATTTATTTCGCCACCACGTTTCCTTTAATGGTAAGAACCACATTTGCGCTGACAGCATTTGAGATTACGGTGATGGTTTTACTGAAACCCCCAATGCTGGCCGTATTATATCCCACTTTAATTTCGCCGGTTTGTCCCGGGAAAATGGGCTCTTTGCTCCAGGTGGGGGTAGTGCAGCCGCAGGATTTTCGAACATCCGAAATGATCAGCGGTTCCGTGCCCACATTTTTAAACCTGAAGGTGCAATCGCCATTGGCATTCTGGCTAATCGTTCCGTAGTCATGCACGGTTGCAGTAAATTTTATTTCCGGACCCTCAACCTTTGCAGCGGTCTGTGCACTTGCACCCAGACTCACGAACAACAAGACACTTAACACAAAAAGCAACTTTTTCATGGTATCAAATTTTTATTGGATGATATAATTAATATGCAAGAGGGTACTAATTGTTATTGGGGGATAATGCTTCGTTAGCCGGCTTAAGGGGGAAGACCTCCTCGGGCTTTTGCAACACATTACCTTTGATATTGAGCGTAACCTGACTTTCCGTTGCGTTCGATAGCACTGTAACTTGTTTGCTGATGGTGCCAATGCGTTTGGTATCGTAAGTAACGCGGATGGAACCGGATTGTCCGGGCAAAATGGGTTCCTTGGGCCACTGAGGCACCGTACAGCCACAGGAACTCCGGACGCTGCTGAGCACCAGAGGTTGATCGCCTTTGTTGGTAAAACTAAACTCGGAATTACCATCGGCGTTTTGATAAATAGTACCGTAGTCGTGAACCAGCTTATTGAATTTTATTACGGCGCCCGTTTGAGCGAATGCGCTGGAAATCAAAAACAAACCAAGAACAACACCAAGCAATCTTTTCATATTTGACGAATTTGAAGCACAAATTTACAAGATTATCTAAATATTCGGGATAAAAACCCGGCCGCTTTAGCAAATCACGTACCAAACGAACAGTAGTCGCTGGTTTGTCGCTGAAGGTTGCCTGTACCCGAAAAAAATCAGGGTTTGTGTTGGTAAGTTTTTTGAATTTCCGGGCGATAATTTTTTTGAAAAATCTACTTTTACAAACCAGCAAACCTAGGACTGACTAAACTTTTTAAGGATGAGACGAAAAATTGTGGCCGGCAACTGGAAGATGAACAACACCCCGGATGCCGCGCGGGCACTGATCACGGAACTTTCCGCGCACTACCGTACGCGGCAACATGAAATTGACGCGGACATCGTACTTTGCCCGCCCTTTCTGTATGTTCAGACATGCAGCGAATTGTTAACAGCACTTCCCGGCATCAAAACCGGGGCTCAAAACTGCCACTCCGAAATCAGCGGTGCGTTCACAGGCGAAGTCTCCGCTGCCATGCTGGCAGCCGCCGGCGCCAGCCATGTCATTATCGGCCATTCGGAACGGCGGGCCTACTTCAACGAAGACCCTGACTTCCTGAAAGCAAAGGTTGTTGCGGCACTTACTGCTGGGCTGACCCCCATATTTTGCTGTGGCGAAATCAAAGCAGAACGAGAAAGCGCGCGTCACTTCGAGATTGTGGCGCATCAGCTAACAGCGTCTCTTTTCGGGCTTTCCGCTAGCGATTTCAAAAAAGTCATCATCGCCTACGAACCGGTTTGGGCCATTGGCACGGGACTAACGGCCACCCCCGAACAGGCGCAGGAAATGCATCACTTCATCCGCAACCTGATCAAAGCGAAATATGGTGATCTGGCCGAACAGAGCATTATTCTTTACGGGGGTAGTTGCAACGCCTCCAATGCGGCGGTATTATTTTCCCAGACCGATGTGGACGGGGGGCTGATTGGGGGTGCTTCGCTGAAAGCCCACGATTTCATGGAAATTATTATGGCCGCATCCTCTAAATCCGCCTGATACTATGAACTATATTGAAATCTCGATAGGAACCGAAGACCTGGATGCCGCCGCCTTGTTAATGGCCGAAATGGCCGAGGCCGGCTTCGAAAGTTTTGTTGAAAACGAACAGGGATTTACCGCGTACATCCCCGAAAGGGATTTTCGTCCAACACTACTGGACGACTTGCGTTTTTTTCATCCAGAATCCATGCAGGTGAGCCAGTCGCTCATCCCGGAACAAAACTGGAACGCGACCTGGGAAGAAAACTTCGAACCTGTGGAGGTGGATGACTTTTGCAGCATTCGTGCACCCTTCCACCCCGCCGCGCAAGGCAAAAAATACGAGATCATCATCGAGCCGAAGATGTCGTTCGGCACCGGACATCATGAAACTACATCGTCCATGATCCGTTTGATGAAGACGCTGGATTTCAATAATAAAACCGTTCTTGACATGGGTTGCGGAACCTCGGTACTGGCCATCCTTGCCGTTTTGATGGGTGCCGGTGAAACCGTGGCCATCGACAACGATGAATGGGCCTACCGGAACAGCCTGGAGAACACAGAACGGAACAAGGCTGGGCACATCCGCGTAATTCTTGGCGATGCCGCCACGTTGGACTCGTTTGAAGAAGGTCATTTTGACCTCATCCTGGCCAACATTAACCGGAACATTTTGCTCGGTGACATTCCCGCCTATGCACGGGTTCTGCGCCCGGGAGGCCGGCTCTTATTCAGCGGATTCTACACGGAAGACCGACCCATGATCCTCGAAAAATGTGCGCAATTTTCACTGGATGAAGTGCGTTACATTTCTCTGAATAATTGGGTTGCCCTTGAAACCCAAAAAAAATAATACACCTAAATTTGATTGCATGAAAGCTGGTTTACGGATCCTGATGGTCCTGCTTCTTTTCACACTCTTAAGCCCATCAGCCGCATTTTCACAAACATTAAAAACCTTTCCGAAAGAGCCACAGGCCTTTATAGCGGAACTCAACAAGATGTTCAGCCTGGCTCAATCCCCGGAACAAAAGGAATCCGGAAAAGCGCTAATGACCAGCTTCTCCGAACTTTGGCTCAGCGGCCGGATGAGCAAATCCCATCAGGACTCGATCTACGGCATATGCAACATTATGTTGGCGCGGAAAATGAAAACATTTCCCAATTTTGAGTCCTTCCTGAATGCGGCCATCAACTTCGAAAAATCCAATCAAAGCGAACAAAGCTTTAGCGCCTGGTGCTATAGTTTGCGGCGACTTGCCAAGATGTCTAACAGTATCCGCTTTATGGCTATGCTCGATGCAACCAACGGCTTGCTAACCAAAAAGACCCTTTACCAAACCAATCTCATGCTTTGGAAGACCGATGCTTCCGACGTCTCCTTCCATTACGACTCGCTTCCCTATCTGATTGTGGGCAAAGGGACCCTCACCTGCGTAAAAAAGAACGACAGCACCCGTATTTACAGCACCCAGGGCACTTATTATCCAACCACCTACCGATGGATTGGAAAAGACGGCCGAATTTTATGGGATCGCTCGAACCTTCCGGCCAACGAGGTTTTTGCCGATTTGTTCCACTATCAGATTTCGCTGCAAAAATCCGACTTCGATATCGATACCGTCCGTTTTACCAACACGAACTTCTTTGCAGCCCCTTTAATGGGTTCGCTGGAGGAAAAAGTGATGGTGGATGTCAGTGAAGACCGGGTTTCTTACCCCCGCTTCTCTTCATTCGACAAACGACTACAAATCAAAGATATATATCGCAATGTGGACTACGAAGGCGGCTTCGCCCAGCACGGCGACAAATTGCTGGGAAAAGGCAGCGATGAAATTGACGCCTTTCTCTACTTTAAAAGAAACCAGCAAACGTTTGTCCGCCTTGCAGCTAAGACCTTCATTATCCGTAAGAACCAGGTTCAAACCGATCGTGCGGCTGTGTCCATTTATTGGGAAAGCGATAGCATCTATCATCCGGGGCTTCGAGCGCGATTCCAGAACGACTCGGCCCTGCTGAGCCTGATGCGCGATAAAACAGGCATTGCGCAAACCCCCTTCTTCGACTCCTACCACAACCTCGACATTCTCGTGGAAGCAATGTATTGGAAAATGGATGAGCCCAAAATCGATTTTACCATGATAAAGGGATCGGGTACTGAAAGTTATGGTCTTTTTGAATCCGACAATTATTACTCGGAATTTCGTTACGAAAAACTGAAAGGTTTGGAAGACATCCACCCGCTGTATGTGCTGCGGGATTGTGCCACAGAAGCCGGCAGTAAAACATTCAGCGTTAATCATGTACAACAACATTTAAAGGTCGGAAAAGACCAGGTTCTGGGCCTGTTGATCGACTATGCAGCCAAAGGATTTATCTTGCTCGATATTGATGATGAGATTGTTACCATCAAAAACCGGGTTTATCATTACCTCAACGCCAAGAACAAAAAGACAGATTACGATGTGATTCAGTTTAAATCCGTCATTTCGTCCCAACCCAATGGAACACTCAGTTTGCTGAACTTTGATTTGAAACTTCGCGGGGTTCCTATTATTTATCTTAGTGATTCTCAAAGCGTTTACGTTGTCCCTAACGAACAGGAACTCATCATTAAAAAGAACCGCGACTTCAACTTTGATGGGCAGATACATGCCGGATTGTTTGACTTTTACGGGAAAAACTGCCAGTTCAAATACGATAAATTCATGTTCGACCTGCCCACCATTGATTCTCTGAGTTTTAAGGTGCAGGATTACAACCAGCCTCCCAATGCATTCGGTATTCGTCCCTTCCGTAAAGTACGAACTGTTATTGAAGATCTTGTGGGAGAAATCATGATCGATAATCCGGGCAATAAGTCCGGGAAGATATCCTTTAAGGAATTCCCGATTTTTAATAGCAAAAAAGAATCCTACGTCTATTACGACCGTCACTTCATTATGGACGGGGTGTATTCGCGGGATAAATTCTATTATCGGCTGCAGCCTTTCTCCATCGACACATTGGACAGCTATTACTCAGAACGAAAAGAATTTAAAGGATATCTCGTATCGGCCGGGATTTTTCCTGACATCATCGAACCGCTGAAGGTACAGCCCGACTTTTCGCTGGGCTTTGTTATGAAGACGCCCCCGGCTGGTTATCCGGCCTATGGTGGCAAGGGCGTTTACGACAGCATCATTGACCTTAGTTATTTGGGATTCAGGGGTCGGGGCAATCTAAAATACCTCACGTCCTATACCAAATCGAAAGACATTATTTTCTTCCCCGACTCACTGATTGCCAGGGCAGAACAGTACGAAATAAAGGAAAAGACCACGGCAACGGAATACCCCGGCCTTGTTGGCAGGGATGTGCTGGTTCAATGGTACCCTTATAAAGACAATATGATGGTGACTCAAAAAGGGGATCCCTTTGCCATGTACGACAAAAAAGTGGCCCTGACGGGATCCGTCAACCTGGGTCCCCGGGGCTTGTCGGGTGAAGGGCTGCTGGCGTTCAGCAAGGTAGAGATGGTATCCCGGAATTATGCCTTTAAGCACCACACGTTTCAGTCGGACACCACGGATGTCGTTTTCAAAACGCCCGACCTGACGGAAATGGTCTTACGTACTGATAATTTCAATGTCAACGTTGATTTTCAGAAGCAGATTGGCAAATTCAAATCCAACGATGAGGACTCTAAGATCAGTTTCCCGTTTAACAACTATGCTTGTTACATGTACAATTTTGATTGGCTCATGGAAAAAGACGAGTTGTTGTTGAAGAGTGCCAAAAAAGATGAGCTTGCCTCCCTGAAGGGCATGAAAAAGGCCGACATCATCGACCTGGACCTTACGGAATCGCAGTTTATATCGGAGCATCCCGGGCAGGATTCACTTCGGTTTTATGCCCCTGAGGCCACCTATAATTTGTCTGAAAACGTGATCCGCACCAGTGATATTCCGGTAATACTGGTAGCCGATGCAGCCATTTTCCCCGATTCGGGCAAGGTGACCATTTTGAAGAAAGCCGAAATGCTGCCACTGGAAAATGCGCAGCTTATCGTCAATACGGAACATAAGAAGCACCTGATTTACGACAGTAAAATCAACATTGAAACGCGAAAGAAATACAGTGGTCAGGGAACGTACGATTATGTTGACGTGGTTGACAACAAGCAGAAAATATACTTCAGCAACATTCATGTTGACTCCTTGAAAACGAGGGCCGACGGAGAGCTGGCACAGGCGGCGGGGTTCACACTCAGTCCCGACTTTGGTTTCTGGGGAAAAGTGCACCTGGCGGCCGAAAAAGACCAGTTAAACTTCAGTGGTGGTGTCCGGATCCGGCAGGAATGTGACACTCTACCAGGTCGCTGGTTCCGGTTTACGGCCGACATCGATCCGGCCAACATCCGAATCCCCGTTACCAGCCGTGCCCGCGAATACGCCAGTACCGGGGGCGATGGTAATGAGCTCGGACTAGGCATCTACGCAACCGGTGACTCTGTGTTGGTTCATTCGGCATTTCTGCAGTATAAACGATCGGGATCCGATGATCCGGTGGTTACGGCCGCGGGTTACCTAACCTTCGATCCGAAGGCGCAGACGTACACCATCATGCCCGACATCGACTCTTCGCTCAGCATACAGCCGCCTTTCGACGTCGTTTCTTTCGACCGCAAAAACTGCACGGTGACCGGCAAGGGGAAACTGAATCTCGTGGACAAAATGGGCCGATTCAACCTGCAGTCGTGGGGCGATATGACCTATGCCATCCCCGACCAGTCGACCATTGCGATGACAACACTGACCATTGATTTCCCCTTCGATGAGGCCGCCATGGTGCTCATGCGTAACGTGATGGCCGCGGAAGCAGGAACCGAAAGTTTAAAAGCCGATGGAGACGACTTCATTCAGTCGCTCCAATACCAGCTTGGCCCCGAGAAATCAGAGAACTTCCTGGGCCAGTTGAATCTCACCGGCCGGGCCAAAGAATTGCCATCCGAACTGAATCACACCTTTTATTTATCTCAGGTGCAACTTAAGTGGGATTTCAAAAACCGTTCATTTGTATCCTCCGGGAGTCTGGGATTTATCAGTTCGGGGGGCAATCAGCTGTATAAATTCCTGAACGGCCGTCTGGAAATCGTACGCAAACGCGGTGGCACCACGGTGAACCTTTATTTCGAAGCCGGCGACGAATGGTATTTCTTTAGTTATCAGGCCAACCGTATGCAGGCCATATCCTCCAGCAAAGAATTTGTGGATGCCATTAAAAAGGCGATGAGTGAAAACAAAAACATCATCGATGCCAAGGACAACCTTCCGCAATACTCCTTTATATTATCTACAGTAAACAGGAAGGCTCAGTTCCTCAAAAAGATTGGTGGTGAAACGACGGAAGAAGAGGAATAATCCTCTTTTTCCGAAGCCATAGACGGTTCGATCGATTTAGAATGGATCTGTGTCGGGCACATCGTTCATTCGGGACGAACGCGTAATGAACGACTGATTGAACGATTCGTTGGGCTCCAGTCCATCATCGATGGAAACGGAGAAATTGTCCATGTCGGTAAACTTCGCCAGGTTAGCAATAAACCGCAGACGAACATCCTTTAAGGCACCGTTACGGTGCTTGGCTATGATAATTTCGGCGGTTCCTTCGGTGGGAGACCCATCGTCCCACTCCGCCAGGTTGTAATATTCCGGGCGGTAAATGAAGAGCACGAGGTCAGCGTCCTGTTCAATGGCTCCGGATTCACGAAGGTCGCTAAGTATAGGTTTCTTTGATCCACCGCGGGTTTCCACGGCACGGCTCAACTGCGATAGGGCAATGACCGGGATTTCCAATTCTTTGGCCAGGGCTTTCAGCGAGCGGGAGATGGTCGAGATTTCCTGTTCGCGATTTCCGCCCTTTTCGGTGCTGGCGGTCATAAGCTGCAGGTAATCAATAACAACCATTTGAATATCGTGTTGAGCCTTCAAACGGCGGCATTTTGCCCGCAGGTCAAAAACCGATAAAGCGGGCGTATCATCGATAAACAAGGGGGCATCCACCAATGTGTTGAGGCGGGCATTGAGTTGCTCCCATTCGGCTGGTTCCAGGTTACCGCGGCGCAATTTTTCGGAGGGAATTTCACATTCACCAGCGATAAGGCGCGTCACAAGCTGGATGGCGGACATCTCGAGGGAGAAGAAGGCCACCGCCTTCTTCATATCCACGGCCATATTGCGCGCCATGGAAAGCACGAAGGCCGTTTTTCCCATACCGGGACGAGCGGCCATAATAATAAGGTCTGATTTCTGCCAGCCGGCTGTCACACGGTCAATCTCGGTAAATCCCGATCCAACGCCCTTAAGGTTGCCTTCTGCGTTTTTAGCCGCTTCAATTTCAAAGATGGCGTCTTTCACCAGACTGCGCATATCCTGATAATTTCGGCGAAGATTACCCTCACTAACAGCAAAAAGTTTAGATTCGGCCTGGTCGAGCAGTTCAAAAACATCAGTTGAATCCTCAAAAGCATCGCGTATAATTTCCGAGGAAATATGAATCAATTCACGCTGAATAAATTTTTGAGCAATAATACGAACGTGATATTCAATATTGGCGGCTGAGGCCACGCGGTTGGTGAGTTGGGTGAGGTAATACGGCCCACCGATCATTTCCAGTTGCCCCAGCGTCCGCAATTCATTTGTAACCGTTAATATATCAACTGGTTCCGACTTTCGAAACAATTGTTCAATAGCTTTAAAGATGGTCTTATGGGCATCTTTGTAAAACATGTCGGATTTGAGAATATCAATGACGGAGGTAAGTGCGTCCTTTTCGAGCATCAGGGCGCCCAAAACCGCTTCTTCCAGATCGGGGGCTTGGGGCTGAACCCGGCCATGATCTGAAACAACCTGATTTACAGTAGATTTTCGCACTACTTTGCGAGTATTTTCGGGCAATTTTTCCATTGGTCAAAAGTAAACAATTGACCGATGAAAATTAGAGGTGGTGCTGTTAAAAAAACGAAATTCGGCAGAAAAACCTGACTAACAACCCACTGCAAACGAATCGGCCCAAACGACGGACTCATCCCCGATCGGTGCGCGACCGGCATAGGCAAAAAGGATGCGGCTCAGGGTAAGCACATCGCGTCCGCAATAGGCCGCGATGCGATCCAGATCACCTTCCTTCCAATAAACGCGGGCGACATCTGCGCCATTGATATCGTTTTTGGGCGATGGTATGTTAAACACCGCCGCGAGGGTTTCCAGGGATGTGTAGTGTTTGTAATCCCCAAACTTCCACAACTCCATGGTATCCAGATGGCGCACCTGCCAGGGTTTAAGTCCGGCGGTATCCAGAATCGCCGGCAGGGGCATCCGGTTAATGAGCATGCGGCGGGCCAGGTAAGGAAAATCGAACTCTTTGCCGTTGTGGGCGCACAAAAGGTGATGTTCTTCCCGAAAGGAGGTTGTCAGCAACAGGGCAAAATCGCGAAGAAGGGCCGCCTCGTCATGCCCGGCAAGGCATTTCACGCGAAGTTGATCGTTTTTGTAGATGCCCACCCCGATGCAAATAATTTTACCGAATTCGGCATAGATCCCCGCCCGGGGCCATTCTTCGGCCGGATCGGCTTCCGGATCCGGCTTGAGCTGCCTGGTCTTTTTCGCCCAAAGGGGTTTAAGAATCTCCGGGCAGGAGTCGTACCCGGGAGAGCAGGGTACGGTTTCAATGTCGAGAAACAGGATGTTTCCCGGATTAAGGTTTTTCAACATACTATTTATTTGTTTTTGTTTAGTGTAAAGGTATCAAAAAACGGAAAGGCCGCCAAAGGGGCTGAGAATTATTTTCATAATAGAAATTTTTTTGCATTTTTTTTGGCTTCAACGAAAATTTGACTATTTTTGCACTCCGTTAAAAAAATTATTCACCCAAAGAAAAGAGGTATTTAAAATGATTATCATCCCTGTTAAAGAAGGCGAAAGCATTGATAAAGCGCTGAAGAAATACAAGAGAAAATTCGAAAAAACCGGCACGGTAAAAGAATTGCGCGAACGTCAGAAGTTTACGAAACCTTCGATTAAGCAAAGGGAACAGAAGCTGAAAGCGATTTATATTCAGCAGATTCTCGATAACATGCAACAGCAGTAAGGAATCCGCCCCGATAGGGCACAATCTCCCTGAGCAATAACAAATGTCGGAAGGCGTTTGACGTGCTCAGGGATTTTTTTTATGGTTGATCGGTTTTTACAATATCTGGAATTTGAGAAGCGGGTATCGCGTCACACGGTGGTAGCTTATGCGGGTGATTTGAAACAGTACCAGGAATTTCTTGTGGCGGAATACGGACAAGCAGATCCCTTACAAGCAGGCTATCAGGAAGTGCGTTCGTGGCTGGCGACCATGATGGAGCGTGGAATGAACCCCCATTCGGTGAACCGCAAGAAAAGCGCACTTCAGGCGTTTTACCGGTTTTTACTCAAAGATTGTTTGATTCCGGAAAACCCGGTAACGCGGGTTGTAGCGCCCCGAATGCCCAAGCGTTTACCGGTATTTGTTGAGGAGCAACGGATGGAAAGCTTGTTTGCTCAGGTATCTTACCGGAGCGACATGCCATTTCACGAGTTGCGCAACCTGATGGTGCTGGAAATGTTTTATGCCACCGGGATGCGTCTGTCGGAATTGGTTTCACTCAAGCTTAGCGATGTAGACCTGTATGCGAACACCATCCGCATCCTGGGCAAACGCAATAAAGAGCGTATCGTGCCCTTTGGTCCCCATTTACATACATTGATCACGCAGTATTTGCAGATTCGGTCGGAGATCATCCCCGAACCCGCAGCCGCAACGGTTTTTTTCCTCACGGATAAAGGGAAAAAAATGTATCAAAAACTTGCATACCGTATAGTAAATGATTACCTTAGTACCATCACGACCATGAAAAAGAAAAGCCCGCACGTTCTGCGACATACATTTGCGACGCACATGCTGAACAAAGGGGCGGATCTCAATGCCATCAAGGAATTGTTGGGTCATGCCAACTTATCAGCCACTCAGGTATATACCCATAATACCATCGGGAAATTAAAAGACATTTATAAACAAGCCCATCCGAAGGCATAATTCAGAAGGAGGAACTATGAACATTAAAATCAATTCGGTACACTTTAAAGCAGACCAAAAGTTAGAGGATTTCGTGACTGAAAAAGTCGGAAAACTGGAGAATTATTTTGACGGCGTTATCAGTTCTGAGGTTACGCTCAGATTGGAAAAAAATGTTGAAACCGGCAACAAGGTAGCCGAAATACGGATCCTGATTCCGGGCAACGATCTCTTTGCCAAAAAGCAGGCCACCTCGTTTGAGCAGGCCACCGACACCGCGGTGGAGGCCTTGCGCAAGCAGATTACCCGTCACAAAGATAAAGTCAGGGGTGAATAAAAAAAGGGCTTACATCAGCCCTGAGAAAAAAAAATCGTGCTAAACGAAAAAAAATGTAAAAAAAAATTTGTTGGTATTTATTTTGTTCATACATTTGCAGTCCCTTTTAAAAAGGGGCTGTTTTTTTTATTATTAGCAAGGGATTAAGGACAAAACAGCGAGTTTTTTGCCGAAATAGCTCAGCTGGCCAGAGCAGCTGATTTGTAATCAGCGGGTCGGGGGTTCGAATCCCTCTTTCG